>NZ_JBGUAX010000003.1:0-300000 GCF_041821065.1 Egicoccus sp. AB-alg2 | reverse complement strand
GTCCGCGGCGCCCGGAGGGCCTTCGCGTGCTCCTCTCCGACCTGCGGGTGCGCCTCCTCCTGGCCGTGGTTCTGAGTACGACCGCCGCCCAGCTGTGCGCCGACTTCCTGCCGCGCGGACCGATCACCCGAGTGGAGGCGCTGGTCGCCATACCCGCTGCCGCAGCCGTCGGCCTCGCCGCCGGCGCGCTCGTCCGTCGGCGCTTCGCCGTGCTGCTGGCCCCGATGGTGTTCGTCGTGGTGGTCGAGCTCGGGCAGATGAACCTCGTCGGCCCAACCGTCGATCGCCCACGGCTCACGTTGATGGGTGTGCTCGCCTGGGTCGCCGTCCGGCTCGCCCTCGGCGCGTTGCTGGTCGCGCCGATGGCCGTCGGCGCCGGCTGGGGCGTGCAGCTCGCAGCGCGCCGCACTTCCAGCGTCCACCGCTTTCGCCGAACCGGGACGGCCGTTCTGGCCCTGACGAGTCTGGGCATCGTCGCCCTGGCCGTGCTCGTGGCGGTGCCGGCGTCCACCGCACCGATCCTCGGTCCCGATGGTCAGCCGCGGCCGAACAGCATCGCCGAGCTCATCACCATCGACGTGAACGGGCTCGACCAGTCCCTGCTGATCCGCGGCGTCGACGCGGACGCCCCGGTACTGCTGCACCTCGCCGGTGGACCCGGCGGCACGGACCTCGGCGCCATGCGCCTGGACACCAGCCTGGAGGAGCACTTCGTCGTCGTCACCTGGGACCAGCGCGGCACCGGCAAGTCCTACCGGGCCATCGATCCCACGTCGACGCTCACCATCGACGGCGCCGTCGCCGACACGCTCGTGGTGACCGACTACCTGCGGGAGCGGTTCGACGAGGACCGCATCGTCATCACCGGCCAGTCCTACGGCACCGTCCCGGCGGTCCTCGCCGCAGCCCGCCACCCTGAGCGCTACCGCGCCGTCGTCAGCACGGGCCAGATGGTCGACGTCACGGCAACCGATCGGCTCTTCCACGACGACGTCACCGCCGAGGCACGTCGCCGTGGTGACGAGGCGGCGCTCGGCCGGCTCGCGGCGCTCGGCCCCCCACCCTACGAGCGGTGGGAGGAAGACCTGGTGCTCAACGACCTGGAGCGCGGGCTGTTCACCTACCCGGAGTTCGACGGCCACACGGAGATGACCTCGACCATCTGGGGTCCTGAGAACAGCCTCATGGACCGGCTCGCCGCCATCCGGGGACTTCTCGACACCTACGCGCTCCTCTACCCGCGGCTCCAGCAGGTCGATCTTCGCGAATCCGTGCCCAGGCTGGACGTGCCGCTCTACGTGGTCATGGGCGAGCACGAGTCCCGCGGCCGCGTGGTGCCCGCCCGCGCGTGGTTCGACCGGCTCGACGCGCCGGCGAAGGAGTGGGTCGAGCTGCCGGCCTCCGGCCACCGCGCCAGCTTCGAGCAGCCTGCCCGGTACACCCGACTACTCGTCCGCGTCCTCACCGAGACCGACGGAGCCTGAAGCCCGCCGGCCGCACGCGGGCGCGCGGGGCACGCGATGACGCGTCGGCGGCCACGACCCACGTGGGTTGTGGCCGCCGGCTGCCGGCGCGCGGTTGCGGTCAGGCCGTGACCGGCAGGCTGCAGTGGACGCCGAAGGTGGCAGGGTCGGACCGGCGGGCGTCGAGGCTCGCGCGAGCCACCGTGGCCGCCTCCGGCACGGTGTCGCCCTCCTGTGGCACACGGACCCCGATGCCGTGGACGTCGTTGACCAGGCGACCGTCGACGTCGGTGACCGGCGCCTGGGTCAACACGCCCAGGCGTCGCCCCGATGCCACGTCGACGACGGCGACGCCGGGCTGCTGGCCGCTCGCGGCGTGGATCGCCCCCGACCGCGGTGTCGGCCCGCGCTGCGTGATGTAGAGCAGCGCGCCGTCCGGGCTGTAGTCGAGGATGTCGGGTGTGTCGGCGATGTTCGGCAGGCGACGGGTGACCTCGAGCGTCTCCGCGTCGATCACCAACGCGTTGTCGGAGGCACGGTTGACCTGCCAGTAGCTCGACCCGTCGGGGGTCAGGCGCAGGCCGTGGGCGTCGAAGCCCTCGGTGTCCTCCGTGCGCTGGACCTCGTAGGTGTCGGGGTCGATCACGTACCACTCGCCGTTCGTGTCCTGGTCCGCGACCACCCGGCCGCTCCAGTTGACGATGACGCGCTCGTCGGTGACGGACACGCCGCAGTTGGCCTTCACCTCGGCCGGGTCGAACGCCGCCTCCTCGACCAGCTCGCCGGCGTCGAGGTCGAGCACGACGAGGCCGCCCTGGTTCCAGCCGGGACCAAGCGTGATCCAGGCCTGCGTGGCGTCCGGGTCGTACTGGTGGCAGACCGGGCTGAACGACGGGTACTCCCAGTCGTTGGCGGCCTCGAGCGGTGCCACGAGCTCGTCGAGGTGCAGCTCACGGCCGATGGCGAACGTGGGCGCCTCGGCGTCGAGGTCCAGCGGGATCTCCACCATCTTGCGGTCCTGGGCCGGCAGCGGGTCGCCGCCGTTCGGGTCAGGGCGCGTGTCCGCGCGGCCGGCGGTGCCGATGACGGCGACCCACACGGCGCCGTCGTCCGGGGTCACGGCCGCCATGTGGCTGCCCGGCCCGGTCGGCAGCACCTCGACGACCTCCTTGCTGCGGGCGTCGACCACGATCGTCACGCCGCCGGCCGTGGCCGCGATGAACGCGTAGCGCTGCTGCGAGTCGAACTCGATCATGTGGGGGACGGTGAACTGCCCGGTCGGCGCCGCCGCGAAGCCGGCGTCGCGCAGCGTCTGCGGGCGCACGTCGATCGACGTCAGCTCGGTGAAACCGTCGTCACCGTCGTGGACGTGGATGCGGTCGGTGCCCTGGTCCAGCACCCACACCTCGCCGCCGGCCAGCCGGTTCGGGCGGTCGGACGCGCCGAAGCCACCGCCGCGTCGAAGCTCGCGGAGCAGACGGACGGCGACGCTGGCCGCCTGGTCGCGCCGCGTGTCGGCCTTCGGCGCGAAGGTGCCGTCGGCACGCCCCTGCAGCACCCCCTGCTCCTCGGCGGCGTCCACGTTCGCGCCGTGCACCTCGGAGTCGACGTCCGGGAAGGCACCCGAGGTCACCGCCAGCACGTCGAGGCCCCGCGCGACCGACAGCGCCCGGACGGCGAGGCTCGCGAACTGTTCGCGGGTGACCGGTGCGGACCCCGCGAACGTCCCGCCGGCGCGGCCCTGGACGATGCCGGCCGCCTGCAGCCGCCGCACGTTGTCGCGGTGCGCGTCGGGCACGTCGGGGAAGTCGCGCCCGGCCGTGGCGGGCGGCAACTCGACCCGCGCCGCGTCCAGGGTCCTGGCCACCAGCGACGCGGCCTGCGCCCGGGTGACGGAACGCGCGGGCGCGAACCGGTCGGCCGTGACGCCGAGCAGCAGGTCGAGCTCGTGGCCGCAGTCGATCGCGGGTGCGTGCGTGCTGTCACGTGTGACGTCGACGAACGGTGCCGGCGGCGCCCCCTCGGGGCAGGGTCCGGAGCCCTCGTCGACCTGGGCGACCGCGGGTACGACGCCACTCGTGACGGCGAGCACACCCGCGAGCACCACCGTCGTCCACCTGCGCACCATGCGCCTCTCCTCACGCTTCGATTCGCCCCACCGCGGCTCACCGCGGCGGCCGCGCCGGTCGATCGACCGGGCCCCGTCGCGCGGACGCTAGGAACCCCGAGGCGGTGGACGCCGACCTCGTCAGGCAAACGGTGGGAACCGCGGGCGTCGGGCGGCACCCGCCCAGCCCCCGCGCACCGAACTCTGCCTCGACCGGACCTTGACCTCGACCTAGCTCGAGGTCGTAGCGTCGCCGATGCGGACGCGACGGATCCGTGTCCCGTCATAGCGTCGACCACGGGCCCTCGGCCGTGTCGCGATGACTCCGCGGCCGGGCGGTCGTCCACCTCAGGTGACCCTTCGGAGGAGCCGCCCATGCACGCCCCGACACCGAGTGTCCTGCCCATCGCCCTCGACGACGTGCGCCGATCGGTGCGCGGGGACGTCCTGGCCCCGGACCATCCCGACTACGACGCCGCCCGCACGCTCTACTACGGCGGTCTCGACCGGCGACCCGCCCTGATCGTCCGACCCGCGGACGCCACCGACGTCGCCCAGGTCGTCCGCCTCGCGGGCGACGCCGACCTCGACCTCGCCGTCAAGGGCGGCGGGCATGGCGTCGCCGGCCACGGCGTGATCGACGGCGGCCTGGTCCTGGACCTGTCCAGCCTGCGCCGGCTCGAGGTCGATGCCGGGGCGCGCACCGTCTGGGCACAGACGGGACTGACCGCCGGGGCCGTCACGGAGGCGGCGGCGCGGCACGGACTGGCCGTCGGCTTCGGCGACAGCGGTTCCGTCGGCATCGGCGGCATCACGCTGGGCGGCGGCATCGGCTTCCTCAGCCGCGCCCACGGTCTGACGCACGACCAGTTGCTCGCGGCGAAGCTGGTCACGGCCGACGGACGCATCCGTCATGTCGACGCCGACACGGAGCCGGAGCTGTTCTGGGCCATCCGCGGCGGCGGCGGCAACTTCGGCGTCGCCACCGCGCTGCACTACCGGCTGGCCGAGGTCACGACCGTCCACGGCGGCATGCTGGCGCTGCCGGCCAGCGCCGAGGTGATCGCCGGGCTGGTCGCCGCGGCGGACGAGGCGCCCGACAGCGTGTCGACGATCGCGAACGTGATGGTCGCCCCGCCGCTGCCCTTCCTCCCCGAGGAACTGCACGGGCAGCTGGTGGTCATCGCACTGATCGTGCACGCGGGACCGGAGTCGGAAGCTGACGCCGCCATCGCGCCGTTCCGCGCGCTCGCCCGGCCGCTGTTCGACGACGTCCGCTCCCGGCCCTACCCCGAGCTGTACACCGAGGAGCCGGCCGACTTCCATCCGCGCGCCGCGCTGCGCACTTTCTACCGCGACACGCTCGACGCCGGGGTCGCCGCGACCATCCTCGAGCGTCTCGCGCTGGCCACGGCGCCGATGGCGGCGGTGCAGCTCCGGGTCCTGGGCGGCGCCATCGGCCGCCTTCCGCTCGGCGCGACCGCCTACGCCCATCGCGGACGCCGGATCATGGTCAACGTGGCCGCCATGTTCGAGGGCGACGAGGAACGAGCGCGCCACGAGGACTGGGTGACCGACAGCCACGACGCGCTGCGCGAGGAGGGCGTCACCGGCGCCTACCTCAACTTCGTCGGCGCGGACGGCCCGGCCCGCATCCACGAGGTCTACCCGGGCGCGACGCTCGAACGGCTCCGCGCCGCCAAGCGGCGTTGGGACCCGGACGGCCTCTTCCGGCACAACCTCGACGTCGCCGGCTGAAGCGGTCTCGACCCTGACACCTCGACCGAGACCGGGGCCAGCGCCGTCGGACCCGTCGGGCCGTCGGACCCGTCGGTCGACCGGCCCCGCCGGTCACGCCGTGCTGTGCGCCGCGCGTTCCTGGACGGCCTCCGTCGCCGCCTCGGGGTCCTCCCGGCCGGCCGCACGCGCGTACGCGTCGCGCTCCAGCCGGTACAGGTTGCGCCGGACGTTGTTCCACTCCTCCTTGTCCAGCTCCAACGTGGCGAGGTCCTCGGCCAGCTGACGCACCTGATCGAGGTCGGGTTCGTCGCCGTCCTCGAGCTGTCCGCGCAGCTCGCGCATCCGGTCCTCCAGCCGCTGCGACTCGTCGTCCCAGGTGAAGTAGACGACGCGTTCGTCGAGTTCCTCGGCGAGCACGGGCAGGACCCGGCACGCCTGCTTCTGCTTGCCGACGACCGACAGGTCGGCTGCGTGGATCGTGACCTCGAACCAGCCGCCGTCGGCGTCGTGGCCGCGCACGGCTTTCATCTCGTCGGCGACGTCGCGGCAGAAGATGTGTCCGAGCACGAAGCCGAGCAGCCGGAACATCAGCTTGATCGAGCGTTCCGGCTCGGTGACCTCGACCTGCAGCCCGCGTCGGCGCAGCGAGGCCACGACGTGTTCGACCGCGTCGTCGTAGGTGCCGGCCGGGATCATCACCATCAGGCGCTGCACCGTGAAACGCTTGACCAGGTAGGACGTCTTCACGAAGGGCACCACGACGATCACGCCGCAGACCGCGGCGCCGATCACCGGCGTGTACCAGAAGCCGTGGAGCAGGTGCATGGCGGTCGAGCGGGACGCGTTGCCCTCGTTGTTGTGCATGCGGCTGACCGCGTAGCCGACCAGTAGCGGGATCACCAGTGCGGTCCCGAGGGCGATCAGCCGCACGACCTGTTCGTCGTCCGGCGCGAAGGGGATGACCATCTCGCCCAGCGCGGGGACGGCGACCGCTGCCACGACCGGCACCCACGTGACCGCCAGCACGCCCACGGCGGCCAGCTTGTCGTCGTCCCGTGACGGCATGCGCCCGAAGAACGCCATCGTCGCGAGGCCGAAGACCTTGCTGAGGGTCTTCGCGATCCCGTACACGACGAAGCGCACCAGCGGCACGACGCCCCCTTCCTCCGGTCCGGCCGCGCCGACCGTAACGGGGCACGCCGGCCCCCACCGGCCCGCAACGTGACCACGGGGACGGTCCTGCTGTCCGTCCGCCCGCCGGTCCCGCGCAGAGCCCGACCGATCGACCGGGCCGGTTCGCCGGCCGGGCGGCACGGCTTCGTAGCGTCGGGTGCCCGACCGCGACCCGAGGAGACCCCTAGTGCACGAGTTGACGATCGACGACCTGCGCGTGCCGACCCTGGGCTTCGGCACCTGGCAGCTGACCGGCCGCACCGCCTACGACGCGACCCGCGCCGCGCTGGAGGTCGGCTACCGGCACGTCGACACGGCGCAGATCTACCGCAACGAGGCCGAGGTCGGTCGCGCGATCGCCGACAGCGAGGTCGACCGTGACGAGGTGTTCCTCACCACGAAGGTCTGGCGCGACCAGGCCCAGGCGCCGGACGTGCGCGCGTCGACGCGTCGCAGCCTCGACGAGTTGGGGGTCGACCACGTCGACCTGCTGCTCCTGCACTGGCCCTCCGACGAGTACGCCCCGCTGGCGGAGACCCTGAGCGCCCTGACCGAGCTGCGCGACGCCGGACTGGCCCGCGCGATCGGCGTCTCCAACTTCCCCTCGCACCGCCTCGCCGAGGCCTTCGATCTCGCGCCGATCGTCACCGACCAGGTCGAGCATCACCCCTACCTCGCCGTCGACCCGATCCGGAAGGTCCTGTCCGAGCGTGGCGGTTTCCTCACCGCGTACTCCCCGATCGCGCAGGGCAGGGTGCTCGACGACCCGGTGCTGCGGGAGGTCGGCGAACAGCACGGGCTGTCCCCGATCCAGGTGACCCTGCGCTGGTTGCTGCAGACCGGTGGCACGGTGGCGATCCCGCGCTCGAGCAAGCCCGAGAACATCGCCGCCAACTTCGCGGTCTGGGACGTCGAGCTCAGCGACGACGACATGACCCGCATCGCGGCACTCGATCGCGGCGAGCGGCTGATCGACCCCGATTGGATCGACGACTGGGACTGAGCGTCGAATCAGCCCAGCGGCTTGGCCGGCTCAGGCCAGTGGCTTGGCCAGCAGGCTCACGCGATGCTCGCCGACGGCCTGCTGGCCGACCTCGACGAACCCCCGTGCGGCATGGAAGGCCAGCGAGACGTCGTTGCGGGGTTCGAGGTTGACCTCGCACGTGACCTCGGCGCGTCCCGTGGTCCGCGCGTGGGCCTCCACCGCGTCGTAGATCGCCGAGGCGACGCCGCGGCGACGGGCGTGTGCCGCCACCGCCACCCGGTCGACGTACAGGTGGTTCGTGCCACGACGCTCGAAGAACCCGTAGTTGGGGCTGCCGTAGGGCGCGCCGGGGGCGAACGCGACCAGCATGCCGGCCAGCCCATCGTCGTCGACGGCCACCAGTGACAGCTCGCTCAGCGCGACGAGCTCGGCGAGGGTGGTGGCCGTCAGGGGCCCGACGTTGGGCACCTCGGCGGTGTTGAGGGCGAGCACCGCGGCGAGGTCGGCGGGCTGCAGCGGTCGTATCTCCACGGTCGCACCTCGTCGCACGATGGTTCCGAACGTCGGGTGACGCTAGCGCCCCCCGAGGAGGGGCCGCGTCCTACGCTTCGGGTCCGTTCGGCAAAAGGCGACGACCATGGGTCGCGACATCGACGAGGTGCGCTTCACGCGGGAGGACCGGCAGCGCTACCGCGAGAAGGTGAAGCGCGACGTCGACGTCCTCCGCCGCATGTTGGAGGCGGGCGCGTTCGAGACCGAGCGCAAGCTCATGGGCGTCGAGGTGGAGTTCTACGTCGTCGACACCGACGGCGCGCCGATGATGATCAACGCGGAACTGCTCAGCCGGCTGGAGTCCGAGGACTTCCAGACCGAGCTCGCGCAGTTCAACATCGAGTTCAACCTCGCGCCGCACAAGCTGGTCGGCACCGTGTTCCGCGAGATCGAGGAGGAGCTGGAGACCTCCTTCCTGCACGCCCACCGGCGCGCGCAGGAGCTGGACGCACACGTGGTCATGATCGGCATCATGCCGACGCTCTCCGACCTGGACATCGCGATCCAGAACCTGTCCCCCAACCCGCGCTACCACCTGCTCAACGAGCAGATCCTGGCCGCCCGCGGCGAGGATCTGCAGGTGGAGATCGAAGGGCCGGAGAAGCTGCTGACGCGGGTCAGCTCGATCACGATGGAGGCCGCGGCCACGTCCGTGCAGCTACACCTGCAGGTCAGCCCGGAGGGCTTCCCGACGGTGTGGAACGCGGCGCAGGCGGCCGCCGCCGCCCAGGTCGCCGTGGGTGCCAACTCGCCGTTCCTGCTCGGCAAGGAGTTGTGGCGCGAGACCCGCATCGCGCTGTTCGAGCAGTCGATCGACACCCGCACGGAGGAACTGGCGGCGCAGGGCGTGCGGCCGCGGGTGTGGTTCGGGGAGAAGTGGATCGGCTCGCTGCTGGAGCTGTTCGACGAGAACGTGCGCTACTTCCCGTCGCTGCTGCCGCTGCTGGACGAGGAGGAACCGGAGAAGGTGCTCGAGGACGGCGGTGTGCCCCACCTGCCGGAGCTGGTGCTGCACAACGGCACCGTCTACCGCTGGAACCGGCCGGTCTACGCGGTCGCGCGCGGCAAGCCGCACCTGCGCGTGGAGAACCGGGTGCTGCCGGCCGGACCGTCGGTGGTCGACACGGTCGCCAACGCCGCGTTCTACTTCGGCCTGGTCCGCGCGCTGGCCGAGCTCGACCCGCCGATCGACCGGCAGCTGTCGTTCGCCGCCGCCTGTGACAACTTCTTCTCCGCGGCCAAGCACGGCATCGAGTCCGAGCTGTTCTGGCCCGGCGCGGGCACCGTCCCGGCCAGTGAACTGGTGCTGCGCACCCTGCTGCCGCTGGCCCACAAGGGGCTCGACGCCTGGCAGGTCGACCGCCGCGACCGGGACCACTACCTCGGGATCATCGAGCAGCGCTGCCTGCGGCGCATCACGGGGGCCGGCTGGCAGGTCCGCACCGTGCGCAAGCTCCTCGACGAGGGCGCGAACCGCCAGGACGCCATCATCGAGATGACCAGGCGCTACATGGCGGGGATGCGCAGCAACGAGCCGGTCCACACCTGGGGCTGAGGCCGCCGCGGCGTCGTCACCGCCGGCCGCAGTCGGTGCAGCCGACGTGGGTGGTGACGTAGATGCCGTGTGGACAGTAGGTGCCCCTCACGGCTCGTTCCTCGGCGCTCGGCGCGGCCGGTCGGCTTCGTGTCGCACGAGGGTGGCGACGGCGGCGCGCTCGGCGCCCAGGTCGTCCGCGGTGTACGCGGCCTCGACCGCGCGGGCGTGGTGCCGGCAGAACCGGAAGGGGCGTCCGTGGATGTGGACGGTCGTGCTGCCGCGCGCGCTGCAGCGCGATTCGCAGGCGTGTTCACGGTCGTAGCGACTGGTGAGCATCGGGGATCTCACGGTGCGGGGGCTGGTGGTGGGCGTCGAAGCGCTCGGTGGAGGCGACCGGAGGGCGGCCCACCCACGTCCGGGCCGGGCGACGGCCGGCACACGAACTGCCCGGACGGGGGGAACCGTGCAGTGGTGCCGGCCGTCGGCGGGGGACCCGGGGAAGGGGAACGTCGACGCCGTGGCCATGATGCACGGCCTCGGCGACGTCCGGCAGCCACAGTCGTGCTGTTCGTACATGACTCAGATGTGTCCGGTGCCGGTTGACGGACCTGGGGCATGCTCCGCGGGCGGTCGTCCCGGACCATGTTGGCGGCGTCGCCGGGCCCGTACCACCCCGGCGTGCGCGGGTGACCGCGCCGGCACACGACGTGTCGGCTGCGCCCATCGATGGAGGACGGTTGACTGCGCCGGTGAGGATCGTGGTGGCGGACGACGATGCCCAGGTCCGCGAAGCGCTGATCGAGGTTCTCGAGGCAGCGGCCGGTCTGACGGTCGTCGCGGAGGTCGACAGCGCCGACGCCGCTATCGCGGCATGCGGTCGTCTGCGGCCGGAGGCCGCGGTGCTGGACGTGCGGATGCCCGGCGGTGGTGCCGCGGCCGCGCGCGGCATCCGGGCGGTGTCGTCCGGCACCCGTCTGGTGGCGTTCTCCGCCTACGACGAGGCGTCCAGCCGGCGGGAGATGTCGGAGGCGGGCGTGGACGCCTACGTGGCGAAGGGCGAACGCAGTTCGCGGCTGATCGCCGTGGTACGTGAACTGACCGCCGAGTCGACCGGCGAGCGCTGAGTCACGCGGGCAGGCGCCAGCGCACGGCCGTCCCGCGCGGTCGCCGTCGCACGACCTCGACGTGGCCCCCGAGCACCTCGGCACGTTCGCGCATGAGCCGCAGGCCGAGGTGGCCGGGTGGCGCGGTGACACCGTCGGGGATGCCGCTGCCGTCGTCGAGGACCTCGCCCCGCAGCCAGCCGTCGTCGGTGCGGCGGACGACGACACGCACGTGGGTGGCATGCGCGTGCCGACGGACGTTGGCGAGGGCCTCCTGGATGATCCGGTAGGCACCGAGGAGCGTGTCGTCGTCGAGGTGCTCCTCGACGGCGAAGCTGGTGGTGACCTCGATGCCGTCCACGGCGAGGAGCCGGTCGGCGTAGTTGCCGACGGCCGTCTGCAGGCCCTGGCGCACGATGTCGGCGGACGCCAGTTCCATGATCGTGCGCCGCAGCACGGCGATGGCATCGCCGACGGGCTCACGAATGCGGTCCAGCGGTCGGTCGACGGTCTGCTCGGCCAGGTCGAGCCGCAGCAGCGCGGCGCTCAACGACTGCACCACGTCGTCGTGCAACTGTTCGGCGACGCGTTGCCGCTCGTCGTCGGCGGCGGTCACGCTGCGCCGCAGCAGGTCGGCGCGCTCCTGCTGCAGTGCCCGCTGCTCGGTCACGTCCTCGAACGCCATGCCGTAGCGCTGGCGCGGGAGCCCGAACGCCACCACCTCGAGCACGCGGGACCCGAAGCGCGACGGCAGCCGGACGTCGCCGAGGTGGACGGTGACGCCGTCCGACAACAACCGGCGCAGGTCGTCGTCGAACCGCTGCGCCAGGTCGTGACCGAACACCTCGCGCAGCGTGACGCCGATCGGCGACTCCGCCTCCACCTCGTACATCCCGTCGAAGGCGGGATTGACGGCGAGCACCCGGAGGAGGGCCGGCTCCGGCACGCCCACGCCGTCCCACACGACGATCCCGTTGGGCAGGTGCTGGGCCAGGGTCGCCCAGAGGCGGGCGCGCTCCGACAGTTCGGCCTGTTCGGTGATGTCCTGCACCGTGCCGAACATCGCGACCGTCTCGCCGTCGCGGACCACGCACTCGCCGCGCTCGTGGACCAGTCGTCGTACGCCGTCGCGACGGACCAGGCGATACGTCGCCTCGAAGCGACCTCCCACGGCGAGCGCGTCGCGGACCCGCGCGTCGAACCGTCCCCGGTCGGCGGGCTCCAGCATCGACAGCAGCACCGCGTAGCTGAACGGCTCGTCGGGTTCCAGGCCGAACATCGCCCGGAGCCCGTCGGAGACACGTGCCACGTCCGGGGCGATCTCCCACTCCCAGCTGCCGAGTGCGGCCAGTCGCTCGGCCTCGGCCAGCAGCCGCTGACTCTTCGCCGCTTCTTCGGCCTGCCTCACCCGGACCGTGGCGTCCCTGACCACGACCCCGACGCCGGCTTCGCCCGCGTCCAGCTCGATCGGGAAGTAGCTGACCAGCCAGTGACGGATCTCGTCCGGGTCGGTGACCGCCGGGCCCGTCAACGGCGCCTCGACGATGTGCCAGCCCGACAGACCCTGCTGCAGCAGCGGTTCGACCTCCGGGAACAGGTGCGGCGCGATCTCCACGAGGCGCCGCCCGAGATGCTCTTCGGCGGAGCGGCCGTTGGTCGCGGCCAGCTCCTGGTTCACGTAGCGGAACCGGAAGTCCTGGTCCATGATCCCGAGCCCGACCGGTGCCGCATCGGCGAGGCGTGCCGCGAGCCGGTTCGGGCGCGGCCCGTCCGCCGGCTCGGACGGTGCGGGCAGCAGCGTCACGACGAACCGGTCGGCGCCGCTCCGGCCCTCGACCGGCGACACGTGTACCTCGTGGGGACCGACGCCCGCGCGGAGGCGTGCCCGCAACGGCTCGTTCGACGCGCCACGTCGTACACGCACCCACCACGCTTCGGCGGCGGCGACGTCGGCGGGGGCGACCACGTCCGTCCATCGGGCCGTTGCGGCCGCGTCGTCGGTCGGGAGTCGCAGCACCGCGAGCGCCTCCCGGTTGGCGTGGTGCACGCGCCCATCACCGTCCGTCACGAGGATCGGTCGAGGCACGAGGTCGTAGAGGGACCACTGCGCGAGCGTGTCCGTCATGCCCACCCCGATTCGCCACAGGTCAGCCGGCTTCGACGAGTCCTTCGCGGGTCGCGACCGCCACCGCTTCCAGCTTGGTGTGGACGCCCAGCTTCTCGATGATGTGGCGGACGTGGTTGCGGACGGTGTGCGGGGAGATCACCAGGCGGGCCGCGATGTCCTCGGTGGACGCGCCCTCCGCGAGCAGCCGCAACACCTCGCGCTCCCGGGGTGTCAGCAGACCGCCGCGCCGGTGCTGGCGCCGCAGGTGATCGGCGGCCAGCCGCACGTCCTCGGGGCTGAACAGCACCGCGCCCTCGTCGACCCGCTCGATGGCCTCGAGGATCTGCGCCAGCCCGGCGGTCTTGGGCAGGAAGCCGGCCGCACCGGCCTCCACGGCGCGCGCGCGGACGTCCCGGCTCGTGCTGGCCGAGAGCAACACGACCTTGGCCTCCGGGCGGAGGCGCAGGAGGTCCGGGACCCCGTCGGCACCATCACCGTCCGGCAGCCGCACGTCCATGACCACGACGTCCGGTTCGCAGGCCGCGGTCAGCGTGTGGGCCTCCGCGAGCGTGGTCGCGATACCGCACACCTCGACGCCGGTGGCGGCGCCCAGCGCTTCGGCCAGGGCCTCGGCGAGCACCCGATGGTCCTCCACCAGCAGCACGCGGGTGGAGTCGGCGGTGTCGTCCACGTGCTCCGGCAACGGCGTCCTCTGATGCTCCGCCAAAGATGGTGGTGCTGACACCACCCTTGCGCAAGTGGTGTTGTCCCCAATATGCCCGGGAAACGGAGGGGCCGCACGATTTGCGCGAGGACACTGCTGTTGCGCTTCGTTCGGCATCGGCACATCTTCCGCAACCGCGTGTCAGACGGCGTACCGCCGTACCCCGTGCTCTCCCTTGGTCGGTCTGCCGTCACACGTGAGGCGGGTAGCGTGCCGCCGCCCCCGCACCCGAGGCCCGTCGTGCCCCGCCCTCGTATCGCCGTGCGGCCCGAGCAGGTGCGCGCCGCCGTGCTGCTCGGCGCCCCGTTGCTCCTGGCCCTGACGCTCTGGGTCGTCGCCCTGGTCACCGACACCGGCCCCTTCGACGCCGGGACGGTCGCCAGCCGGCCCGACGCGGTCGAGTCCGGTACCGGCGCCGGAGGCGACGACGACGCCGATGACGACGCGGACGCGCCCGCGGACGGCCGGGCCGAGGACGACCAGGCCGAGGAGTCGGCCGAGTCCGAAGAGGGCCGCGACGACGCGGGCGACGAGCCCGAGGTCGTCACCGTCGAGTTCGACGACGTGTGCGCGGTGGAGCTCGATCCCAGCGAGCACGACGACCCGCGGCCGTGGGACTTCGAGGACTGCGAGCGGGCGCCGATCACGCTGGGCGACGGCGAGCGGCAATGGGTCGTCGTCGTGGCCTCGCTGTGGGGGGACGACTTCACCGAACGCGAGGCCCTCGCGCGTCTGGACGAGCGTGGCCGCGGCCGTCTGCTGTGGTCCTCGCACTACCCCTCGCTGAACCCTGGCCTGTGGGTCGTCGTCGAAGGCCCGTTCCCGGACGAGGAGGCGGCGGAGCGGGCCGCGGAGCGCATCGGGAACGGCGCGTACGCACGGGAACTGTCCGACGACGAGGGCGACCGTTACTGCATCGCGACGGACGGCTGCGTCGGCGAGACCCGCTGACCGGACATCAGCCGGTGACGAGCACCGTGATCGTGTGCCAGCCGGTCGCACCGTCGGGTCGCACGCCCGTGCGCGTCTCCGGCTGCGTCACGCCGTCGCCGTCGGTGGCGCGGACGCGGATGCGGTGACGGCCCGGCGTGGCCCGCCAGGACAGCACCCAGGGGCGCCAGCTGACGTCGTTGACCGCCTCGGCCAGCTCGGCTGTCTGCCAGGCGCCGTCGTCGACCTGGACCTCGACGTTCGCGACGCCGCGGGACTGCGCCCAGGCGACACCCGCGATCGGCCGCTCCCCGGGCGCCAGCTCGTCGCGGCCGCCGGGCACGTCGATGCGCGCCATGGTCTTGACCGGCGCCTGCGCCGCGTAGCCGCGCGGGACCCAGTAGTGGTCGAAGCGGTCGAAGCGGGTGAGCTCGATCTCCGCCAACCACTTGGTCGAGCCGACGTAGCCGTACAGCCCCGGGGTGACCAGCCGCAGCGGGAAGCCGTGCTGTGCCGGCAACGGTTCGCCGTTCATGCCGACCACGACCAGGGCGTCACGGTCGTAGGCGGCCGCGACCGGGAATCCGCCCGTGTAACCGTCCACGGAGCGGCCGACGACCTGGTCGGCCTCGGAGGAGACCCCGACCTCGTCGAGCAGTTCGCGCAGCCGGAATCCCAGCCACACCGCGTTGCCCACCAGGTCGCCGCCGACCTCGTTGCTGACACACGTCATCGTGATCGGCACCTCGACCAGGTCGCGGCGCAGCAGGTCCGCGAACGGGATCGTCAAGGGCCGCTCGACCATCCCGGTGACCCGGAGTACGTGGGTGTCCGGGTCGATGCGGGGCACGGCCAGTGCCGTGTCGATGCGGTAGAAGGCGTCGTTGGGCGTGATCAGGGGCGTGATGCCGTCCACGGCGAGTTCCGCACCGGCGGGGGGCGGAAGATCGCGCCGGGCGACGGGCGCCGGCAGGGCCAGGGCATCGCGCGCCGCCTCGACGTCGAAGCGCGACAGCAGCAGGCGGCCGGCCGTGCCCATGGCCATCGCGCCGGCGGCGACGGTCCCGGCGACCACGAGGAAGCGGCGTCGGCCGAGGTCGCCCGCCTCGTCGGACGCCGCGCTGGTGTCCCCGTACCGCGCCAGTCCGGCGGCGAGGGCCAGCAGCGCGCCGACACCGACGAACGTCGCGGCGACGCCGGGAACGCCCGCGCCCGCCCCCGTCCCCGGTGCGTTCAGACCGGCAGCCACACCCACCGTCCCGAGGCCTGCCACGCCAGCGGCGGCGCCGAACGGCCGGCGGGTCGCCAGGACGCCGAGCAGCGCCGCCAGCACCGCCAGCACGGTGCCGATGCCGGCGATCAGCAGGGGCTTGTCGTTCGTGCCGAAGGTTCCGATCGCCCATGACGTCAGTGCGGGCGGCGACGCCTCCACGATCCGGTCGGCGATCGCGACGACCGGTGAGGGCCAGCCGGCGCGCAGGCCCGCGACGAGCTCCCCGGCCCCGAGGGCCGCGCTCGCCGCCAGCACGCCGGCGACCGCGCCCAGCCAGCGGGGTGCAGGCGACGTCGCGGACGGCGACGCACCGGTGCCCGAGGTGCTGGCGGAGGTGTCGATGGTCATGCGCCTGGTTCGTCGGGCAGGCCGGGACGGTTGTCCGGCGGGCGGTCGCCGGCCGCCGCGGCGCACACGCCGCGTGCCCCCCGACCGCACGGTGGCTGCCTGCGAGGACGCGTCTCCTATCCTGCGCGCCCGTGGACACCCCCTACCGACGCTATCCCGACGGCCTCCCCGACGACCTGCTCGATCTCGGGGACCGCGCGCTGCTGCGCGTCCTGGGCCGGCCCACGCTGATCCGTGTGCCGGGCACGGGCGAGCAGGCCCCCCGCGCGGTGGTGACGCTGCTGCACGGTGACGAGTCCACCGGCCTGCAGGCGATCCTGCGGGTCCTGCGCCGCCGGCGTCGCTATCCGTTCGACCTGTACGTCGTCGTCGGCAACGTGGAAGCCGCACTGCACGGGCCGGGGTTCGCGCACCGCTACCTCGACCACCAGGAGGACTTCAACCGCGTCTGGGGACTCGACGCGCCGACCACCGCCCAGCGCCGCGCCGCCGACGGCATCCTCGCCGAACTCCGTGCCGCGGGGCTCGAGTCGCTGGTCGACGTGCACAACAACACCGGCGACAACCCGTTCTACGCCATCGTGACCCGCATGCGGCCGCAGACGCTCAACCTCGCAACCCTGTTCACCTCGACGTTGCTGCGCTGGGACCTGGCCGCCTGCACGTTGATGGAGGCACTGCACGACGACGTCGCGACGGTCGCCGTGGAGTGCGGACTGCCGGGACGGCCCGAGTCGCTGGCGTTCGCCGTCGACGCGCTGCGGCGCTACCTCGGTGCCGCTCCGCTGGAGAACGACCGCATCGTGCGCGACCTCGACCTGCTCGGCGGGTTGCGCAAGGTCACCATCCGTCCCGAGGTGCGCTTCCGGTTCGGCGGCGACCTCGACGACGAGGTGGACCTGGTGCTGGCCGCCGACGCGGACGTGCACAACTTCGTCGAGGTACCCGCCGGTCACGTGCTGGGACGCGTCCACCCCGGCAGCGCGCTGCCCGTGCGCGCCTGCGCCGCGGACGGCCGTGACGTGACCGACCACCACTTCGCGCTCGTCGACGGCGAGGTGGTGCTGACCCGGCCGACCACGCCGGTCATGATGACCCGTACGGTCGAGGCGGCCCGCAAGGACTGCCTGTTCTACCTCGCGACCGACCTGCCACCCCCACCCCTCGCGGCGGCCTGAGGCGCGGGCTCAGCCGGACGCGGACTCGGCGACGTGGCCGAGGTCGGCGCCGGCGCGCGTGTCGTGGTCGTCGAGACCGGCGAACAGGTCCGATTCGGGCCGCTCGATCGGCACGTCGCTGCGCAGCAGGTAGTAGCCCTCGTAGGGATACGCCTGCCGCTCCACCTCGCGGGGCACCTCGAACCAGAACCCGTCCGGGTCGATCTGGGTCACGTGCGCCAGCAGGGCGGCATCGCGCCGGGCGAACCAGTCCGCACACTCGACCAGCGCGTCCGGTTCGGGGCCTTCGAACCGCTCGGGCCGCTGCTCGAGCCATTCCGTGAAGGGGCTCACGCCGGTGCGCGCGAGCAGGGCCTCGTGCAGGGCGTGGACACGGCCGGGCGGGAACACCCCGCTCGCGTAGACCTTGGGCACCCGCCAGGGGCCGGCCTGGCCGCCGGGCCCGTCGTCGAGGTCGGCGTCGGGGTCCTCGGCCAACTCCAGGGCCCGCATCGTGACCGCGTGGCACATGATGTGGTCCGGGTGCGGGTAGCCGCCGTCCTCCGGGTAGGTCACGACGACCTGCGGACGCTCGTGGCGCACGATCGCGGCCAGTTCGCGGGCCGACTGGTCCACCGGCGTGCGCGCGAACGAGCCGGCCGGCACGTCGTCGGGGTTCTCGTGGTAGCCGGAGTCGCGGTAGCCGAGCCCGTGGGTGCGGGTGAACCCGATGGCCGCGACGGCCGCGGCCAGCTCGCGGGCACGGGTCGCGCCCATCTCCTCCGGCGCCACGGCGGCTGCGCTCGGGTTCAGCACCTCGCCGGCCTCGCCGCCGGTCAGGGTGACCAGCACCACCTCGGCGCCCTCGTCGGCGTAGCGGGCGGCCGTGGCGGCCCCCTTCGACGACTCGTCGTCGGGATGGGCATGGACGAACAGCAGTCGGCGGTTCACGGGTTCTCCTCGGCGGGAGCGGCGGCCGCACCGCGGCGGGCCGTCCAGGACGCGGCCAGCCGGGCGCCGCCCGGGGATCGGTACAACTCGTCGATGCCGGCGCGCACGAACGCGGCGGCGTCCTCGACCTCGGCGTCGTGGCCCTGCAGGCGCACGAGCATGCGCTGGCCCGGGTAGCTGCCGAGCCGTACGCCCGGGAAGCGTTCCAGGACCGCGGCGAACAGCACGTTGAGGGCGGACTCCGGGAAGGGGTGCTCGATCTCCACGATCCTCGGCACGGGGTTGCGGCCGGCGAGCAGGTCGGGTTCGAGCGCCTCGGAGACGATGCGGCGGAACTCGCCCGGGACGCCCGGCAGGATCGCGATCGTCGCGCCGCCGTCGGTGTCCGCGCCGCCGTCGACGTCCACCGCCACACCCGGGACCCAGCTCGAGCGCCGGCGCAGCAGCCGGCTGCCCTGCGGGATGCGGGCCATGCGGCGGAAGTGGTGGGTGAACTCCTCGGTCACCTCGACCCCGTGCTCGCGGGTCCATTCCAGCGCACCGTCGAGGCGCTCGCCGATGACGGGGTCCTCCACCAGTCCGCGTCCGAGACTGGCCGCGACCGCCTCGTAGGTGATGTCGTCGGGCGTCGAGCCGATGCCGCCGGAGGTGACGACCAGGCGGGGACGGCGCCGGCCGAGCTCGAGGTGCAGCGCCTCGCCGATCGCGGTGAGGTCGTCGGGCACGACGTGGACCCGGGTCAGCGTCACGCCGTGCGCGGTCAGGCGCGTGGCCAACCAGCCCGAGTTCTGATCGGCGACGTGACCGCCCAGGATCTCGTCGCCGATCACCACCATCGAGGCCTCGAGCACGGACATCCCCTCGTGGACGCGGGCGAACGGCGCGGCGGACCAGCGACCCGGCAGCCTACCCAGCGTCCCGGGCCGTCCGGTGTCCGCCTGCTAGCGTCCCGCGGCGTGTATGTGAGCCGCGACGACGCCCGCAGCGACGTGATCCTGGCCGGCGCCACGACCCTCTTCGGTGGGCTCGTGATCGGCCTGCTGTCCGCGTTGCCGTTCTACCCCCAGCAGGGCATCCCCGCCATCGCGCTGGACCTGGCCTGGATCTTCGTGCTGACCGGCCTGGTCCCGTGGCTGCTCGCGCGCTACCGCGGCGACCGGCTCGGCGCGTTCGGCCTCGACGGGCCGCGCAGCGGCTGGCGGGCCGGGCTGATCCTGACCGTGCCGGTCGTCGTCCTGGGCGTCCTTCGGCAGTTCGTGGCCGTGGGCGCCAGTGACACGGCGCTGCTCGGCCGCGTCGGCGGCGCCGGCTTCGCGGGGCTCGACGCGGTCACCGCCCTGGTCATCGGGCTGCTGTCCTTCGCGATCACCGCGGTCGGCGCACTGTTGCTGACCTCGTTCCTCGTCACCCGCGGCCGCGAGGCGTTCCGCTCCCCCGACGTGTCGCTGACCGAACTGCTGCGCACCTTCGGGATCGGCGCGTGCGCGGTCGCGCTGGTGCTGGGGCTGCTGCGCTCGATCGGGCCCACGCAGCTACTGCCGACGCTGCTGCAGATCGTCGGCCTGGCGGCGCTGGTGCTGGTGGCCGACCGGCTCGTCACCTCACGGCGCGCCGCGCCGCGGGCGGCCGTGCTGACCCCGGTCGTGCTGTTCACGGTCGCCCACGTGTTCGCGTTCGGCGGGCTGTTCCGCGGGGACCTGCTCGCCGGGCTCTATGGCGGGGCGCTGGCGGCGGGGACCATCACCGTGACGGCCGTGCTGCTGGAGACCCGCGACCGCGCCTGGTCGGTGGTGCCGCTCTACACCGCCCTGCACTGGTGGCCGAGCTGCATCAGCCCGCTGCCGTGGGAGTTCGTCACCGCCGGCTGCTGACCCCGTGCGCGTGCACTCGGCGACCGCCCGTGCCTGCCGATACGTCGCACGGGTGGCCGACCCCGCGACCAGCTTCAGGCGGGGGTGACCTGGGTGCCGGAGAGGGCGGCGAGCCGCGTGAAGGACCGGTCGACCAGCGCCATCGGCAGCACGGGGCCGCGCGCGAGACGGTCGGAGAGCCGGTCGGCCGGAACGGCGTCGATGGCGTCGGCGAGCCCGGCGTCCCGGCTGACCCGGGTGCCCGGCGGCACCACGGCCAGCACGCGGACGGGAACGTCCGGCCCGCCCTCGACCTCGTGCAGGGCGCGGCGGGCGGCCTCGGCCGCGCGGGCCGCCGCGTCACAGCGTCGGCACGTCGTGCCCGCGCCGATCTCCTGGACGCCGTCGCGGGTCACGTGGACGTCACCACGGATCGGGCACACGTCGACGATGCTGACGCCCGTCGGCCCCACGACCATCTGCGGGAAGGGGGCACCAAGGTCGACCCGACGATGCTCGACGCGGTCGAGCGCGTCGATGGCGGCCGTCGTCACCGCGGCCATGGCCCGGTCGGCGCCCGCCAGCTGCCAGGTGCGACGCCGCGGCGGGCTCGCCAGGAGCAGCGACACGGCCAGCAGGCCGAGGACGACCAGGATCTCGATCGTGGTCCCGACCCCGTCGGTTCCGGTCGCCACGACGATCGCCACGGTGCCGACCGCGGCCACGACCGTGAGGCGGCCGAGCAGCCGGATACCGCGGGACGACCCCGAGAATGCGCGATCGAACATTTCCCCGTCCCCCGTATCGACCACCGGCCAAGATGCGCGGCCGGCGACTCCCGTGCCGGTGCGCGGCACCCTACTGATCCGATCGGGGCGTGTCGCCCCGCCGATCAGCCGACCCCGGAGTGGTGGTACCACCACTCCCGGGTCTGGCGAGCACTACTCGAAGGCGCGGAAGACGGCGATCTGCTCCGCGAACCGACCCCGCTTCTCCTGGTCGCGCACGCCCAGCCCCTCCTCCGGTGCCCCGACGAGCACGCCGATCTTGCCGGCGTGCAGGTTGTGATGCATCTCGTACGCACCCTGCGCCGCCTGCTCCAGCGGGTAGGTCTTGGACAGGATGGGATGGATGCGCCCGAGGTCGACGAGCCGGTTGGCCTCCCACGCCTCGTGGTAGTTGGCGAAGTGGGACCCCAGGATCCGCTTGAGGTGCATCCACAGGTAGCGGTTGTCGTACTCGTGCAGGAAGCCGGAGGTGGAGGCGCAGGTCACGATCGTGCCGCCGCGACGCGCCACGAACACCGACGCCGCGAACGTGGTGCGACCGGGGTGCTCGAAGACGATGTCCGGGTCGCGGCCCACCAGCTCCCGGATCTTCTTCCCGAAGCGACGCATCTCGGCGTAGTCCGGGCGGCCGTGCTCGTCGTGGAAGCGGTAGCCCTCCGCCTTGCGGTCGATGACGTGCTCGACGCCGATCCCGCGCAGGACCTTGGCCTTCTCCTCGCTCGACACCACACACACCGGGATGCCGCCGCCGTTGAGGACGAACTGGGTCGCGAACCCGCCGATGCCGCCCGTGGCACCCCAGATCAGCACCACGTCACCCTGCTTCATGCGGGCGGCGTTCTCGCCGACGAGCATGCGGTAGCTGGTGGCCATGACCAGCCCCAGGGACGCCGCCTCCTCCCAGCTCAGGTGGGTCGGCATCGGCATGAGCTGGTTGGCACGGACCAGCGAGATGTCGGCGAGCGCCCCGAAGTTGGTCTCGAAGCCCCAGATCCGCTGGCTGCGGTCCAGCATCGAGTCCTCGTGCCCCTCGGGACCTTCCAGGTCCACGGAGTTGCAGTGGACGGTGACGCGGTCGCCCGGCTTCCACTGGGTCACGCCGGGTCCCGTGCGCAGGACCACGCCGGCCGCGTCGGAGCCGACGATGTGGTGGTCGAGGTCGTGGCGGGCGCCGAGCTCGCCCTCACGCCCGAGCTTCTCCAGGAACCCGAAAGTGGAGACCGGCTCGAAGATCGAGGTCCACACGGTGTTGTAGTTCAGCGCCGACGCCATCGGGGCGATCAGCACCTCGTTGGGGCCGAGCGGCGGGATGGGGACCTCGTCGACGTGCAACGACCGGCGCGGGTCCTTCTCCTCGGACGGGAGCCCGTCGAAGACGTCGATCTCCGACTTGCGGACCACGGCAGCCCGCATCGTGTCCGGCAACGGCAGCCGTGCGAGCTCCTCACCCGACGCCTCTTCCAGGATGGCCTGACGGATCGCCTCCATGAAACCCTCTCCATGAGCGCAACTCGCCGGGCTCCCGGCCGCCCCTCGCGACCACCGGCGAGGTGACCGTAGCGATCGCGACCCGCCGGAATGGAACCGAGCGGCGCGGCGTGCGAGGAGCCGGTCAGCCGCGGCCGGGCGGCAGGTCGCCCGAAGGGCCCCCGTCGGCCTCGGCGTCGGCGTCGTCGTCGGGGTCGTCGCGGTGGATCTCGACCACCTCGACGTCCATGACGCCACGGGTGCTGCGCCCACGGCCACGCTCGCGCTGCCGGGCGTCGGGATCGCTGGTCGCGCCACCGAGCGGGTTGAGGCGCGCGCGGATCATCCGTGCGAGGATGCGCCGCGTCGGTGGCAGCAGCAGCAGGAAGCCGACGACGTCCGTCACGAAGCCCGGCGTCAGCAGCAGCGTGCCACCGACGATGACGAGCGCGCCCTGGGTGACCTCGTCGCCCGGCCAGCGCAGCTCGTCGAGCGCGGCGCGGAACTTCTGCCACGCTCGCCGCCCCTCGCGCTTCAGCAGCCAGGCGCCGAGCAGGCTGTCGAGCACCAGGATGGCGATCGTCGGCAGCGTCCCGATGACCTGGCCGACCTGGATGATGACGGCGATCTCGACGAGCGGGACGACGACGAACGCGAGCACGAGGAGGAAGGGCATGGACCGAGCCTACGCCCTGCGACTCGCCCGGTCGTCGAGACGTGACACCGGTCGGGTGAGGTTGGAGGGCGTCCACGCGCTGAAACACGCGGTGCGCTTCGGCGCCGACGTCGAGGTGGTGGTGACGCCGGACGCCGCGGCGCTGACGAAGCTCCTGGAACAGCTCGCGCCCGACGTCGGGTTGCCCGTCGCGCCGGGGGAGGTCGACGCGGCCACGTGGGCCGAGCTGGTCGGGCCGTCGCCAGAGGCCAGGGCGGGCCGTCGCACCGGCGCGGAGCTGCCCTCCCCCGCGCTGTCGGTGGCGGTGCGTCCCGAGGTCCCGGTCGTGCCGGGCCCCGAGGTCCCCGGCCGGCTGGTGGTCCTGGAGGAGCCCCGCCACCTCGGCAACCTCGGCGCGGTCGTACGGGTGGCCGCGGCGGCCGGGGCCGCCGGCGTGACGGTCGTCGGGCGCGCCGATCCGTGGCATCCCACGGCGGTACGTGCCGGGGCGGGGCTGCAGTTCGCGTTGCCCGCCTGTGGCCGCGTGGATGCGCTTCCGGAGCTCGAGCGGCCGCTGGTGGCGCTGGACCCGGACGCCGTCGACCTGCAGGCGGGGGCGCTGCCGCCCGACGCCGCGATCCTGCTCGGGACCGAGCGGGGCGGTCTGAGCGA
Organism: Egicoccus sp. AB-alg2; assembly: GCF_041821065.1. Taxonomy (NCBI): domain Bacteria; kingdom Bacillati; phylum Actinomycetota; class Nitriliruptoria; order Egicoccales; family Egicoccaceae; genus Egicoccus; species Egicoccus sp. AB-alg2. The sequence goes on along the minus strand of NZ_JBGUAX010000003.1, from coordinate 276,418 downwards.
CGCCCTGCGCACCCGCGCCGAGCGCGCCGTGCGGATCCCGATGCGGGCGGGCGTGTCCAGCCTGAACCTCGCCACCGCCGCCGCAGTCGTGCTGTACGCCTGACGGGTACGTTCCACGAACGGAACGCGCGGCGGCGTTTCGTTCCAGGAGTTCCGCGAGGGAGGAGACGGCGTGGGCACCGTCGAGGAGACCGGGTTCTTCCAGGATCCCCCGCGGCTGCGCGACGAGTGGGAGGACGACCTCGCCCTGCAGCGCTACCTGGCGCGTGCCCTGCCACCGGACGTCCACGCCGAGGTCGTGCCCTCGCTGGCGGAGATGGGGCACCTCGCCGCCACGGACCTCAAGGCCTGGTCGGACACGATGGACGATCCGGCCAACGAGCCACGCCTGCGGCCCTTCGACGCCTGGGGCAGGCGCGTCGACGAGGTGGAGACGGCCCCGGCCTGGCGGCGCATCGCCGACGTCGCCCACGAACGCGGTGTCGTCGCCACCGGCTACGAGCGCACCCACGGCGAGCACAGTCGGCTGCACCAGTTCGCGCTCGCCTACCTCTTCAACCCGTCCAGCGCGCTGTACAGCTGCCCGCTGGCGATGACCGACGGGGCCGCCAAGACCCTGCTGGTGCACGGCGATCGCGAGCTGATCGACCGGGCCGTGCCGCGCCTGACCAGCCGTGACCCCGCCACCGCCTGGACCTCCGGGCAGTGGATGACGGAGCGGCCGGGCGGATCCGACGTCGGTCGGACGGAGACCGTGGCGCGTGCCGAGGGCCCGCTGTGGCGGCTGACCGGCACCAAGTGGTTCACCTCCGCCGTCACCGCCGACATGGCGCTGACGCTGGCGCGCCCCGAGGGCAACGGCCCCGGCGGTCGCGGCCTGGCGATGTTCTACGTCGAGGTCCGCGACGAGCAGGGCCGACTCAACGACCTGCGGGTCCTGCGGCTGAAGTCCAAGCTGGGCACGCGGCAGATGCCGACCGCGGAGCTCGCGCTGGACGGCACGCTCGCCCATCTCGTCGGACCACCGGCGGACGGCACCCGCAACATCGCGCCGATGCTGACGGTGACGCGCCTGTGGAACGCGGTCACCGCCGCCTCGGGCCTCCGGCGCGGCCTGGCGCTCGCCCGCGACTACGCCCGCCGACGCGAGGCGTTCGAGGGCGCGCTGATCGACCGGCCGCTGCACCAGGCCACGCTCGCATGGCTGCGCGTCCAGCACGAGGCGTCCCTGCAGCTGGCCTTCCGCGCGGTCGAACTGCTCGGCCGCGACGAGGCCGGGGTCGCGACCGAACGCGAGCAACAGGTCCTGCGGCTGCTGCTGCCCGTCACCAAGCTCACGACCGGCAAGCAGGCGGTCGCCGGTGCGTCCGAGGCGCTGGAGGCGTTCGGTGGCGCCGGCTACATCGAAGACACGCACCTGCCCGTGCTGCTGCGCGACGCACAGGTCCTGCCCATCTGGGAGGGCACCACCAACGTCCTGTCGCTGGACGTGCTGCGGGCGCTCGGCGGCGGCGAGACCCTGCGCGCCTACGTCGAGGAGGTCCGCCGCGCTGGCGCCGCGGCCACCTCGGCCCCCCTGGCGACGGTCGCGAAGCTGGCGGTCGACGCGGCCGACCACGCCGCCATCTGGGTCGCGCAGGCGCTCGATGCCGGCCCGCAGGCGGTGCAGCACGGCGCCCGCCGGCTGTCGTTGACGCTCGGCCGTGCCCTGCAGGCCGCGCTGCTGGCGGCCCAGGCCCAGCACGACCTCGACGTCCACGGGGACGGCCGCGGCGTGGCGGTGGCGCAGCGGTTCGCGGCCGAGGGGCTGGACCTGCTCGAGGTGCCGGGCGAGGGGCGGGCCACCGACGCCGCGCTCGCCCGCGACGAGCCGCTGCCGGCGCCCGACGCCTGAACGCGGCTGCCGGCCGGCCACCGTGCGCTGACCGCCCGGCGCGGTCGCGTGCTCAACTTCGCGCGTGGGTCGCGCATCAGGAGGGACAGCAACCATCAACTCGTGACGAACCCGAAGGCACGCCCATGCGCTCCCGCTCCCTCCTGCTCGGCTCCCTGACCGCGGTGACCGTCGTCGCGACCACCGCCGTCGCGCTGGCCGGCACCTCCGCCGGTGCCGACCCGGTCGTCGAGCCGGCGTCCGCGAAGACCACGGTCGTCGCCCCGACCGACGAGGTCGCCGAGCCCTCCGAGGGCCCCGGCACCGGCACGCCCCCCGCCCGCGACGACGCCGAGTACGAGGGCCCCGGCACCGACGTCCCCCCGCAGCGCGTCGCCCGCTACGACTGCCGCGAGCTCGACGGCACCGAGGTGTGCGACACCTTCGACGAGGTGGACGAGGGCCCCGGCACGACGCGCTGAACCCGCCCCCGGCCGGCGGTCAGCGGGCGGCGAGCCAGCCGAGGACGGCGGCGGTGAAGCGCTCGGTGGCCGCCGGGTCGTACACCGCCAGTTCGTCGTCCATGAAGACGTGCTGCGTGTCCGGATACGTGTGCACGTCCAGCAGGCCGTCCGGCACCGACGGGACGAGCTGGTCGACGTCGTCCTGCCACGGATCGTCCGGGGAGACGTGCAGTTGCACGGGCAGCTGCTCGGGCCATCCCGGCAGGTCGAAGTCCTCCGGGGTGACGACCGACTGGACCTGCACGACGCCACGGGCGCCGGGGCGGGTGGCGCTCAGCTGCATCGCCGGCATGCAGCCCAGCGAGATGCCGAGGTAGACCACCTCGGCGGGCAGCGGGTCGACGGCCTCGGCCGCGCGAGCCAGCACCGCCTCCATGCCCAGCCGGTCGACCTCGGCGACGCCGGCGTCGACGTCGTCGAACGTGCTGCCGGCGAACAGGTCCGGCGTCCAGACCTCGTGACCGTCCTCGCGCAGCCGCCCGGCGAACGTCTCGATCGCCGGGCGCAGCCCCAGCGCCGAGTGGAACACCACGACCCCCGCCATCGGCAGACCCCCGTTCGTGCCGTCGGTGCCGGCCGCGCGCCGGCGGCGCAGCACCCTAGACGCCGATGCGGACCACGCGGGGCAGGACGGCGTGGCGAAAACGGTCTCAGCCGTGGGCGAGGTCGCGCAGCCAGGGCTCGACGCGTCGGTTGAGGGCGTCCAGGGTGGCGCGCATGACGGCGCGTTCGGCGTCCTCGCGGACCAGGGCGGCGCCGAGCAGCGTCTCCTCACCCCGCTCGGAGAGGACGGCGAGCACGACGCTGACGGTGCCCGGGTCCTCGGCCGTGTTGACGGTCACCCGCTCGACCTGGGCGCGCAACCGGCCGCCGGTGAGGTCCTGCAGCGCGTGGAGGGTGGCCTCGGCGACGGCCCGCCACGTCGCCCGGCGCGTGGCCAGGGCGCCGACCGCACCGCGGCCCTCCCGGCCGCCGTGCGACAGCGTCGCGGTGACGGAGACGGCCGCGGCGCCGTGCTCGGTGACGAGGTCGCCGATGGCGGCGCGCACGCGTTCGCCGCCGGCGGCGTCGCCGACGGGTGGGCCGGAGACCGGTCCCGGCACGGACGTCGTGCGTGCCGCTCGTGCGGGCGTCCCGGTCGGGGGGAACGGGCGGAGGGTCGGCTCCTCGTGGGCCGCCGCAGAACCGGACGCAGCCGCCGACGCGGCCGCCGACGCCGACGTGGCGGCGGTCGCCCACGGGGGTGCGGACGGGGCTGCGGGCGCTGTCCGTGGCTCGTGCAGCGGCGTCGGCTCCGGCGGAGGGACCGGCTCGGGCACGTCCTCGCCGCGCGGCCGGATCGCCGCAGGATCCAACGCGATCCCGAAACGCTCGCGCAGGGTGGCGGCCACGGCCCAGCAGACGGCGTCGTGGTCCTCGCCGGGTGCGAGCCGGATGCGCAGCCGTCCCCGTCCGGTCTCCTCGGACACGCCCACGGACGCCTCGAGGACGCCCGGCACCGAACGGATCGCGCGCTCCACCTCGTGTCGTACGACCCCCCACGGCCGTCCCGTGGTCTCGGCGGCGTCCGCGGTGACGTCGTGGAGCGAGGTCGGCGTGTCGGTGGTACGGGCCGGGTTCGGTGTCGTCGGGTACCCGGTGCGGCGTGCGTTGGCACCGGCGTGCGGCGGCACGTTCGTGCGCGTCTCGCCCGTTCGCTCCACCGTTCGACCGCCCCTGCCGATGACCGTCCAGGACGGTCGCTGGTTCCCTGGCTCCGAGACCGTCCCCGCACCCCTTGCAGGGAGGTTCCCGTGTCCCGATCGCGATGGCCGCTGCTGTCCCGTCTGCGGCGATCGCGCCGAGCCGAGTCGGCTCCGGCGCCAGCATCCACGGATGGTAGCCCGCGCACGCTGTTCACCGCCCGCGCGACGCCGAATTCGTTGCGTGTCGAGGACGCGTGGCCTCTCGACGTGACCGCGCCCGAGGTTCCGACCGGGGAGCCCGTCGACGCCGCGGCGACGGCCGAGGGGCCCGACGCGGTGACGACACCGGGTGTCCCCGCGACACCCGCCGTGCCACCGCCGACCGCCACCATGCCACCGCCGGCCACCGCGGCACCGCCGGCCGCGGCACCGCCGGCCACGTCGCCGCGCCCGGTGCCGTCGGTCGAGGACGACCTCGCCGACCTCGCCGCGGCGCTGGAGAGCCTGGGCGCGCTGCCGGCCCCATCCCCGGCCCCGGCCCCCGCCGCCGCGCCGGTCCCGACGCCCGCGTCGCTGGCGCCCACCGAGCCCATCCCGACGCCCGCGCCCTTCGTGCCGACGGAGCGCGTCCCGGCGCCGGAGCCCGTCACGGCCACCGAGCGCCTCCCGATGGTCGGGCCGGTGCCGACGGCCGAGCCGGGACCGGTCGCCGGCGGCGCGCCGCCGGTGGCCGAGTTCGACGCACCGACCGGCTCGACGCGCGTCCACCCGGACCGGCTGCTCGCGCCCAGCGGGCCGGTGGAGCTGACGCCCTCGCAGGCGATCCACCTCGCCCAGGACGGCCCCGAGGTGCTGACGCGCCCGCGCCCGAAGGCGCGCTGAGCCGCCGGCTCAGCTGCTGCGGGTGATGGCCCGGGAGATCACGAGCTGCTGGATCTCCCGGGTGCCCTCGAAGATCTCGTAGATCTTCGCGTCGCGGTGGAACTTCTCCACGTCGAACTCACGGCTGTAGCCGAATCCGCCGTGGATCTGGATCGCCTCGTCGGTCACCCGCACCGCCACGCGGCCGGCGTGGAGCTTGGCCATGGAGCCCTCACCGTGCCGGAAGGGCGTCTGGGTGACGCCCATGTTGATGCCCCGCCAGCACAGCAGCCGGGCGGCGTCGATGTCGGTGGCCATGTCGGCGAGCTTGAAGGCGATGGCCTGGTGGCGGATGATCGGCACGCCGAAGGTCTCGCGCTGCTGCGCGTAGGTGACCGACGCGTCGTACGCGGCGCGCGCCACCCCGACCGCCTGGATGCCCACGATCGGACGGGTCGCCTCGAAGGTGGACAGCGCCCCGGACCGGCCCTGCTGCTGAGGGTTGCGTGCGCGCTCGAGCTTGGCGTCGAGCTTGTCCTGGCCGCCCAGCAGCTGGTCGTCCGGCACGAAGCAGTCGGTCAGCGCGAGTTCGGCGGTGTGCGACGCCCGGATGCCGAGCTTCTTCGTCTTCTTGGTCTGTGCGAAGCCCTCGGCGTCGCCGGTGACGATGAACGACGCCTGGCCACGGTGGCCGAGCGAGGGGTCGACCGTCGCGACGACGATGTGCACGTCCGCGATCCCACCGTTGGTGATCCAGATCTTCTCGCCGTTGAGCAGCCAGCCGCCCTCGACCCTGGTCGCGCGGGTGCGGATCCGGGAGACGTCCGAGCCGGCGCCGGGCTCCGAGACGGCGTAGGCGCCGACCTTCACGTCGTCGGGGGTGCCGAAGATGCGAGGCGCCCACGTCCCGATCTGCTCGCCCGTACCGGTCGTGGCCAGGCCGGCCAACGCCAGTCCGGAGCCGAAGATCGCCAGGCCGATGCCGGCACACCCCCAGAAGGTCTCCTCCAGCACCAGCGCGGACGTCAGCCCGGTCGGGTCCTGGCCCACCATGGAGTAGTAGTCGAGCCCGTAGAGCCCGATCTCCGCCGCCTTCTGCACCACGGGCCAGGGGAACTCCTCGGCCTCGTCGTAGTGCCGGTGCACCGGCACGCCGTCGATCTCGCGCTCGCGGATCTCCTTGCGTGCGAACTCGCGGGCCCAGTCACGGGCCTGCAGCTGTTCGTCGGTCAGAGCGAGGTCGAAGGCCACGGCGGTCCTGACGGTCGGACGCGAGCGAGACGAATCGGGGCCGAACGTACTCCACCCCGCGCGCCGGCTCGCAGTCCGGGGGCGGGGGCCGAGGTCGCCGTGGTCGGGGTCGAGGTCGCCGGGCAGGGTGGAGGTCGCCGTCGGCTGGGACGCGCGGCGTCCGTCGACGGCTCGGGACCGCCGTCTCAGGCGGCCCGCACGACCGTGGCGGGATGCCGGGATGATCCCGATCGGCCGTTCCTGCGGCCGGCTACGCGGCCCCCGTCGCGAACGGGCGACGGAGTGGGGCGTCGTCGCGTAGCGCGGCCCGCACGATGTCGACCGTCGGGGTGCCGTGGGACAGCACGCCCTGGTGGAAGCGGCGGACGTCGAAGCCGGCGCCGGCCTGCGCCTCGAACTCCTGCCGCAGGTCGCCGAGCTCCTCGCCCCCCACGAAGTAGGAGCACAGCTGCCCCGAGGTGACCTTGGCGCGTACGAGCTTGCCCTCGGCCTCGGCCTGTTCCTGGAACGCCGTGCGGGTCAGCAGTTGGAGCGCGTCGTCGTCGGCGAGCTCGCCGGCGTGCAGACCGACGTCGAGCAGGGCATTGGTCGCGATCCGCAGCTCGAGCTTGCGTTGGGTGATCCGGTAGTCGTCGCCCGCGACGGCCGCGGTCCCGTCGTCGCCGAAGCCCGCCTTGACGGCCTCGCGCTCGATGTAGACCGCCCACCCCTCGGCGAAGGCCGGGCGGGTCAGCAGGCGTCGGGCCACGCGGGGGTGCTGCGAGGCGTGCTCCAGCTGGACGAAGTGGCCGGGATAGCCCTCGTGGATGGCCAGCGAGCGCAGTTGGGCAGGGTTGTACTCGCGCAGGAACGACTCCGCGAGGTCGTCGTCCCACGACTCCGGCACCGGCGACAGGTAGTAGGTGCAGCCGGTGTCGGGCTCCAGCGGCGGCGCCTGGGTGATGAACGCGACCGCGATCCCCCGCAGGTACTCGGGCACCTCGGTGACCGTCAGACGCTCGGCCGGCGGCACGTCGGTCAGGCCCGAGGCGAGTGCGAAGGCGCGCGCCTCGTCGACCGCGCGGCGGGCCTCGGGCACCAGCGCGTCGCGGGGCACCGAGCGGTCGGCGACCTGGGCGAGCACACGACGGATGCGCTCGTTCGCGTCGTCGGGCCGCCGCTCGCCGGGGAAGCGCCGCTGCCACGAGGAGGACGCGAGCTCGGCCATCTCCGCGCAGACCTGCTCGACCCAGGCGCGGGCACGGCGCTCGATCTGGTCGGGGTCCATGGCGGTGCCGAGGGCCGCCCGCAGCGTCACCTCGTGCTGCTCGGGACCGAGCCGCCAGGGGGCGGGCGGTTCGTCGTGCAACTCGTCGAGCAGGGCCGCGTAGGCCTCCAGGCCCTCGGCAGCGACCTCGCCGGCGTCGCGGGCGTGGGTCACGTCACCGCCCAGTTGTTCGGCCCGGCGGGGCAGGTCGTCGCGGACGAGCTTGATCAGCCCGGGCAGCCGCTGCAGCGCGACGTCGAGGTTGGGAGCCGGCGAGGACACCAGCAGCGTGCCCGCCTGCTCGAGCAGCACGGGGACGCGCCGCGCCCGGGCGGCGGCCGACTCCAGCCGCTGACACTGTTCCTGCACCGGCAGGTCGACGCGGCGCAGGTGCTCGTGGATCCCGGCGGAGATCGTCTCCAGGGCGGCCAGCGGGTCGAGCACGTAGCGCGGCCGGACGTCGAGCAGGAAGCGGCGGTACTCCAACTCGTCGGCCAGCAGGCGCAGGTCGTCGCGCGCCTCGCGCTGCTCGCCGTGGACGTCGCCGCCCAACTCGTCGAGGGCGACCCGGACCTCCGCCGCCAGCACGGCCAGGTCACGGCTGCGTTCGGCCAGCGCTTCGGTCGTCAGCTCCGGCAGTTCGCCGTCGCGGTCACGGATGCCCAGGCGCGTGGCCTCGACCGGTGCGTGGTCGCGCACGTGGTCGAGGTAGCGCCCGATCAGGTCGCCGGCGCGCGACAGTTCCTGGTTCACGTCGTTCCTCGTGTCCCCGTCCGCGCGACGCTAGTCCGAGGTCGGCGACGGCTCGTGCCCGTCCGGCCGGGCCGTGCGCTAGCCTCGCGTTGGCCCCAACGGCCGCCCGCACGACCGGACGAGAAGGTCATCGCACCTCCCAGTCCGAACGCGCCGGCCCGCCGGTCGGCGTCCGGGGGCACGATGCCTCCTTCGTACACGTGAGCGGCTCGGGGCCACCGGTCGTGGACGACGACGTCCCGCCGGCGCGAGAGTTGCGATCCAGCAGGCGTGTGTGTGTCTCAGGCGCCGGGATCGCCCGGACGAGAGACCCACGTGACGAAGACGTTCCGCGACCTCGGTGTCGACGCCGCCCTGTGCGACGCGCTCGAGGCCAAGAGCATCATCCATCCCTTCCCGATCCAGGAGCTGACGCTGCCCCTGGCGCTCGGGCGCAACGACCTGATCGGCCAGGCGCGCACCGGCACCGGCAAGACGCTGGCCTTCGGACTGCCGCTGCTGCAACAGGTCGACGCCGACGAGGCGGTGACCCAGGCCCTGGTGGTCGTGCCGACCCGCGAGTTGTGCCAGCAGGTCCACGACGACCTCACCATCGGCGAGGCGCGCGGCCTGACGACCATCAGCGTCTACGGCGGCGTCGGCTTCGAGGAGCAGACCGCGGCGCTGCGCGGCGGCGTGCACGTCGTGGTCGGCACGCCCGGCCGACTGCTCGACCACCTCAAGCGCGGCAACCTCGACCTGTCGCAGGTCAAGGTCCTCGTGCTCGACGAGGCCGACGAGATGCTCGACATGGGCTTCCTGCCCGACGTCGAGCGGCTGATCGAGGCGTGCCCGGCCGAGGGCCGCCACACCATGCTGTTCTCCGCGACGATGCCGACCGCCATCGTCAAGATGGCGCGCCGCTACCTGCACCACCCGACGTTCACGCGCGCCGACAGCGAGGAGCACGAGACCGCTCCCAACGTCGCGCAGCACTTCTTCAGCGTGCACCGCATGGACAAGCCCCGCGTGCTGGCCCGCATCCTGCAGACGCCGGAGCGTGGCCGCTGCTACGTGTTCGTGCGCACGAAGAGCATGGCTGACCGGCTGGTCACGGACCTCGAGGACCTGCGGGTCCCGGCCATCGCGATCCACGGCGACCTGCGCCAGCAGACCCGCGAGAAGAACCTCGACCGCTTCCGGTCGGGCAAGGCCGACGTGCTGGTCGCGACCGAGGTCGCCGCCCGGGGCATCGACGTGTCCGGGGTGACCCACGTCGTGAACTACGACTGTCCCGACGACGAGAAGATGTACCTGCACCGCATCGGCCGGACGGCGCGCGCCGGCGCCGCCGGTGTCGCGGTCACGTTCGCGGAGTTCAACGAGGCCGACCGCCTCAACGTGATCCGCAAGGCCGTCGGCGCGACCGACACCGAGGTGCACCAGGTCTTCTCCACCTCGCCACTGCTGACGGAACTGTTCGGCCTGCCCGACGAGAAGCCGTGGGACCACCTGTCGAAGCGGTCGCGCGACGGCGATGGCCGCGACCAGCGCGACGAGCGGCGTTCCGGCCCGCGCAAGGGCCGCTCCGACGGCCGCCCGAAGAGCCGGCGCGACAGCGAGGGCGCCGGGCGCGACCGTGACGCGGCCCGCACCCGCACCCGGCGCGAGGGTGTCGCCGAGGCACCCTCCGAGGACGACCGGCCGACGCGCGACGGCGGCACTTCCCGTGGGCGCACCGGCGGGCGCGACCGGGACGGCGGGCGCGACCGCGGGGGCGCGGGTGACCGCGACGGCGGGCGTGACCGCGAGGGCGCGCGTGACCGCGACGGCGGGCGCGACCGCGACCGGGACACGGCCGCGAGCAACGGGCGCACCCGCACCCGCACCCGGACACGCGACCGCGCACCGGCCGGCGACCGACGCGACGACACCCGTGACGGCGACCAGGGTCGCGCGACCGGCCGGACCCGCGCCCGCGCCGGCGCGTCGACGAAGGTCGAGGACCGCGACCGGGCCGAGGACGGGCCGCGTCGGGACCGCGCGACCGGCGACGACGGCGGGCGCGAGGCGCCGGCCCACCGCACGAAGAAGAGCGGCGGGCGCAACAAGCAGCGGAGCGACCGGTCCGGTGACGGGGCGTCGGATCGCCGCAACGGGCGCGGCGAACGCGGCGAGAGCGGCCGGGACGATCGCGGTGGCCGCAGCGGCGGCGGGCAGAAGTCCTCCCGCGGCGGGCGCGGCAAGGGCAGTCAGCGTGCCGGTCGGGACGAATCGGGCGGCCGCGGCGAGCAGCCGACGGTGCGCGTCGCCCGCCGGGGCGCCGACGCGCGCGGCCAGGGCGAGCCCCAACTGGCCCGCCGTGTGAAGGTCGAGCACCTGCCCTGACGCGGACCGGCGGCTATCCCCGGCCGGGGATCTGGGAGCGCAGCACCCGCAGGGCCTGACCGAGTTCGATGCGAAGCCAGGCCCGTCGCCCGCAGGTCGGGCAGCGGCTCCACAACCGGCTGCGCAAGGGGTTGAAGAGTGCCGGCGGCCTGAGCAGCCGCAGCGCCTCGACGACGGTGACGCCGCGCAGCACCCCGCACCGGTCGCAGGTCACCTCGATCTGCGGTGGCGGGGCGGCCGTCGGCGCGGTGCTGTACAGCGCCTCCTTGCCCTGCCCGTCACGGACCCGAGCGGCGCTGGGGTCGGGTTTGCGGACACGGTCGAAGGGCGACGGTGACGGCTCAGGCACGCGACGCCCCCTGCGTCAGCCCGAGGATCTCCGCCTGCCGGTCGACGGTCCAGCCGGCGGCCTCGAGCAGCTCCTCCTCGACCGGCAGGTCGAGCAGTTCCCGGGCGATCGCCCGGTAGGCGGCCACACCCGGCACGTCGGCGCCGGTGCCGACGAGCGTGGTCCCGGCGGTCGGCGACTCGGCGAACCGGATCGACTTGCGCACCGGGGGGCCGATCAGCGGCAGCTCGTAGCGGCTGAGCAGGTCGCGGAGTACCTCGCGGCTGTGGCGGGTCCTCGGGTCGAACATGGTCGCCAGCAGTCCCCGCACCACCAGGCCGCGGTTGGTCAGCCGTCGCACGTCGCCGATGGTGTCCAGCAACTGCGAGACCCCCCGGTGTGACAGCGTCTCGCACTGCACCGGGATGACCACCTCGTCGGCGGCCGTCAGCCCGTTGATCGTCAGGACGCCCAGCGACGGGGCGCAGTCGACGAACACGGCGTCGTAGCTGTCGAGCAGGTCGGTCAGCTCGCCCCGCAGCAGGTACTCCCGGCCGGTGCGTGACAGCAGGGTCACCTCGGCGCCGGCCAGGTCGATGTTGGCCGGCGCGACGTCGACCTCACCGTGCTGGACGATCGTGTCGGCCAGGTGCACCCGCCCGACGACGGTGTCGTTGAGGGACGGCTCGGTCGTGTCGGGGTCGTAGCCCAGGGAGAAGGTCAGGCACGCCTGCGGGTCCAGGTCCACGACCAGGACGGCGCGACCGAGCTCGGCCATGGCCGCCGCGACGTTCAGGCAGGACGTCGTCTTGCCGACGCCGCCCTTCTGGTTGGCGAACGCGTACACGGTCGCGGGCACGTGGACTCCGGTGGTCGGGGGGCGTCGGTGCCGTCGCCAGAGACTACCGACGGGTGGCGCCCGGATCGTCCTCGGACCGGCGCCCGTGCATCACGGCAGCGCGGAAGCGCCGTCGACGTACGCCTGCACGGCGGTGGCGACCAGCTCGATGGAGATGGCGATCAGCAACATCCCCATCACCCGGGTCACCAGGTGGATCCCGTTGTCCTTGAGGAGCCGCTCGAGCACCTCGGCGTAGCGCATGGTGAGGTAGACGACCAGGAGCACCGCGCCGATCGCGAGCGCCACGGTCAGCTGCCGGCCGACGTCGATCCGGCCGGTGCCCGTCTCGCTCATGAACACCATGGCCGCGGAGATCGCACCCGGGCCGGCCAGCAGCGGCACGCCGAGCGGCACGACGGCGACGTTGACGCCCTCCGCCTTGCTGGGCACCAGGATGTCGCCCTTCAGCATCTCCAGGGCGGTGAGGAACAGCACCACCCCGCCGCCGGCCTGGAGCGCCGGCAGCCCGATCGAGAGGCTGGCGAGGATCTGCGTGCCGAAGAAGGCGAACAGGTAGATGATCACCGCCGCCGCGGTCATCGCGTGACGGGCGGTCCGGCGGCGCCGGGCAGCGGTGTCGTTCGCCGTCAGCGCCAGGAACACCGGCACGTTGCCCAACGGGTCCATGATGACCAACAACGTCACGAACGCCTGCACCGCCAACCCAGCGTCGAAGACGACCTGCAGGTCCATCGAGACACCTCGGGAGAGGAGACGGCCCCCGGGTCCGGTTCGGCGGGGGGCTCGCGCAGCGCAGACCCCTCAGGGTCGAGCAGCAAGGTCCCCCCGACGACCGGCCCCGGGGGCCGTCGACGTCGGGAGTGGTCGAGCGGTTCCTACAGGAGGCCGAGCTTCGCTGCCTCGGCGACGGCGCCGGCGCGGTTGCGGACGCCCAGCTTGTCGTACAGCTCCTGGGCGTAGGCCTTGACGGTGCGCTCGGTCACGCCGAGCTGCTCACCGATCTCCGCATTGGTCATGCCCTCGGCCATCAGCTCCAGGACCTGCTGCTGGCGCGGCGAGAGGTGCGGGCCGGTCTCCACCTTGGGGACCTCGAACACCATCGTGGCGTCCTCGGCCTGGGACGCGGCCGCGGGGTCCTCGAACGTCGCCGTCACCGGGCCGAAGCTGACCCGGTCCCCGTGCCGGACGACGGCGGGGCCGTTGATCTCCTCGCCGTTGACCTTCGTGCCGGCGCTGGAGCCGAGGTCGGTGACGATGACGGCGCTGGCTTCCTTGCGGATCTCGGCGTGCAGGCGCGACACGCGCGGGTCCGGGATGACGTAGGCGTTGTCCTCGCGACGGCCGATGGTGGCCACGTCACGGTCGAGCCGAACCACCCGCCCCGCCAGCGCGCCCTCCCCGAAGTGCAGCGTCGGGACGGGAACGATCTTCTGTGCCTTCTGGACCTGCTGGGGCTCCAACTGGGGTTCCTCCACATCAACGTTCGGGCCGGCCGCCGGTCTGCCGGGCCGCCTGCACGCCCGGCGCGTGCATCGCGCCGACCGCCGGGAGTCTGGCCGACCGGCCGGGTGGTCGGACACCGCCCGACCCGTCCGCATGCGGTGTCCGACCGGTCCCTGTCCTTGCGGCCAGTGTCGCATGGAAAGACCGGGGGTGGAAGCCGGGCGGCCAGGAAATCCGGCGGTCCGCCGGCGGGTGAGCCTAGGCGCGCCGCCAGGCGCGGAGGCGCTCGACGACCTCGCGGTCGGTGGTCGCGGAGCCGAGCTGGTTGTCCTTGCCCGCGCCGTGGTAGTCCGAGCCGGCGGTGCGCTCGAGCCCGAGCGCGCCCGCCAGGTCGCGGTAGCGGGCGCGGTGCTCGTCGGTGTGGTCGGGGTGGTCGGCCTCGATGCCGGCCAGGCCGACGGCGGCCATGCGCTCGACCACCTCGGCGTCCAGGCCGGGACCCGAGGCGCGGCCGCCGTTCACCGCGCCCGTGCCCGGCTCGCCGCGCGTGCCGTACAGGCCCGGGTGGGCGAGCACCGCCACCCCGCCGGCGGCGACCAGCAGTTCGACCGCGCGTTCGGGCGTGACGGCGTGCTTCTCCACGTAGGCGGGCCCGCCGTCGGCGAGCCAGGTGTCGAACACCGTACGGGTGTCGGGTGCGGCGCCGGCCTCAACGACGGCCTGGGCGATGTGCGGCCGGCCGATGGGTGCGGCGCCGGCCAGCTCCTGGACCCGGGCGAAGGTGACCTCGACGCCGAGGCCGTTGAACTTCTCCACGATGGCCCGGGCCCGGTGGAGCCGTTCGTTGCGCAGCCGGTCGAGCTCGTCGACGAGCGGACCGTGACCGGGGTCGATCCAGTACCCGAGCACGTGGACGGAGTGACCGTCGAGCTCCGCGGAGAACTCGGTGCCGAGGACCAGTTCCAGGCCGGTGCCGTCCGCCGCGGCTCGGGCGGCCTCGTACGGCTCGGTGGTGTCGTGGTCGGTGATGCCGAGCCCGTCGAGTCCGAGGGCGACCGCGTCCCGCACGTTCTGTTCCGGCGTGGTGGTGCCGTCGGAATAGGTGCTGTGCGTGTGCAGGTCGAATCCGGCCACGGATGACTCCCCGTCGAGATGGCGGCTCAAGGTAGCCGCCGTTCCCGGATCGTCAGGCGAGGCAACGAGCGAGCGGAGCGAGCGAGACGATCGGGGTGGCGGGTGGGATCGAACAGGCGAGGCAACGAGCGAGCGGAGCGAGCGAGACGATCGGGGTGGCGGGTGGGATCGAATCAGAAGGCGTTGTGGCCGGTGAGCATGCGTCCGATGATGAGGTGCTGGACCTGGCTGGTGCCCTCGTAGAGCGTGGTGACACGCGCGTCGCGCAGCATCCGCTGGACGGGGTACTCGTCGATGTAGCCGTAGCCGCCGTGGACCTGGACGGCGCGGTCGGCGCAGCGCACCGACGCCTCGGTGCAGAACAGCTTGGCGGTGGAGATCTCCAGCGTGGCCCGCTCCCCCGTCTGGAGCTTGGCGACGACCTGGTCCAGCAGGCCACGGCAGGCCTGGACGTCGACGTGCATGGCGGCCAGCAGCTCCTGCACCAGCTGCTTGGAGGCGATCGGCGCGCCGAACTGCTCGCGCTCGTCCGCGTAGCGCAGGCTCACCTCGAGGGCCTCGCGGGCCAGGCCGGCCGCGCCGGACGCCAGCGAGAAGCGCCCGTCGTCCAGGGCGGAGAGCGCCACCTTCATGCCGCCGCCGACCTCGCCGAGGACGGCGTCGTCACCGACACGGACGCCCTCGAGCGCGATCTCGGCCGTGTCACCTGCCCGGAGGCCGAGCTTGCCGTGGATCGCGCGCCCCTGGTAGCCGGGCGTGTCCTGCGGGACGAGGAAACAGGTGATGCCGCGGTCCTCGCCGTCGACGATCGCCCGCGCGAACACCTTGGTGACGGCGCCGCGACTGCCGTTGGTGATGAAGATCTTGGCGCCGTCGAGCACCCACTCCTCGCCGTCGCGCACGGCCTTGGTGGTCATCTGCGACGGGTTGGACCCGGCACCGGGCTCGGTGAGTCCGAACGCACCGAGCTCGCCGCGGCACAGACCGGGCAGCCACCGCTGCTTCTGCTCGTCGGTGCCCCAGCGGTTGATGCTCTTGCCGACCAGGCCGACGTTGACCGACACGAGCGACCGGATCGACGAGTCGGCGGCCCCCAGTTCCTCGATGACGATGCGGTAGCCGGCGGCATCGAGGCCGGCACCGCCGAACTCCTCGGGGACGGCGGCGCCGAGGATGCCCAGCTCGGCCAGGCCCGGGATCAGTTCCGAGGGGTAGGTCTCCTCGCGGTCGCGGTCGCGCGCGTACGGGCGGATCTCGCGGTCGCAGAAGTCGCGGACGATCTTGCGAAGCGCGTCGAGCTCCGTGCTCACGGGACCACTCCTCCTCGGCGGCGTGGGGTGATCCGACGCTAGCCCACGGTCCGATCGGGCCGGGAACCACCAGCGACGCGAAGCGGACGGACGTCCCGGGTCGCCACGCCCCCCCGGCGCTTCGGGTGGCCGACGCCCGCGCGGCTATGCTCCGGGCGCTCCGCAGGCACCGTTCGCCGCTGCCGCGAGTACCAGCGGCTGCCGCCAGATCCGCCACGATCCGCCGAGAGGGAAGCCCCATGGCCCGGGTCCAGCTGATGTCCGCCATGGCGTTCGACATCGACAAGCACGAGTCGACCGGCGTGGCCGATCCGGTCATCCGGGTCCTCGGCGAGCTGCCCGGCACGTCGCAGCCCTTCGGCATCAACCGGGTCTACAAGGGCTCGCAGGGAACCTACGAAGAGGTCCTGGTGCTGGTCGACCCGGACGGCACCGTGATCTGGGAGTCCCCGCCGCGCTACGTCGAGCTGCGCGGCGCGATGTTCGAGGACCTGTTCCGCCGTCGCGTGGAGGAGCGCGTCCCGATCACCTCCAGCGCCGAGCACACGCTGGTCTTCTACCTCGACGGCCAGATCGCGGGCCGCATCCCCGTGTTCATCGACGCGCCGGAGTCGGTGACCAGCGCCGGCGTGCTGCTGGAGGCGGCGGAGACGGCCCTCAAGAAGGGCTCGATCTGCTGGATCCGGATCCCGCAGCCGGACGGCTCCACGATCTCGCGGCCGGCGTGGTACGTGCAGCAGGGGCAGAAGCTGTTCGTCGTGAAGGGCGAGACCGAGCAGGAACTGCCGAACCTCGAGCGCAACGACGTCGTCACGGTCGTGGTGAAGTCCAAGGACA
The DNA here is from genome assembly GCF_041821065.1 of Egicoccus sp. AB-alg2. Taxonomy (NCBI): domain Bacteria; kingdom Bacillati; phylum Actinomycetota; class Nitriliruptoria; order Egicoccales; family Egicoccaceae; genus Egicoccus; species Egicoccus sp. AB-alg2. The sequence continues at coordinate 259,944 of NZ_JBGUAX010000003.1, read as the reverse complement.
TCAAGGCCACCATCGGCGAGCTCGACTGCGACGTACGGGTGGTCGAGGACGACGCGGAGTTCGACAAGATCGCGGCACTCGGCCTGGGCACGCGCCTGAACCTGCCCGACGGCGACGCCGCGCTCCAGCGCTGGAAGCAGCACTGCAAGGTGGTCGAGCTCACGCCGCGCGGCTGAGCCGACCGGCGCTGCACGGGCGCGCCGGCGACGCCGGCCCGAACGCCGTGCTCAGCCCCGGCGCCGCCACCACCAGATCACGACCCCGACGAGCACCAGCGACGCTACGGCGACGCCGGCGATCACGGGCAGCGTCAGCACCGGCGGAGCGTCGGACCGGGCCGTGACCGTGCGCACGTCACCGACGGGCACGTCCCACGTCAGCGTCTGGGCCGGGCTGGTGACGAACAACCCGCCGCCGACCACCTCGTCGGCGTCGTGCTCGACGACCGGTCCGGGCAAACGGACCTGCAGCGTGGCGGTGACGGCCTCGTCGACCAGGGCCGCCAGCTCCTCGCCCGACGGGCCGATGGGTTCGCCGTCCTGCAGAGCCCCGGCCGTCGCCGGTGGCCGCAGCCCGGCCGTGCCGTCCAGGCGCGCCGCACCACCGCCCTCGACGACGAGGTCCAGGTCGACCACCAGCGCCGGGTCGTCGTCCGACAGGCCGGCCACGAGGTCGCGGAACGCGTCGGTCAGCGCCTGCGGATCGCCGGCGGCGTGCGTGAGCCGGACCTGCGAGCCGCCGTCCTCGCTCCCGGCGCGGGTGACCTGCCAGCCGTCGGCGTCCACCGCCGCGGCGGACAGCTCCGCGAACGGGTCGAGCGCCAGCTCGTCGAGCCGCGCGACCGCCTCCGGATCGAGGGAAAGCACCACGCCGACGGTCCCGGACCCGTCGCGTTCGACGGCGAGTTCACCGCCGACGTCGAGGCGGCAGCCGGCCAGCGCGAGCGCGCAGGCCAGCAGCGCGACGAGACGCCGGCAGCGGGAGCGGGAGACGGTCACGGGCGGGCCGGTGGGAGATTCGGGGGTGCGAGGGCGCGCGCAGGCTACAGCGGGCCGCTCGGTACCCTGGCGCCACGCACCGCGCGTGGCCAGGGGACGGCCGGCGCCGCCTCCACGCCCACCGCTCGTAGACACGGAATGGATCCGGTGTGCCCACGAAGGAGCAGGTCCTCGAGGTCCTCGCGACCGTCGACGACCCGGAGATCGACAAGCCCATCACCGAGCTCGGCATGGTCGAGGAGGTGGTCATCGAGGGGTCCCGGGTCGGCGTCAAGATCAAGCTGACGGTGCCGGGCTGTCCGCTGAAGGACCGCATCACCCGCGACGTCACCAACGCCGTGCGGCAGCTGCCGGGCGTCGACGACGTCCAGGTCGCGTTCGGCTCGATGACCGACACCGAGCGCCAGCAGCTGTCGGCCAACCTGCGAGCCGAACGCGGCGCCGCGAACCCGCAGATGGACATCAGCTTCGCCTCGGCCGACTCGCCGACCAAGGTGATCGCCGTCGCCTCCGGCAAGGGCGGGGTCGGCAAGTCGTCGGTCACCGTGAACCTGGCCGTGGCACTGGCACAGCAGGGGCACAACGTCGGCGTGCTGGACGCGGACATCTGGGGCTACTCGATCCCCCGCATGCTCGGCGTCTCCGGCAAGCCGGTGGCGTTCGAGGGCATGGTCATGCCGCTGCAGGCCCACGGCTGCAAGGTGATCTCGATCGGGTTCTTCACCGACCCCGACCGCTCGGTGATCTGGCGCGGCCCGATGCTGCACCGGGCGCTGCAGCAGTTCCTCTCCGACGTCCACTGGGGCGAGCTCGACTTCCTGCTGTGCGACCTGCCGCCGGGCACCGGCGACATCGCCATCTCGCTGGCCCAGATGCTGCCCAATGCCGACATGGTCGTGGTCACGACGCCCCAGCAGGCGGCCCAGAAGGTCGCGCTTCGGGCGGGCAAGGCCACCGAGCAGACCGGCATGAAGGTCGCCGGCGTGATCGAGAACATGGCCACCTTCACCTGCCCCGACTGCGGGTCGACGCACGACGTGTTCGGCTCGGGCGGCGGCCAGGAGCTGGCCGAGGCGCTGGACACCGACCTGCTCGGACGCATCCCGATCGACCCGCGGCTGCGCGAGGGCAGCGACGCCGGCCTGCCGCTGGTGCTGTCCAACCCGGACGTGCCGGCCTCGATCGCGATCAAGCAGGTCGCCCAGCAGCTGGCGCAGCGCAAGCAGTCGATCGTCGGCCGCTCGCTGCCGCTGAGCGTCTCCTAGCCCGACGCGCGGATCACCCGCGGCGCCGGTGGGCCCAGCCCCGCCGGGCGCCGCGGGTCAGCGCCTCGGAGAGCACGCCGACACCCCAGCCGGCGACGACGTCCGTGAAGTGGTGCACGCCGACGTAGCACCGTGACACCGCCACGGCGGCGGCACCGAGGTGCAGCCACCGACGCCGGCCGCGGCCCACGTGCGGGACCAGCGCGCTGGACATGGCGCCGGCCACGGCGACGTGCCCGCTGGGCCATGACGATCCCGCCGGAACGGCCACCAGGCGGTCGGCGCCCTCGACGACGTAGGGCCGCTCGCGGCCGATCAGCGGCTTGGTGCCCTGCGCCGCGCCCCACGCCGCCAGTCCCGCGAGTGCCACGTCGGTGGCGGCCCGGCGGCGGCCGCTGGCGGCCAGGACGCCGACGATGCCGGCCAGGCCGTAGACCGAGCCCAGGTCCGTCCCGGCCGCCACCAGCATGTCGACGCGGCGTCCGAGCGGGTAGGCCAGTGCCTTGGCCGCCCGCCGGTCCAGGGTGCTGGAGCGGCCGGACTTGACGGCGGCGTAGGAGGCGAGGATCGCGAGGGCCGCGGCCGTCTGCGTGCGGCGCCCCACCGTCGGCGTCGGCAGCGGTTCGCGCGTCATCACGTCGCCTCGGGGTCGAACGGCGGCGGGTCGTCGGCGGGTCGGAAACGGGGGCCACCGACCGCGCTGCCCGGCCGGCGGGCCGTGCCGGCCGCGTCGGCGAACGCGTCGTCGAACGGCTGCGTCACCGCCCGCTTGGTGTCCTGTAGTTCGCGGCTGATGCCCCGGATCTCCCGGTCGAGGTCCTCCAGGTCCGCCGCCCGCTTGAACTCCGCAACGCTGCGCTGGGTCTCCGAGCGGAAACGCGCCAGCAGCCGGGCGGCGTTGCGGGCCAGGTCCGGCAGCTTGTCCGGGCCGAACACCAGCAGCGCCACGACGGCGATGACGAGCAGCTCCTGCGGGCCCGGCACGGCGACGACCTCTTCGCAGTCGGGACGGACGACCCCGAGCCTAGCCGCGTACCCGGCACCGTCCCGCCCGTGCGCGGGTCAGCGCGGCCGCTCGCCCAGCGTCACGTCGACCGTCAGTTCCTCGCCGTCGCGCACGACGCCGAGTTGGACCACCTCACCGGGCTGGCGGCGGCGGACTTCGGCGACCAGCTCGGACATGGTCGCCAGCGGCTCGCCGTCCACCTCGACGATGATGTCGCCGGGTCGCATGCCGGCCTCGGCCGCGCCGGTGCCGTCCTGCACGGAGTCGACCAGCGCGCCGCGCGGGGCCTCGAGGCCGAACTCCTCGGCCGTCTCCGGCGTCACGTCGATGCCCGAGATGCCCAGCAGCGGATGCCGGACGAAGCCGGCCTCGATCAGCTGGTCCGCCGACACGATCGCCTGTTCGGCCGACACGGCGAACCCGACACCCTGGCTGGCGCCGGTCCGGGTCAGGATGGCGGTGTTGATCCCGACCAGCCGGCCGCGGGCGTCGACCAGCGCGCCCCCGGAGTTGCCCGGGTTGATGGCGGCGTCGGTCTGGATGACCGACGGGATGACCAGCGCGGCGTTGTCCTGCTCGTCGACACGGATCTCGCGGTTGAGGGCCGAGATGATGCCGGACGTCACCGAGGCGTCCAGCCCGAACGGGGACCCGATCGCGACCACCTGCTCACCGACGATGAGCGGTTCGTCGACGGTGTCGCGCAGGTTGACCGCGGGCAGGTCGTCGCGCTCGACGCGCAGCACCGCGAGGTCGTTGAGCTCGTCGGAGCCGACCAGCTCGGCGTCCAGGACGTCACCGCTCGACAGGCGCACCCGGACGTCGTCGGCGCCGTCGACCACGTGGTGGTTGGTGAGGACGTAGCCGTCGGAGCGGTAGATGACCCCCGAACCGAGTGCGGGCGTGCCCCCGATCGCCGGCCCCGCGGCCGGCACGCCGGTGACGTCGATCCGCACCACCGACGGGGTCACGGCCTGCGCGACGGCGGGCACCACCGCGCCGAGGTCCCCCTCCACCTCGATGGCCGGCGCCGAGATCGGCGAGGGGCCGGCGTCGCCGCCGGGCAGCACCAGCGCGAGGGTGGCGGCCGTGCCGATCATCCCGCCGATCAGCGCGGCCACGAGCGCGAGCAGCACGCCGCCACGGCCCCGGCCGCGCTTCTCCGGCGCGTCGACCGTGCCGGTGGTGTCGGGTGGGCGGACCGAGCCCGCCGGCGAGCCGGGCCCGGCGGACGCCTCGGACCAGCCCGACGGTGGCGGCTGGGGGAAGCGCGCGATCGGTTCGGTCACCGACGACCCTGCGCCGGGGGCGTCCAGGCGGGCGGTGTCGACCCGGCCGGGCACGAACTGCGGTCGATCGGGCCAGGTCCCGGCATCGCGCACCGCGGGTCCGACCTCGTCCGTGGCCACCGGCGCGCCGTCGGGCGGTGACGCCGTGGGCTCGTCGGGGGCGGAGGTCTCCGCGTCGGCGACACGGCTGGCCTCGCGCCCGAACGGCGTGGCACCCCCGAACGCGCCGGGGGTCTCCTCGCCACGCCACGGACGGCGCCATTCCTCGCGGTCGTAGCTCACGTCTCGCTCCGGTCGAGTGGCCACAGCCAGCGCCCCACGCGGCCGATGCCTCGTGTGAGCCGTCCCAGCATGCTGGGTGCCGGGTCATTGGGCAAACCGGTCACGACGGTCAACAGCTCATCGACCGGTGCGTCGGTGATGGCGGTGAACGTCCGGTCGTCGCCGCGCCAGATCACCCGACGTGGTTCGGAGCCGGGCAGCCGCCAGACGGCTCCCCCCTCTGGCGACTTCAGCAGCGCCGCCCCGTCGAGCGCCTGCTGGGCCAGCCGCCCCTGTTGTTCGAAGACCGACAGGGTGTACAGCCCGTCGCCGTAGACGAGGTGCAGCGTCGGCACGGACGCCTCGGGCCGCTCGAAGCCGCCCAGCAGCCGATAGCCGGCCGGCAGCGCCTCCGGAGCAACGAACCCGCGGGCACGGAAGTCGGCCAGGTCGGCCCGGGTGAGCGAGAAGGCCTCGACCTCCAGTCCTTCGGGGTCGGGGGCCACGACGCGCGCGTCGACCACCTCGAGCTCCGTGTAGGCCACCACCCGCAGCGGCTCACCATCGATGTCGAAGGTCTCGCGCCGCACGATCAGGTCGGTGTCGACGTCGAGGTAGAGCACCTCGCGGTCGCGGTCGTCGCCGTGCTCGCGCAGCCGCAGGACCCGCGCCGGGCCGGTGTCCAGCGTGACGGGCTCGTCGTCGACGGCGACCGTGTACTTGTCGTCGAGCCGCTCGAGGTCGACGGCCGAGCCCCGCTCCATGCCACCCAGCCGCAGCAGCGTCCCGGACGAGCGCAGGAACGCCTCCTCGCCGACGCGACCGACCTCCCAGCCGTCCTCCTTGGTGACGGTCAGGCCACCGTCGACGCCGCGTGTGACCTGCACCTCGGTGAGCTGGGGACCCTCACGGCTGAACGAGGCGACCAGCAGTCGCCCGCTGTGCGGCACCTCGCGCGCGGCGGCGACGGCGCGCTCGAGCCACACCATGCCGGCCGTGGCGGTCGTCGGCGTCGCGGCCAGGGCGTTGGCGGGCGCGGCGAGGAGGGCGAGGCCGATCAACGACGTGAGGAACCGCGTCCTCACCGGTCGTCGAGACCGAACGGCGCCGGCATCGGGCCGTCGCCGGTGCGGGCCAGGTGGTCGATCAGGAACAGCTCCGCGGGCGGGACGACCTCGCCGGTGTCCTCGCCGACGAGGTAGGCGACCCCGGCCAGCGCGACGGTGGCCAGCAGGCTCGCCGATGCCACCCGCAACCCGCGCGAGACCTTCTTCACCAGACCGGGGGGTTCGATCGCACCGAGCGGGACGACCGGCGCGGGCGTGGCGGCCCAGCGGCGCAGCGAGTCGCGGGTGCGCCGCAGCGCCTCGAGCTCGCCGAGGCACGTGTCGCAGTCGGCCAGGTGACGGGTGACCGCCATGGCCCGCACCTCGTCGAGCTCGTCGTCGAGGAAGGCGGAGATGCGGTCGCCGGTGACGTGCCGCTCAGCCATGGCGCGCCTCCGCCTCGAGGGCGGTGCGCAGCGCCTTGCGGCCGCGGTGGATGCGCGAGCGCACGGTGCCGATCGGCCAGCCGAGCGCGTCGGAGATCTCCTCGTAGCTCAGGCCCTGGACGTCGCAGAGGATCACCGCGGTCCGGAAGGACGGCGCGAGTTCCTCCAGGGCGGTCTCCAGGTCGCTGCGCAGGACGCCCGCCTCGATCGTCTCCGCCGGGCCGGGCTCCGACTCGCTGGGCTGCTTCCACTCCTCGTCGGGCAGCGGCTCGAGCCGCACGCGGGTGTGGCGGCGCACCCGGTCGAGGAACAGGTTCTTCGTGATCCGGTACAGCCAACCCTCGAAGGTGCCGGGCCGGTAGCGGTCGAGATTGCGGTAGACGCGGACGAAGACGTCCTGGGCCAGGTCGCGTGCCTCGTCACGGTCGCCGGTGAGCCGATAGGCCATCGTGAAGACCATGTCGCCGTACTGTTCGGCGATCTCGTCCCAGCTGGGGGCCGGCATCCCTCGGCGCGCGCCGTTGGCGGTCGTCGACGCCGCCGTCCCGGTGGACGGCGTGTGACGGGCGGAGCCCTCCCGCACGAGGGCGGGTGCTGCGAACGGGTGCTGAGGCACAGGACGCTCCGAGGACGGCGATACAGCCGGTCGAGCGGCGCGGAGGATAGACGGCGCCCGCCGTGTCAAGGACAATCGTCACCCCGTCGGCCACCGAATCGCGCGGTCGTAGCGCAGGCGCGCCCGCCGCGCGGCCCCCGAGGGCGTCACCGCCGTGGACCGAGAGGAATCGAGGTGTCACCGGACGAACTGGTGGCCCACGTCGGGCCGAGGTGAGCGAGGCGGACGTTACCGCGGCCGCCCGCCGGCGCACGTCGGGTCCGCCGGTCCGCCGTCGCTCGCCGGCGACCCGGCGAGCGACCGGTCAGTAGAAGCGCACCTTGGCGGCGAACTCGGCGGCCGGCGCGAGGATCACGGCCAGGTAGAACATCCCGGTCGAGGCCTGGATGCTGCGGCCGCCTTCACGCGCGAGCTTGACGTTGAATCCTGCGATCAGGGCGATCAGCGCCAGCACACCCAGGCCGAGGATCAGCGTCATGGAGCCGATGCGCAGGATCGGCGAGAAGGTGCGGGCGCAGGCCTCGAAGTCGGGCCCCGCCAGCCCCTCGCAGGGCGCGGGGTTGCGGCCCGACAGCAGCACCGACGCGATCCCGGCCGCCACGGCGGCCACGTTGGTCCACGCCATGAGCACCATGTAGCGGTTGGAGAGCCGCCGCTCGACGAGGTACCAGTGGCCGAGCACCATGCCGGCCCAGATCCCGCCCAGCAGCAGCGACCCGAGCAGCAGTTCGACCACGCCCTGGGGCAGCCCGCCGGCGCCGTCGCGGGCGGCGCGGATCGCCGCCAGCGGGACGAACGAGGCCAGTCCGACCAGCGCGCCGAGGCTGCCCAGCACCCGCCCCAGGACCGGCGGCAGCGGCACGGCCAGCACCAGCGTCGCGAGCGCCGTCAGGATCGTCATGGCCAGCAGCAGGACGAGTGCGCGTTCCCCGTCGGCGGCCTGCGCAGTGCCCTCGAGGGTGCGTACGGGCGCACGTAGCGACCCCCAGGCTCCCCAGGCGAGCAGCGCGACCAGGGCGCCGCTGAGCACCTCGTAGCCGTGCCGCACGGCGCCCCACGTCGGGAAGAACCAGACCAGGGCGGCCCCGCCGACGGCGGTCATGGCCAGCACCAGCGCGAGTACGGCGGCAGGGGCCTCCACGGCGACGACTCCTCGGCTGCGGGGAACGGGCGGGCGGCGGGACACGTCGTCCCACGGGGGCACCGCCCCGGACGCGTCCGGCAGCGACCGGGCGCGGGCGCGCAGCCTGCCAGCCGTCACCCCGATCTGGCCAACCGGCGCGGCCGCGTGCGCCGTGCTCGCCCGCCGCGACACGACGACGCCCACGGCCTCGAGGTGCCGTGGGCGTCGTCCGGGAGAGTTGGGAGGAGGGGGTGGGTCAGCCTTCGCCGCCTTCGCCGCCTTCGCCGCCTTCGCCGCCACCGTCACCGCCGCCGCCGTCGGGCGCGTCGACGTTGATGTCCACCTCGTCGGGGACGTCGACGGTGGTGCCGCCGTCGCCCTCGCCGCCGCCACCGAGACGGCCGCCGAGGAAGACGAAGAGCAGGATGACGATGGCCACGATCGCCACGATCACGGCGATCGCGGTGCCGGCCCCGCCGCCGCCACCACCACCGTTGGTGACGATGACCTCGCGTTCGCGCTCGGGCGGTCGGTTCGGGTCGTTGGGTGGGTAGGTCATGTCGAGTACCTCGTTTTCGACGTCTGCCGGCGCCGCCGGGTGCGAACGCCGTCCGCGAACCCCCGACCGCGGTCGGTTCGATACTGCAAGCCGATGCGGGCGCCGGGAAGACGCCGGGGACCGTCCGGAGGCCAGTCGGGTTCGACCCGCTGCCTGTTCGACCACCGCGCTCCCCGCCCCTCGACCGGTGACCGGCCGGGCACCTGCGGCGCGCTCGCCGCGCCGCGTCCACGGACAGCCGCACCGGCGAGGGGTACGCTCGGCAGGTCCGGGCGGCCTGCCCGGACGTCGTCTGTGGACGAGGTGATGTCACCATGGGTCACTGTGACCCCGGTCTGAAGCGCAACCGACAGCTGACCGTCGCGCCGGAGCACACTGCCGAGCGGCTCGACTCGGGCGACGTGCCCGTGCTGGGCACGCCGGCGCTGCTGGCGCTGGCGGAGAGTGCCTGCGTGCAGGCGATCGCGGACGACCTGCCCGAGGGGCAGACGTCGGTGGGTGCCTGGGCCGAGGTCGAGCACCTCAAGGCCACCCCGGTCGGTCACACCGTCTGTGCGCACGCGACGCTCATCGGCCACCACGGCCGCCGGCTGGAGTTCAACGTGCTGGTCGAGGACGGCGGCGAGACCATCGCCAAGATCCGCCACCGCCGCGTCCTCGTCGACCGGGCACGTTTCCTGCAGAAGGTCGCCCAGCCGGCCTGACCCGACGGACGCGCTCAGCCCAGGAAGGTCCAGGCGCGCGGCTCGACCCGCCAGGTCCGGGCGGCGTCGTCGGGTTCACCCAGCTCGCCGTCGACGTCGTCGCGGAGGCCCTCGCCCTCGACCGTGACCTCGCGGCCGCGGGCCAGGACGACGTCGTCGCGCTGAAGGTGCGTGCCGCGCTGCAGCGCGAGCCCGAAGGCGGCCCGCTCCAGCGGCCCGGTGGCCTGCGAGACCACGACGTCGAGCAGGCCGTCGGTCGGGTCGGCATCCGGCGCGGCCAGCGCGCCACCACCGAAGCCGGGGCCGTTGCACACGGCGACCAGCAGGGTGGGGCCGTCGGCGAGCTCGCGGCCGTCGACGGTGACCCGGACCGGCGTACCGCCCTCCGTGAGCCCCGCCAGCAGCGCCCCGACCGGGTAGGCGAGGTCGGACAGCGTGTCCTTCAGCGCCTCGGCGCGCACGGCCGCGGTCGCGCCAAGCCCGAGGTGGAGGGCGTTGACGCAGACGCGCTCGCCGCCGGCCTCGACGAGCAGGTCGATCCGCCGCGAGGACGCGTCCAGGATGCGGGCCGCGGCGGCCGCCGGATCCTCCAGCGGCAGGTCCATGGCCCGGGCGAAGTCGTTGCCGGTACCCAGCGGCAGCAGCGCCACGGAGGTGTCGAGGTGCCCGGTCGCGCGCAGGCGCGTGACCGCGACGTGCAAGGACCCGTCACCGCCGCACACCACCAGCGTGCGGCCGGCCAGGTCGCCGATCACGGCATCCACGTCGTCCGGGTGCCCGCAGGCGCGGACCTCGACGTCGTGACCGGCGTCACGCAGCGTGGCCGCGGCCGTGTCGATGGCGGCGTCCTCGGCGCTGCCGGCCGCGGCGTTGACCAGCAGGACGTAGCCGCGCCGGCCGGCTTCCACCGCGCTCAACCGGCCTGCAGCCAGCGCACCAGTGTCCGGACCGGCACCCCGGTGGCACCCTTGGCGTGGTAGCCGTACGGCTCGTCCGTCCACGCGACGCCGGCGATGTCGAGGTGTGCCCAGGGGATGCCGTCCCCGACGAACTCGTGCAGGAACAGGCCCGCGAAGATCGTCCCCGCCGACCGGCTGCCGGCGTTGCGCAGGTCGGCGATGGCGCCCTCCAGCCGCTCGCCGTACTGCTCGGTCGCCAGCGGCAGCTGCCAGAACGCCTCGCCGGTGCGCCGCGACGCGGCCAGCAGGTCGCCGGCCAGCGCGTCGTCGGACGCCATGAGGACGCCGATGCGCTCGCCGAGCGCCACGACGGCCGCGCCGGTGAGGGTGGCGATGTCGACGATCGCGTCGGGGCCCTGCTCGCTGGCGTGGACGAGCGCGTCGCCCAACACCAGCCGCCCTTCGGCGTCGGTGTTGATGACCTCGACGGTCTTGCCGCCCTTCATCGTCAGCACGTCGCTGACACGGGTCGCCGTACCCGACGGCATGTTCTCCGCGAGCGCCAGCAGACCGGTGACCTTGACGGGCAGGCGCAGGTCGGCGGCCGCGCGCACGACCGCGGCGACCGTCGCGGCACCGGCCATGTCCATCTTCATGGTCTCCATCGCCTCCGACGGCTTGAGGGAGATGCCGCCGGTGTCGAAGGTGATGCCCTTGCCGACCAGGGCGACGTGGCGAGACGCGCCGTCGGGCGCGTAGGTCAGCTCCACCAGCCGTGGCGGCTCGGACGAGCCCCGCCCGACGCCGAGGATGCCGCCGTAGCCGCCGTCGGCCAGCGCCTGCTCGTCGAGGATCCGGACCTGCACGTCGCTGTCGGCGAACGACTCGGCGACGCGTTCCGCCAGCGCGGGTGGGCGCTTGTCCTGCGGTGGGGTGTTGACCAGGTCGCGGGCGAAGAGCGTCGCGTCGGCCGTCACCTGCGCGGCGGCCACCGCGTCGCCAGCGGCGTCGGCGTCGCCCACGTGCAGCGTCACCGCCTCGAGGCGGTGCACCGGTGCCTCGGACCGGTACGTGCCGAAGCGGTAGCTGCCGAGCAGCAGCCCTTCGACGACCGCGGCCGCCGCGTCGGACGCCTCGGCGGTGTCCAGGGCCGCGGGCAGGTCGGTGGCCAGGGTCTCCACCCGCTCGGCGGCACCGGCGACGGCCGCGGCCGCACGCCGCAGGTGGTCGGCGGTGGCGTCATCGGCAGCACCCAGCCCGACCACCACCACCGTGCTGGCGGTGACGGCGCCGCGGGTCGGGATCCGCACGACCTCGCCCGGCGAGCCGGAGAACCCGACGGCCTGCAACTCGGCGGCGAGGTCGATGCCGAGTGCCTCGCCGAGTGCGCCGGCTCCGTCGGCGGGCACGGGGGGCGCGTCGTCGCCGTCGCCGGCGAAAGCGGCGACGGCGAGCATGGCGGCGTCGCTGCGGGCGAGCGGGTCGGCGGTCAGGTCGACGCGGGGCACGACGGACTCCTCGGAGTGGTGGGCATCGACCGGCGAGCCTAGTGATCGGGCGCGCCCCTACGATGGGCCGCCATGGACGATGTCACCCCGCCCGACCCGACGCCGGGTCCGCCCGAGCCGACGCCGGACGCGCCCGAGCCGATGCTCGGGAAGGACGTGCTGCCGGTCGACCTGCGCGACTACGTGGACTTCTCCGAGGGTGCTGCCACCCGGGTCCGCGTGTTCGCCACCGACCGGCTGGCGCTGGACCTGTGGTGCATCGAGCCGCAGCAGGCCACGCCCGTCCTGCACGAGGCCGACCGCGACCTGACCTACACGGTCGTCGGCGGACGTTCGTGGTTCGTCACCGACGAGGGTGAGGTCGGCCTCGACCCCATGGGCGCCCTGCTGGTGCCGGCCGGTGTCGTGCACGGCATCGACAACCGGGCGCCGGATCCTCTCATCGTCGTCGCGGTCAGCTCACCGCCCGGGGACGAACCGCCCGCGACGCCCGTCGGCGGCGAGCGGGCGGCCGTGCGCTTCGAGGATGACGGTCCCGGAGCCGTTCGGCGTACGCTGCACCGGTTCTTCGGAGGCAGCTGACCGCCGCGGTCGGCCCTTGGAGTCGAAGCGGAAGGGACCTGGCCCCATGCGAGTCGGACCGCCACGTGGCGCGACGGCCACCCTCGAGGTGACCGTCACCCCGGACATGGCCGCGATCGTGGCCGGCGAGCAGATCCACCCCGTCTATGGAACCGCGGCGCTCGTGCAGCACATGGAGCAGGTCTCCCGCGCGCTGCTCGTGCCCCATCTCGAGTCCGGCGAGGAGGGCGTCGGCGCCGGCGTGGACCTCATCCACCGCGCCCCGGTGCCGATCGGCGAGACCGTGGTGCTGACGGCGACGGTCGCCACCGTCGCCCCGACGAAACTGGTCTGCGAGGTGCTGACCCGCCACGGTGCGACGATCGTCGCCCGCGGCTCGGTCGAGCAGCGGGTCGTCCCGCTGGCCGCCTTCCGCGACGAGGTCGAGGCCCGACGCACCCGCCCGCAGGCGGCCGTGTGAACCGACCGGTCGTGGTGGGCCGGACCGCGGGGGTTCGTTCGTCGGTGGCGCGCCGCGGGCGTGGGCGCTTGCCTCGTGCGTCGTCCCCTCGTGAAGGAAGCAGACGACGATGCACCACGCCGAGCACGCCCTGATCATCCCCGACGAGGACCTCGGGCTGACGCCGGAACCGGACGGCGGCGGCGCCGGCTGGGGCACCCGGCTGCTGTGGCTCGGGATCGGCGCCGTCCTGGGGGCCGTGGCCGCCTACTTCGCCGACCCGGACCGGGGCAACGCCCGCCGGGCCGAGCTCGCGCAACGGGCTGCCGCCCGCAAGCGCGACGCGCAGGAGCAGGCGATCGACACGGGCCGCGACGTGACCCAGCGCGCGATGGGTGCCGCGATCGACGCCGTCCCCGAGGTGACGCCGGTCAGCGACGCCGTGCTCCTCGAGCGCGTCCGCTCGCAGGCCCTCGGCCCGGCCGGGGTGGACACCAGCAAGGTCGTCACGACCGTCCGCGACGGCGGCATCGTGGAGATCCGCGGCCAGCTCGACACGGACACCCAGCGTCGCGACCTGCTGCGCGCCGTGGCCGACGTGGACGGCGTCCGCGAGGTCGTCGACCTCACCCACCTGCCGCACGAGCCGGCTCCCACCCGTAGCTGACCGCGGCAAGCGGGCGCGCCGCCGTCTCAGGCGGCCCGCCCGCCGGCCTGCGCCTCGGCCAGCGCGGCGAGGTTGGCCAGCGACCGGCCGAAGACGCGGCGCAGGATCGGGCGCACCAGGACGCTCGCGCCCCACTCCCCCAGCCGCCCGAGCGGCGGGTCGACCGCCTCCCACCATGTCGCCCGCGTCCGGCCGTCGGGCAGCGCCTCCAGCTCGAAGGCGCCGGTCCCGGTGATGACCGCGCCGAGGTGGGTCACCTCCAGACGGCGCGGCGGGTCCCAGCCCGTCACCCGCATGACGTCCTGCACCGTCACGCCGAGCAGATTGGTCGGGCACCGCAACGTCACGCCGACGCCCTCGCGCCGGGGCGTCAACACCTCGACCGCCTTGGCGTCGAGCATCCACTCGGGCTGCCGTTCCCAGGCCGTCAGGGCGTCCCAGACCCGTTCGGGCCGGGCCGCCACCTCGCGCACCACCTCGAAACGCACGTGATCACCTCGTCGTCGTCTTCGGCGGCGGGTCGCCCGCGTGAGGACCGACACCGTCTCTGCCCGTTCGGGGCCCATGGGCGCGGCGGTTGGGCCCGCCGCGGGTAGCTAGGCTCTGCGCGCCATCGGGCGGCCGCCGCCGCCCGCCGCGGCCGGGCCGTGCCCGACAGACCGCCTCCACCGCCCGCTCGGGCGCGCGCCGCGGGGCGCCGCGACCAGGGCGACGACGAAGGACTTCTGCATGTTCGCCGACATCGACGGCAACACCCTGCACTACGACAGCTACGGCGAGGGGCCACCGGTCGTGTTCGTCCACGGCCTCGGTGGCAGCGCCAACGTCTTCCACGGCGTGATGCAGGCCATGAAGCAGCACCACCACTGCGTGGCGCTGGACCTGCGCGGTCACGGCCGCAGCCAGGGCCGCGGCAAGTTCTCCATCGAGGGCTGGGCCAAGGACGTGCAGAAGCTGATCCGCCATCTCGAGCTGCCGGCCGTCACGCTCGTCGGCCACTCGCTGGGAACGCTGGTGGTCCAGCACCTGGCCCAGACCAGCCCGGAGACCTGCGACCAGCTGGTGCTGCTCGGCGGGATCTCCTACTTCCAGCCGCCCACCGCGGACGCCTACCGCGAGCGCGCCGACGTCGTCGAGAAGGACGGGCTCGAGCCGCTGGTCGACGCCTGGCTGGAGGGTGCCGTCTCGCCGCAGACCCACGCCACCCACGCCGGCACGGTCGGGCTGCTGCGCGAACTGTTCCTGCGCAACGACCCGCAGAGCTACGCCAAGTCGTGCCGGGCACTGGCGACCGCGCCAAGGGTCCGCCGCGACGAGATCGGCCAGCCCACGCTGATCGTGACGGGCGCGCACGACCGGTCCACGCCCCTGGCCATGGCCGAAGAACTGAAGTCCTCCATCCCCGTCAGCCGCGTGAAGGTGCTCCCCGACGTCGGTCACTGGTCACCCGTCGAGGCGCCCGGCGCCGTCGCGGCCGCCATCCTCGAGTTCCTCAGCTGATCCCGCCCGACCGCGCGGTTCCTCCATCTGCCGGCGCCACGCCCGGTCGACCGCCGCGAGGTGCGCGTCGACCTCGTCGGGGTCGTAGCCGGGCCACCGCCACCCGAACCGGCGGCGGACCTGGTGCGGCCCGGCGACCGGCGGCACCTGCCGCGGCTTGGACAGGGGCTCGCGCACGACCAGCAGCGCCAGCGCGGCGACCGCCACCACCGCCGTCACCGCCACCACGATCCAGGTGAACATCGTCACTCCCGGTACGCCTGTGCCCGCGAGTATGGCCGCCGGGATCCGCGACGAGGAGGAGCACCGTGAGGTTGCTGGCCTTCCCCGCCCTGGACGAGGGTCGCCACGTCGCCCGGCTGGCCGCGTTCGCCGACGCCGTCGTGACCGCAGGCATCGTCGACCGTGCGGTGCTGCTCGACGGCGGTTCCGGCGACGGCACGGTCGAGCGCGCCAGGCAGCACCACCTCCAGGTCGTCGACGGCCCCCGGCTGGCGGGCCGTCCGCTGCAGGGCAAGGGCGACGCGGTGGCGCAGCTGCTGCGCTGGACCGACGCCGACGAGGTGGTACTGCTCGACGCGGACGTCGAGGGGTTGAACCCCGACAGCGTGCGGCGTCTGGCGGCCGGCCTGGGCGGCGACGTCGTGCTGGTCAAGGGCGTGTGCCGCCGGCTCGACCCGGCGACGGGCACGGTGCGTTCCGGACGCGTCAGCGAACTGGTGGCGCGCCCGGCGTTGGAGCTGCTCGGCAGCCGCCTGGCCGGCCTGCGTGACCCGCTGTCCGGCCAGGTCGCCGTGCGCACCGCGGCGGTGCGCGACCTCGAGCTGCACCCCGGCTACGGGCTCGAGCTGTCGATGCTGCTGGGCGTCGAGGCCCGCGCGGGCGCGAGCGCAGTCGCCGAGGTGGAGCTCGAACCGATCGCGCACCGCCACAAGGACGTCGACGAACTGTCCGTGGTCGCCCGGGAGGTGCTGGCCGTGGCCCTGCACGTGGCGGCGCGACGCGGGGCACCCTTGGCCACCGTGACCGGACCGGAGCGCCCGTGAACCCGCGCCTGATGGGCATCGTGAACCTCAACCCCGACTCGTTCTCCACGCACGGGGACGGCGGCGACGACGCCGTCGCCGACGCCCTGCGGCTGGTCGAGGCGGGCGCCGAGGTGATCGACCTGGGCGCGCAGAGCGCGTCGCCCAGCACGCCGGTCGTGCCGGCGGACGAGGAGCTCGCCGTCCTGCGTCCGGTCGTCGCGACCCTCGCTGCCCGCGGTATCACCGTCAGCGTCGACACGTACAAACCCGCCGTCGCCGCCGGGGTGATCGCCGCGGGGGCGACGATCGTCAACGACTACTCCGGCACCGACGACGAGGCGATGCTGGAGGCCGTCGCCGACACGGGCGCCCAGTTCGTGTTGACGCACAACATCGGGCCCGTGAAGCAGCGGCTGACCGATCCGGACCTCTACGAGGACGTCGTCGTCGAGGTCGGTGACTGGTTCGCGCGCCAGCTCGAGCGGCTGGCGGCGCACGGCGTTGCGCCGGAGCGGGTGGTGCTCGACCCCGGCATCGACCTGTCGAAGACCCCGGCGCAGACCGTGGCCGTGCTGACGGGGCTGCCGGCGCTGCGGGCACGGTTCGACAACCCGCTCCTGGTGGCCATCTCGCGCAAGGACTTCATCGGCACCATCGCCCGCGTCCTGCCCCACGAGCGGCTGCCCGGCACGCTGGCGGCCCTGGTGCCGCTGGTGCGGGTGGCCGACACCATCGCCCGGGTCCACGACGTGGCGGCTGCCCGGCAGTTCCTCGACGTGCTCGACGTGCTGGAGGCGCGTCGCTCGCTCGCCCGCGATGCCTTCCTCGACCCGGCGCTGTACCGCTCCGACGGTCGTGCGTCGGGCTGACGCGGGCGCGCGGGTCAGTCGTTCGCGGCGGCCGGGGCGGTGATCCCGCGCACGGCGACCTCCACCGCCAGGCACCGGTCCTCCACGTAGGACAGCCCCGCGTCGGTCGCGATCCGCCGGGCGTCGGCCGAGCGCAGGCCCGACTGCAGCCACAGCGCACCCGCCCCGACGGCCGCCGCCTCGCGGGCGACCTGCGGGGTGTGCTCGACCCGGCGGAAGACGTCCACGAGGTCGATCCGGCCGTCGACGTCCGCGAGCCGTGCGACGGTCGGGATGCCCAGCACCTCGACGTGGTTGGGGTTGACCGGAACCACCTCGTAGCCGGCCTCCAGCAGCCGCCGCATCACGCCGTGGCTGGGGCGGAACAGGTCGTCGGACGCGCCCACCACGGCGATCCGGCGGATACGGCGCAGCAGGTCGTCGATCTGGTCGTCGGCCAGGGACACGGGCCCTCGCTCTGCTCGGGGACCCACAGGCTACGGTGCCCGCGGGAGACGACCACGACGGGAGGATGCCCAATGGCACGTGTCGGGATGCCGAGGAAGTGGGTGTTCGTCTGCATCAACGAACGTCCACCGGAGCACCCGCGCCCCTCGTGCATCCGCAACGGCGCGGCCGGCGTGTTCGAGGCGATGCGCGAGGAGACCGGCCGGCAGGGGCTCGTCGACGTGAAGGTCGTCGCCTCGGGCTGCCTCGAGCCGTGCATGGTCGGACCCAGCATCTACGTCGCCCCGGACGACGTCTGGTACGGCGGCGTCACGGTCGAGGACGTGCCGCAGATCGTCGAGCAGCACCTCGCGAACGACCGGCCGGTCGAGTTCCTGCAGATCGGGCGTGAGGAGTTCGAGCTGTCACCGCTGCAGGGCCGCTCCGACCTGCCTCCCGGGATGATCCCACCCGCCTGACGGGCTCCTGGTCGACCGACCGTTCGTGCACGCCGAACGCTCGGTCGGCTGCGACAGCCGCGCCCGACACCGCTTCCAAGTGTCTGGAACGCGGCATTTCCGCGCGCTGTGCGTACGCTTCCGGATGGTGCATCCGCCGACCGACCCATGGCGGTTTGCCCTGTTCGACCGAATCGACGGTCGGTACCAGGTTCGGCGCGTGACCCGCGCCCAAGGTGCCGGCCCGCACCCGGACCCGCCAGCGACGTGACCCGTCGTCCGCGCCACAGGGAGCCCACCGTGACCACCCGCGACCTACCGCTGCTCGGCTACGACGCCATCGAATTCTGGGTCGGCAACGCCAAGCAGGCCGCGCACTACTACCGGTCCGCCTTCGGGTTCCGGCTGGTCGCCTACGCGGGTCCGGAGACCGGCCTGCGCGACCGAGCGTCCTACGTCCTGCAGCAGCGGGCGATCCGGTTCGTGATCACCAGCGGCCTCGCGCCCGAGCACGAGGTCACCCGGCACGCCACGCGGCACGGCGACGGCATCCGCGACGTGGCCTTCCGGGTCGCCGACGCCGAGGGAGCCTTCGCTCTCGCGGTCGAGCGCGGCGCCCGCCCGCACCTCGCGCCGACCGTCACCGAGGACGAGCACGGCAAGGTGGTGCGCGCCTCGATCCGCACCTACGGCGACACCGTCCACACCTTCGTGCAGCGCGACGACTACTCCGGCGTGTACCTGCCCGGCTTCGAGGAGGTCCAGCACGACCCCGTCGCGCGCCCGGTGGGACTGTCCGCCATCGACCACGTCGTCGGCAACGTCGGACACGGCGAGATGGACGAGTGGTCCGCCTTCTACCAGCGGATCCTCGGCTTCTCGCAGCTGCGCCACTTCGACGACGACGACATCTCGACCGAGTACTCGGCGCTGATGTCCAAGGTCCTGTGGGACGGCCAGGGCCGCATCAAGATGCCGATCAACGAGCCCGCCGAGGGACGCAGGAAGTCCCAGATCGAGGAGTACCTCGACGCCTACCGCGGACCGGGCGTGCAGCACCTCGCGCTGTCCACCGGCGACATCGTCGGCACCGTGCGCACCATGCAGGCCAACGGCGTGTCATTCCTGCCGGTCCCGGCCGAGTACTACGCGGAGGCCAAGGAACGCGTCGGCGACGTCGACGAGTCGTGGGACGATCTCGCCCGGCTCGGGATCCTCGTCGACCGCGACGAGGAGGGCTACCTGCTGCAGATCTTCACCGAGCCCGTCCAGGACCGGCCCACCGTGTTCTACGAGATCATCCAGCGGCACGGCTCGCGCGGCTTCGGCGCCGGCAACTTCAAGGCCCTCTTCGAGGCAATCGAACGCGCCCAGGCCCGCCGCGGCAACCTCTGACCCGAGCTCGCTGCGGGCGCCGTGAGTCGCCGGCGGGACGTCCCGTGCTCCCGCTGCGGGCGGGGTGGCCGCCTGCGCAGGGGGCGTTCCGCCCCGGCACACGCTCCACTCCTGTGTCTCGCTTCGCTCGCCCCACAGCCCCTGCTCCGGCGACCACCCCGCCCTCCGCTCCCTCGCCCATACGGCGCGGCCCGGTCGCGCGAGCCAGCCACCTCGTCGCGGGAGCCGGCAACCGTCGCGCCTGGCTGCCGGGCGGGGGCGGTCAGCCGCGACCGGTGCGGGTAGGCGCGACCGGACCGCCTCGTCGCGGACGTCGGTAGTCGTCGCGGGAGCCGGCAACCGTCGCGCCTCGCTGCTCGGCGCTGGCGGTCAGCCGCGACCGATGCGCGTGTGCGCGACCGGGGGCCGGCCGGTGGGTGGGGTGGGTGGGGTGGCTAGGCTCGCCTCGGCGTTCGGTGAGGGGGCGTGGTGGTGGGGCGACGGGCATCCTGGGACGAGTACTTCCTCGAGTTGGCGCGCACCACGTCGACCCGTGCCACCTGCGCCCGTCGGAAGCACGGGGCCGTCATCGTCCAGGGCCGGCGCATCGTCGCCACCGGCTACAACGGCGGCCCGTCCGGCTTCGGGCACTGTGACGAGGGCGCCTGCCCGCGGGCGGCGTCCGACGCGCCGCAGGGCCACGACTACGAGCGCTGCATCGCCATCCACGCCGAGGCCAACGCCCTGCTGTTCTCCTCGCCGGAGGAACGCAGCGGTGCCTCGCTGTACTGCACCGGCGCCCCCTGCTTCGGCTGCGCGAAACTGATCGCCAACTCCGGCGTCGGCGAGGTCGTCGCCGGCGGCGGCCGCTACGACGGCTGGGACGAGGTCCGCGACTTCCTGCGCGACTGCGGCGTCCGCGTCCGCCTCCTCGACGGTCAAGAAGGCACCCCCACCCTCCCCTTCGCCTGAACGAAGCGGCGGAGCTCGGCAACCACGCGCGCCGAGGCAGCCCAGTCGCGCCTGCACGCACCGGTCGCACCTGAGCGCCCCCGACCGGCAGCAAGACGCGACCGTTGCCGTCTCCCGCGGCGACGTGGCTGGCGGGCGCGGCGAGGTGGCCCGGGGCAAGGGGAGCGGAGGGCGGGGTTGTCGCCGGAGCAGGGGCTGTGGGGCGAGCGAAGCGAGACCCACGAGTGGAGCGTGTGCCGGGGCGGAACGCCCCCTGCGCAGGCGGCCACCCCGCCCGCAGCGGGAGCACGGAACGCCCGCCGGAGACCACCCCCTGCCCGCAGCGGGAAACGCGGGGCGGCCATCGACCCGCAACCGGAGCAGGTGCTGCGGAAACGGGCGGGAAACGAAGCGTCCCCCCGGTGGGAGGGCCGGGGGGACGTCGTGGGCTCGGACTCGGGGTTCGCGAGAGGATGCGACTTTGGGAGAGAGAGCATCCGGGCGGTGGGAGAGCCGCCGGGTGGGAGAGGGCGAACCCGTCGTGGCCCGAGCGATACGCGAGTCGGCGGGGAGAGGGAGCGTGCCGCCTCGCGTACGTCTTATGCAGTTGTCGTGGAGTCTCGCGGTGGGGCCGGCGGGAGAGCCGGTCCCGATCGCCGCGGAGTTCGACTCCGTTTGGCCTGGTACTCGATCTCGGTGGGAGGGCCGAAACCGTGCCCTTTGGCCTGCTGAGAGGTACGTTACCACGGCCGGCGTTCCGGTCCAACTCCACTATCCCTCCGTATTGGACTGCCATTGGAAGAGCCAATCCGCGAAAGTGGACCGCACCTGGCGGGCATCCTGGCCGCGGTCCTGTCGGGGGACGGGCCGCTGTACCGGCAGCTGTCGGACGGGCTCAAGCACGCGGTCGACCGTGGCGAGATCCCGCTGGGGACCGTCCTGCCCCCGGAGCGGGTGCTGGCGCGCTCGCTGTCGGTCAGCCGCGCCACGGTGGTCGCGGCCTACGACCGGCTCAAGGCGGAGGGCTGGCTGGAGAGCCGCCAGGGGTCGGGCACGTGGGTGCGGCGGCCGGAGGGCGAGGACCGGGGCGGCGTGGACGCGGTGGCGACGGCCCGACTGTTCCTCTCCGACGACCGGGCCGACCAGCGCAGCGGCCCCGGTGAGCCGCCGGCCGCGGCGGATGAGGACGTCGTCGAGCTGTCGGTCGCGGCCGTGACCGGTTCCCCGCGGGTCATCGAGTTGCTCTCGTCGCTGTCGGCCAGCGACGTCTCCTCGCTGGTCGCCCACCACGGCTACGTGCCGCACGGCCTGCGGGCGCTGCGCAAGATCGTGGCGGCACGTTTCGCCGTCGCCGGGCTGCCCTCCACCGAGGACCAGGTCCTGGTCACGACCGGCGCCCATCAGGCCATCTCGCTGGTCGCGCGTCAGACCCTGCAGCGTGGTGACACGGTGCTGGTGGAGAGCCCGACCTTCCCCGGCGCGCTGGACGTCTTCCGGCGCTTCGGCGCCCGCATGGTGCCGCTGCCGGTCGACGAGCACGGCGTGCGCACCGACACGCTTCCCGATCTGATCGCGCGCACCGAACCCAAGCTGATCTACCTCTCCCCCGACTTCCACAACCCCACCGGCGCGGTGCTGCCGGAGGACCGCCGCCGCGCGGTTGCCGACCTGGCCGATCGCAGCAACATCGTCGTCATCGAGGACCGCGCGATGGGCGACGTGCACCTCGACGGCCCGCCGCTGCCGCCGCCGATCGCCGCGTTCTCCAACGGCGAGGGTGCCGTCCACACGCTCGGCTCGACCGCCAAGCTGTTCTGGGCCGGTCTCCGGGTCGGGTGGCTGCGCTCGCCGACGAGTTGGAGCGTGCGGATGCTGGCGACCAAGACGGTGGCCGACCTGGGCACGCCGCTGCTGAGCCAGCTCCTGGCCGTCCGCCTGCTCGAGCACGCCGAGGAGGTGCTGGCCGAACGGCGCGCGCAGCTGATCCCCCAGCGCGACCTGCTCTGCGACCTGCTGGCCGACCACCTGCCGACCTGGCGCTGGCGCCGCCCGGAGGGCGGGCTGTCCGTCTGGGTCACGCTGCCGTCCGGCAACGCCGAGGAGTTCGCCGAGCTGGCCCTGCGTCACGGGGTGTCGGTCGTCCCGGGTCCGGCCCTGTCCGTCGACGAGGGCAACCGGCGCGGGCTGCGGCTGGTGTTCTCGCGCCCCGAACCGGTCCTGCGCGAGGGCGTGCGGCGCCTGGCCGCCGCGTGGCACACCTACGAGCCGGTCACGTCCCGCGCGCCGGCCCGCCTGCTGGTCTGAGCCGGTCACGTCCCGCACGTCGGCCCGGCGGTCGAACCGGCACGGCGTCGCGTGCCCGCTGCGACGGCGGCGCCACCTAGGATCGCGCCTCGCCACGGCGACCGGGAGAGACGATGGAGATCCGCCGCGACCTCGACGACGCGGGCGTGCTGACGGTGACGCTCGACGACGGCAAGAAGAACGCGCTGCAGCCAGAGGCGTTCGACGGCCTGATCGCGGTCCTCGACGAGGAGACCGACGCCCGCGCAGTCGTGCTGGCCGGCCGCGAGGACATCTTCACCGCCGGCCTGGACGTGAAGTGGATGGCCGCCAACGGCCGCGAGGGCGTCGAGCGACTGCTCGTGGCGTTCGGCCGCTGCTTGATGCGCTGGTGGACCGACCCGCGGCCGACCGTGTGCGCCGCCACGGGCCATGCCATCGCCGCGGGCACCATGTTCGGCATGGCCTGCGACCATGCCGTCGCCGCGGACGGCGGCTGGTGGGGGCTGACGGAGACGCAGATCGACTTCGAGCTCCCGCAGTTCGGCATCGCGCTGGCGCGCCACAACGTCCGCGCCGACCGCCTCGAGGACCTGCTGCTGCCCGGACGCCGGGTCGACGCCGCCGCGGCGGTCGAGGTTGGCTTCGCGGACGAGACCGCCGACGCCTTCGACGTGGTCGGCACGGCCCGCACCCGCGCGGCGGAGCTCGCGACGCTGCCGGCCCGGGCCTACGCCGGCACCAAGCGGCGCCTGCGCGAGGCCGACGCGACGGCCGTGCTCGCCGACCTCGACGCCGACATCGCGGCACTCACGGCGCACCTGCCGGACTGACGACACCGCGCGAGCCGGTCTCCGCACGAGCCGACCCTCGCCCGACACGCCCACCCGGCCGACACGCCACCAAGGGCACACCGGCGCCGGTCAGGCACCTCAGCCGGTCGGGATGATCGGCAGGCCGCCACCAGGCAGTCCGCCACCGGGCAGCCCGCCCTCCGTGCCGCCCGCCGGCGGGCGCTGCAGGGTCAGGCGGACCTCCATGACGCCCCGTTCGTCGGGGTCGGGATGCTCCAGCGCGACCCGTTCCAGGCCCGCGGCGCGGTACGCCGCCAGTTCGCTGGGTGCCTGCGCCCACGGCGGACCCTGCCAGGCCTTCGCCACCTCGTTCGAGCCGGCCACCAGGGTCACCGCCACCACCACCCCGCCCGGACCGGTCAGCGTCCCGATCGCGTGCATGGCGGCGTCGCGCACCACGCCCGGCAGCGACTGGACGGTGCGCACCTCCACGACCAGGTCGAACGCGCCGACGAGGTCGTCGGGCAGGTCCAGCAGGTCGGCGACCCGCCAGTCGACGTCGGCCCGGCGGAAGCGGCGGCGGGCCCAGTCCACCGCGGTCGGCGACACGTCGAACGCCACCACGGAGAACCCGCGCCGCGCGAGTTCGGCGGCGTCGTCACCGAGGCCGCACCCGACGACCACGGCACGCCGGCCCGGCACCTCGACCACGGGGTCGTCGAGCCAGTCGACGACGTAGGGGTGCGCGGTCTGGTGCGCCCACGGGATCGCGCCGGCATCGCCGTCCGCACGGGCGTACAGCGGCTCGAACCAACCCGTGGGACGTCCCGCCTCGAGGTGCTCGGCGACCAGCGCCGTCGGGTCCGGCGCGTCACGCCGACGCCGGCGCCGGAACCGCTCCACGAGACGGACGCCGGCCCTCAGGTGGCGTCCGGGATCTCGTACGCGGAGACCTTGGGGTGGTCGACGTTGCTGACGCCGACGTTGCTGGCGCCACCCGGGGAGCCGAGACCGGTCACGCTGGGCTCGAAGTACTCCGCGTTGATCGCGGTGAACTCGTTCCACTCCGAAGGCACGTCGTCGGCGTAGAAGATCGCCTCCACCGGGCAGGCGGGCTCGCACGCGCCGCAGTCGATGCACTCACCCGGGTGGATGTAGAGCATCCGGTCGCCTTCGTAGATGCAGTCGACCGGGCACTCCTGCACGCAGGCGGTGTCCTTGACGTCCATGCACGGTTCGGCGATGACGTACGTCACGCGGCTCTCCTCGCGAGGTCGATCCGGGTCCGTACTCCACGACCGGACCACTCTGGGCACGAGTCTAACGAGCCGTGGCCACGGCGAGTCAACGCGTGCCGCAGATGCGGACGGGGCGCTCGGGGCGCTCCCGGGCGTGCGGCAGCGTGACGCGGGGGGTCAGCCCTCCCAGCCCGCAACCGTCGGGTGGTCCTTGGCCACGGCACCGACGGTGGCGGCGCCGCCCGGTGAGCCCAGGCCGGTCACGCTGTCGGCGAAGAACTCGGCGTTGATCGGCGTGAACTGCTGCCACTCGTCCGGGACGTCGTCCTCGTAGAAGATGGCCTCGACCGGACAGACCGGCTCGCAGGCGCCGCAGTCGATGCACTCCTCGGGGTGGATGTAGAGCATCCGCTCACCCTCGTAGATGCAGTCGACGGGGCACTCCTCGACGCAGGCCTTGTCCTTCACGTCGATGCAGGGCTCGGCGATGGTGTACGTCAACGCGGACCTCCTCGGTGCTCGTGCGCACGCTAGGCGCTGGTCCTCGTCCGTGCGAGACGATGGGTGGGCCGCACGTCCGAGGTGCCGGCCCCAAACCTACTGCGCCGGGCGACGAAGACACGACACCGGTCGGTCGTCCCGCCTGCCGGACGAAACGTCACCCGGCGTTCACCTGCGTGGCATAGCTTCGTCGCAGCGGCGGGGGTCCGCCGGCGGAAGGATCATCCGTGACCGATGCGCGAGCCCGATCGACCTCCCGCACGGCCCCGTCCGTCTCCGAACAGGCCGTCGACCTCGCCGCGACGACGGACGGCGTGCTGCCCGCGCCCGCGATCGTGCCGGGTGAGGTGCCGGTGAGGCACGAGCGGCGCCGGACGAAGTCGATCCTGGACTTCCACCCGGCCGGCGACGACGACCAGGTGCGCCACCTCAACCGCGAACTGTCGTGGCTGCAGTTCGACGAGCGGGTCCTCGCGCTGGCCGAGAATCCGGCCGTACCGCTGCTGGAGCGGACCAAGTTCCTGGCCATCTTCACGTCGAACCTCGACGAGTTCTACCAGGTGCGGGTCGCCGGGCTGAAGGAGCAGGTCTCGGCCGGCGTGACCGGCTCGGGCGCGGACGGCATGAGCCCCTCCGAGCAGCTGCTGGTCATCGACGCGTACGTGTCCGAGCTGTCGGGCCGGGCGGCCCGGCTGTTCCTCGACGAGCTGGTGCCGGCGCTCGATGCGCAGGGGATCCGTTTCTCCGACTGGCAGACCCTGGACGACGACGACCGGGAGCACCTGGTCAAGGTGTTCGACGACCAGATCTTCCCCGTGCTCACGCCGCTGGCGGTGGATCCGGCCCACCCGTTCCCGTACCTGTCGAACCTGTCGCTGAACCTCGCCGTGGTGGTGCGCGACCCGGACGACGGCGAGCGCCGCTTCGCGCGCATCAAGGTCCCGCCGTTGCTGTCGCGTTTCGTCGTCCTGCCGGACGGTGAGCGGTTCGTGCCACTCGAGCAGGTCATCGCCGCCCACCTCGACCGGCTGTTCCCCGGCCTGGAGGTCGTCGAACACCACGTCTTCCGCGTCACCCGCAACGCCGACTTCGAGGTCGAGGAGGACGAGGCCGACGACCTGCTGCTGGCCATCGAGACCGAGCTGACGCGCCGCCGCTTCGGCAGTCTCGTGCGGCTCGAGGTCGAGTACGCGATGTCCCGCGCCGTTCTCGACCTGCTGCAGCGCGAGCTCGAGATCACCGGCGACGAGGTGATCTCGCTGCCCGGACCGCTCGACCTGTCGGGGCTGTGGGCGCTGTACGACCTGGACCGGCCGGACCTCAAGTTCCCGCCCCTGGTGTCGGTCACCCAGCCTCGTCTCGCCGCCACCCTGAACGGCGAGCACCAGAACCTCTTCGCGACCCTGCGCGAGGGTGACGTGCTGGTGCAGCACCCCTACGACTCGTTCACGACGTCGGTGCGCGCCTTCCTCGAGGCGGCCGCCACCGACCCGCAGGTCCTGGCGATCAAGATCACGCTGTACCGCACCTCGGGGCGCAGCAGCCCGATCTCGCAGGCCCTGCTGGACGCCGCCGCCGAGGGCAAGCAGGTCGTCGCCCTGGTCGAACTGAAGGCCAGGTTCGACGAGGAGGCCAACATCGAGTGGGCCCGGGTCCTGGAGGAGGCCGGCGTCCACGTCGCCTACGGCGTGGTCGGCCTGAAGACCCACACGAAGACCTGCCTGGTCGTGCGCGACGACGGCGACGCCGTCCGCCGCTACGCCCATGTCGGCACCGGCAACTACAACGACAAGACGGCCCGGATCTACGAGGACCTCGGCCTGCTCACCGCCGACCCGGACATCGGCGCGGACCTCAGCGACCTGTTCAACGTGTTGACCGGTTACTCGCGGCAGTCCGACTACCGCAAGCTACTGGTGGCGCCGACGACGTTCCGCCGCCGGATGCTGGAGCTCATCGAACGCGAGCGCGACGCCGAGGACGGCCACATCCTGGCGAAGATGAACAGCCTGGTGGACTCGCGGATCATCGAGGGCCTCTACGCCGCCTCGCAGGCCGGCACCCCTGTCGACCTGATCGTGCGGGGCGTGTGCTGCCTGCGGCCCGGCGTTCCGGGCCTGTCGGAGAACGTCCGGGTGCGCTCGATCGTGGGCCGCTACCTCGAGCACTCGCGCATCTACCGCTTCGGCAGCCCGACCCGGGGCTACGACTACGTGATCGGCTCCGGCGACTGGATGCCGCGCAACCTCGACCGTCGGGTCGAGGCACTGGTCCCCATCGAGGACCCGTCCCTGCAGGCCCGGCTCGAGGAGATCCTGCAGGTCTGCCTGCACGACGACCTGCTGGCCTGGACGCTGCAACCGGACACGACCTGGCAGCAGGTCGAGCCGACAGTCGGGCTCGACACCCATCAGACGCTGCGGGAACGCGCCCGCCAGCGGCTGCGCTGACGCTTGCGACGATCCGCCGACCGGCCGAGTACGAAAGGCCCGCCCGTGACCCTGCTGCTGCTGCGCCACGTCCACGCCGGGGAGCGTGACCGGTGGGCGGGCGACGACCGGCTGCGACCGGTGTCCGACCGCGGACGGCTCCAGGCCAAGGGCCTGATCGAGGCGTACGCCGGTCACGACATCACCCGCATCCTGACCAGCCCGTACGCGCGGTGCGTGCAGAGCGTCGAACCGCTGGCCGAGACCCGCGGTCTCGACGTCGAGGAGGAGGACGCCCTGGCCGAGGGCACTCCGCTGGACGTCGTGCACCGCCTGCTCGCGCGCGTGGCCGACGCCACCGCGGTGCTGTGCTCGCACGGCGACGTGATCGGCTCCGTCGTGCACGACCTGTACACCCGCGGGGTCGATCTCGGGCGGCGCGACCAGTTGCGCTGGCAGAAGGGCAGCACCTGGGTGCTCGACGGTGATCCGCGTTCGCCGCACACCGCCCGCTACCTGCCCCCGCCGGCCTAGGCTCGGCGGCATGCGCGCATCCGTCCTCGACCTCGGCAGCAACTCCTTCCACGTCCTGGTCGCGGAGATGGACGACGGCCGTGTCGTGCCGGTCCTGCGCCAGCGCGAGATGCTGCACCTCGGTGCCGTGGTCGCGCGCCACGGCGCGATCCCGGCCGATGCCCGGCAGCACGCGGCGGCGACGGCCGGCCACCTCGCGGACCTCGCCCGCCGCAGCGGCGCGACGGAGGTGACCGCGGTCGCCACCGCGGCGCTGCGCGACGCCGACAACGGTCCCGAGGTGCTGGCGGCCATGGAGGCGGCGACCGGCGTGCCGGTCCGGGTGCTGCCGGGGCTGGACGAGGCGCGGCTGTCCTACCTCGGCGTGCGGGCCTCCGTCGCCGTCGACGTCGAGCCCGTGCTCGTGCTCGACCTCGGCGGCGGTTCGCTGGAGTTCGCCGTCGGCCGCGGCAGCGACGTCGACTGGGCGGCGTCCACGCCGCTGGGCGGCAGCCGGTCGTCGGCGCTGCTGGAGCAGGACCCGCCGAGCGAGGCCGACCGGCGCCGCCTGGTCGCGGCCGTCGACGCCGAGGTGGTGCCGCTGGTCGACGAGATCACCCGACGCGCACCGGCGACGGTGGTGGCCCTGGGTGGCACCGTCCGAGCGCTGGCGCGTCTGGTCGCCGTCGAGGACGGCATGTGGCTGCCGGCGGAGAGCGTCACCAACCACCTGGGCTTGACCACCGGGCAGCTGCGGCGGGTCCGGGACCGGCTGCTCGCCCTCGACTACGGCGGTCGCCTGGACGTGCCGGGCATGAAGGACACGCGCGCGGACCACATCCACGTCGCCGCGGTGATCCTCGTCGAGGTGTTCGAACGGCTCGGCATCGAACGGGTCACCGTCAGCGACTGGGGTCTGCGCGAGGGGTTGCTGCTCGACGCGATGGGCGTCACCAAGGTGCTGCCGGGGGCCGAGCTGCGCCGCCGCGAGGTCGAGCGGGTGGCGACCACGTTCCTGCCCGGCGACCCGCATCCGGGCCACGTCGCCGAGCTGGCCGGGCTGCTGTTCGACGAACTGGTCGATCTGCACGGGCTGGGCGACGACGACCGCGAACTGCTGCAGCACGCCGCCCGCCTGCACACCGTCGGCGAGGCGCTGGCCCTGCGGCGCTCGCACCGGCACGGCGCCTACCTGGTGGAGAACGCGGAGCTGCGCGGCTTCCCACCCCACGACGTCGCCATGCTGGTTACGCTCGTGCGCTTCCACGGCGCGCGCGGCGTCGACCGCCGCTTCGCGCCGGCCGCGTCGCTGGACGGCGACCGCCGCGAACGCCTCGAGCGGCTGCTGCCGCTGCTGCAGCTCGCCGACGTGTTGGACCGTGCCCGCGACCAGGCGGTCCACGACGTCCATGCGAACGACGACGGGGAGGTGGTGACCCTCGCGGTGGTCGGCGACCCGCACCTCGACGCCGCCGACCTGGGCCGGCGTCTGGCGTGGTTCCAGCGCGTCTACGACCGGCGGCTAGCGCTGGTCGACGCGGAGAGCGGCGCCGCCCACGCCTGAGCCGTCCGGCACGGCTGGCGCACTGGTCCGTTACGGTCGGGCGCATGAGTGACACGCCCCGCCCCGTTCCCGGCCTGCAGACCCGCTACGCCCGTCGCGTCACCCCGGCGGACGTCGGCGCACGTGTGGCGGTGCGCCACCTCGTTCCCGACCCGGAGCGGGGCCCCGTGCCCACCGACGTGGTCGGGCGGCTGCTGGTCATGGACGACGACGTGCTGCTGCTCGTCGATCGGGACGGGCAGCTGCAGGTCGTCGACGCCGAGGCCGTGCTGGCGTCACGCGTCGTGCCGCCGCATCCCCGGCTGCCGGCGGAGCCCGAGGACGTCGGGACGCAGACACGTCCGCTGCAGCGGCGGGCCGCCCGCGTGGTGCTGCTCGACCCGCTCGAGCGGATGCTGCTGGTCGCCCACACGCCCGGCGCCGGCCGACGGGTCTGGACCGCACCGGGCGGCGGGTTGGCGCCGGACGAGACCCACGAGGAGGCGGCGATCCGCGAGCTGCGCGAGGAGCTCGGCATCGCCCCCGAGCTGGGGCCGTGGGTGTGGTCGCGGCGGGTGACGTTCACGTTCCGCGGCCTGTGGCTGGACCAGGACGAGCGGTGGTTCCTGGCCCGCGCCGAGGTGGATGCCGCCGCCGCACCGCTGGACGACCTGGGGGCCGAGGAAGCCCGGTGGTGGCGCCTCGACGAGTTGTCCACCACCCGCGAGATCCTGGCGCCCGCGGCGCTGCCCGAGCACCTCGCCGCCCTGCTCACGCAGGGCCCGCCCGCCACGCCGGTCGACGTCGGCCGCTGAGCCCTGCCGTCCGGGGACCAAGGCCTCTGCGGCCACCGCCCGGCATCCGCCACGCTGGGCGGAACGGAGCCGTCGAGGAGACCATGGCCGCCGTCACGACCGAACGGGACGTGGGCGCGGGCGTCCACACCCGTGAGACGGTCGAGTTCGCCCGGGTGGTCAACCTCAGCGATGCCGTCTTCGCCATCGCGATGACCCTGCTGGTCCTGGGCATCGAGGTGCCCGACGTCCCCGCCGAACGCCTGGGGGCGGAACTCGCCTCGCTCGCACCCCGGATCGCCGTCTTCTTCCTCGCCTTCGCCCTGGTCGCCAACGTCTGGTGGCAGCATCACAAGCTCTTCGCCAGGCTGGCGGCCACGGACCGGACCCTCGTGGCCCTCGACCTCGCGCTGCTGGGCGTCGTCGCACTGGTGCCATTCCCGACCGGCCTGCTCGGTCGCCATCCGACGAACCGGGCGGCCGTGCTGCTGTTCGTGGCCGCGTTCGTCGCGCTCCTCGCCCTGTTCCTGGCGCTGGTCGGCCACGCCCAGCGGGCGCAGCGCTGGCGCCGCCCGCCGCCGCCCGGCCTGTTCCGCTGGGTGGTGGCCGGCTACCTCGTCACCATCGCCGCGATGCTCGGGGCGGGACTGGCGGCGTGGGGCTCGCCGACGGCCGGGCTGGTGGTGCTGGCGACCAGCAACCTGCCAGAGCTGGCCCTCGCCCGTCGGGCGCCGGCCGGTTACCGCGACTGGTCGTGACTCGGGCGGACGCGGCGGTCGTCGACGTCGACCCCCTCGGCCCGGAGCAGGGGCGCCTGGACGGGCGCGTGGGTGCGGTACAGCCGGCCGGTGGATGGCACGACCCGCCACCACGGCAGGCCGGGGACGCGGCGCAGCACGTTGGCGACGGCCTGTGCGCTGCCGGGCCGCCCCACCTCCGCCGCGACATCCGCGTAGGTCAGCACCTCGCCGGGAGCCAGGTGGCGCACGAGCTCGACGACCGCCTGCTGGAACGGCGTCAGCGCCGCGGGCGGCTCGGGGTGTCCGCCCGGCGGCAGCGGCGGCGGGGCGCCGGTCAGGGTTCCAGCTGCCGGGTGAGCACCAGCGTGAGCACGGTGGCGTTGCGCATCCAGGGCTCGAAGCGGTCCTTGCCCGGCGGGTCGTACTTGTCGTGGAACGCGCGCAGGGCCCGCTCGCGCCGCTCGTCGTCACGCTGCAGGAACGACGCGCGGCCGAGCCAGGCGTGGTCGTCGATGCGCAGCACCCCCTGCTCCTCCGACTGCAGGTTGAGACACCACTGGGTCAGGCCGCCGGAGCCGGACATGAGGTAGACGCCGCCTTCGGCCGGGACGAACCACAGCTCGGCCGTGTGCCGCCGGGCGGTCACCCGGCCCTGGGTCGACAGCAGGCAGTAGTGCTCGTCTACCAGTTGGGACGGCACATCCACCGGATCAGTCCTCCTGTGCCGGGAAGGCGACGTCGACGACGACGGGCCGGTGGTCCGAGCCGCGCCCCTCGCCGACCCACGCGGCCACCGGTTCCAGGTCACGTACCAGTATCCAGTCGATGCGAAGCACCGCGGGCACGCTCCGGTCGGCCGGCCAGGTGAACCCCATGCCCTCCCCGACCTCCCGTTGGGGGTCGCGGAAATCGGCCGCGGCCAGACGGCGGTAGGCGACCGACCGCTCGTTGGAGTTGAGGTCGCCGGCCAGCACCACCGGGACGTCGTCGGCCAAGGCGTCCAGGACGTTGCCGATCTCCGCGCGGCGTACGTCGCCCTCCAGCTCCAGACGTTCGAGGATCGAGGCGCCACAGCGCGGGCACGGCGAGATCAGGTGGGCGGGCACGACCTGGACCGGCTCCCCGGCGACGTCCAGCGTCACCACGAAGGTCGTGCGCGACACCTCCGACGCCTCGTCGACCAGGCGGACGTCGGTGATCGGGTGCCGCGACCACACTCCCACCCCGCCGACGCCCGGGCTCTGTTCGACGTGATGGTGGGGCAGCACGTCCGCCAGCGCCTGCTCCAGCACCACCTGTCGCGGCGGGAAGACCTCCTGCAGCACCAGCACGTCGGGGTCCGCTTCCGCGACGAGGTCGAGCACGTGCTGCTCGCCATCGACGTGGACGAACGTGTTGAAGCTCGCGATCCGCAGGTCGGCGGCCAGGTCCGGCGACGCCGAGACGAACGCGGTGCCGTAGGCCCAAACCCACAGTCCCGCGGGTACCGCCAGCCACAGCAACGCCCGCAGGTCGCGCGACACCAGCGCGATCAGCAGCAATCCCACGGCCGGCAGCGCCCACCAGAACGTCGCCAGGTTGACCAGCGCCGTCCACGGGGTGTCACCGACGACGAGCCAGAGGGCGAGCGCGGCGAGCGTGAACAGCGCATAGACCCCGGCCGCGGCGCGCAGCGCCGGGCGACGCCGCGTCCACGACCTCCTGCCGGCGTCGGCCCGCGTGGCAGGCGAGGTCGGCCCCGCGGCCGGGGCTCGGGACGGCGACCCCGGGCCAGGCTTCCCCACCGTGCTAGTCGGGCGCCTGGCCGATGCGGTGGACCATGACGCGGTTGGTGCCCCCGTGACCACCGGGGATGCCGGACACGATCACGATCGTGTCCCCGCGCACGCCGTAGCCGCGTTCCAGGCAGATCTCCTCGGCGGCGAGGATCAGGTCCCGGGAGTGGTCCTTCATCGGCACGACCGCGCCACTGGTGCCCCACATGAGCGCGAGGCGCCGCACCGTCGCATCCTCGGTCGTCAACCCGATGATGGGCTGGGTAGGCCGGAACTTGGAGACCAGCTGCACGGACTGGCCGGAGAAGCTGAACACCAGGATCGCGGTGGCGTCGACGTCGTCCGCGACCTGCTTGGCGGCCTTGGCGACGACGCGGCCCAGCACCTGGCCGGTCACCGGTTCGATGGGGTGCAGCCGCTCGGACGCGGCCTCGGCGACCTCGATGATGCGGGCCATGGTGCGTACCGCCTCGACCGGGAAGCGGCCGGCCGCGGTCTCGCCCGACAGCATCACCGCGTCCGTGCCGTCGAAGATGGCGTTGGCGACGTCCGAGGCCTCCGCACGGGTCGGCCGCGGGTTGCGGATCATGGAGTCGAGCATCTCCGTCGCCGTGATCACCGGCTTGCTGTACCGGTTGGCGAGGTCGATCATCTCCTTCTGGATCGCCGGCACCCGCTCCGGCCCGACCTCCACGCCGAGGTCGCCGCGGGCGACCATGACGGCGTCGGTCTCCTTGATGATGTCCTCGAGGTTGTCGAGCGCCTCGGGACGCTCGAGCTTGGCCACGATCGGCTGCTGGCCGCCGTGACGGCGGATCAGTTCGCGGACCTCGCGGACGTCCTCGGGTCGGCGCACGAACGACAGGGCGACCCAGTCGACGCCGATCTCGACCATGGTCGCGACGTCCTCACGGTCCTTGTCGGTGAGCGACTTCGCCGACACGGCCACGCCCGGCAGGTTCACGCCCTTGCGTGACTTGGCCGGACCGCCGGCCACGACCCGGGCGTGGACCCGGTCGCCGTCGACGCGCGAGACGACCAGGCGCAGCAGGCCGTCGTCCATCAGGATCAGCGCCCCGGGGTCGACGTCCTCGGCGAGGTGCTCGTACACGACCGGCAGGACCGGGGTGCCGTCGCCGTCGTCGTAGCGCTCCAGCGTCTCCACACCGCTGACCAGGACGACCTCGCCGCCGTCGTCGAGCAGGACGCCGTCGTCCGGGACGATGCCCAGCCGGATCTTCGGGCCCTGCAGGTCGCCGAGGCTGCCCACGTTGCGGCCCACCTCGGCCGCCAGCGCGTGGACGCGGTCGAGGCGACGCTGGTGGTCCTCCTTGGTCCCGTGGGAGAAGTTGAGTCGGACCACGTCGACGCCGGCCGCGAGGGCGGCACGCAGACGGTCGGGGTCGTCCAGGGCGGGACCCAGGGTGGCGACGATCTTGGCACGACGCACGAGAGCCTCTAAGAGGTGGGAAGGTGACAGCGGGGAGGCGCATCGTAGAGCCGATCCGGAGTGGCGTCCCCGTGCCCCGGCGGCCAAGGCTCCTCCCCGCGCCGGTTCCTCACTCCTCGCGCGGTGGGACCGCCTGGCGGTCACCGTCCCGCAGCTCCGCGACCGCGCGGTCCAGCGG
The DNA here is from genome assembly GCF_041821065.1 of Egicoccus sp. AB-alg2. Lineage (NCBI taxonomy): Bacteria > Bacillati > Actinomycetota > Nitriliruptoria > Egicoccales > Egicoccaceae > Egicoccus > Egicoccus sp. AB-alg2. Next base: position 225,692 of record NZ_JBGUAX010000003.1, on the reverse strand, counting down.
CCCGCGTGCCCCCTGTGGGCCGGGCGTCAGCACGAAGGCCTCGTCGGCCAGCCCCACGGCGTCCGGCACCTCGACGTCGTCGTCGGCCAGCCGCTGCACGACCGGCCCGAGCGCCAGCTCCCACCGCACGGACCAGGCCAGCACGGTGGCGGCCTGCAGACGGTCGCCGGCCAGGGCGGGCAGGGGTGCCGCCAGCGCCAGACCGGCGTCCTGGGCGACCTCGAGGAGTTCGGCGGGCCGCCAGCCGACGTCCAGCACGAGCACCTCGGCACCCTCGTCGATCGCCGCGGCGACGGCGGCCTGCGCCTCCTCGCTCGACTTCGGGTACGCCTCGAGCAGCTCGGTGTCACCGGCGCCGGCGCGTAGCCCGTCGCGGAAGCGCTGGTAGCCCAGTCGGTCGGGCGCCAGCACGAGCGCGACCGGAGCGTCGCCGGCCGCTTCGGCGGCCGCCACGCCGACCACGTGGCCGAGCTCCTCGAGCCGCACGTCGACGATGCGGACGTTGTCGGGCACCTCGTTGCCCCCGGTGGGGACGGCGCAGAAACGCAGCTCCGGATGCCGTGCGGCCAGCTGGTTGGTGACGCGCACCCCGTCGCTACCGACCACGCAGACCAGGTCGGTGCCACGATCGACGAGCAACCGGGCGACGTCACCGACGAACTCGGGACCGTCGGGCGTGATCGGCCGCAGTTGCGTCACCAGGTCGGGCAGTGCCGCCTGCAGCGGACGCATGGCCGCGGTGATCTGAGCGAGCTGGGGATCGCTGGCGTCACCGGCCGGAGGCAGGACGATCCCGGCCCGGACGCCGGACGGGCCGGTGGCGGCCACCGACGGCTCCGGCGCCGGGGTGGGTGCGGGCGCCGGTTCCTCGGCGGTGCAACCCGCCAGCACGAGCAGCAGGGCGAACACGATCCGCCAGGCGCCCCGAGGCCGCAGCGACATCGACCCCTCCGCGGCAGGTTGGCAGTGCCTCGCGCATGCGTAGGCTACCGCCGGCCGGCGCGCCACCCGCGGCGCACTCCTCCCGGCCGAGCCGTTCGACAAGGAAGTGCGCCGTGTCCGCAGTCACCGTCCTCGACGACCCGGTCGCCGGCATCCAGCTGGCGTCCTTGCGCGACGAACGCACGACGCCCGAACACTTCCGTCACCACGCCCAGCGGCTGGGCTCCATGCTGGCGCTGCGGGCCGTCGCCGACCTGCCGGGGGCCACCTCGACGGTGCAGACCCCGCTCGGCCCGTCCCCCGCGGTCGGGCCGGGGCGCACGATCGTGGCCGTGCCGGTCCTCCGCGCCGGCCTGGGCCTGCTCGCCGGCGTGCACGACGTCCTGCCGACCGCGCTGGTCGGCATGATCGGCCTCGAACGCGACGCCTCGACGCTCCAGGCTCGCCGCTACTACTTCAAGGTGCCACCGCTGGACGGCGCCTGGGTACTGGTGCTCGAGCCGATGCTGGCCACCGGCGGTTCCGCGTCCGACGCGGTCAAGGCCCTGGACGCCGAGGGCGCCGAGCAGGTGACGGTGCTGTCGGTCGTCGCCACCCAACAGGGCGTCGACCGCATCCTCGACGAGAACCCGGGCGTGCGGATCGTGACCGCCGCGATCGACCCGGAACTCGACGACAACGGCTACATCAACCCCGGCCTCGGCGATTTCGGCGACCGGCTGTTCGGTACGCCACACTGACCCCCGTCGTCGCCACCGGGGGTCCGGCCGTGCATCCCGCCACGTCGCGCAACGAGCCGCCCGGCTGGCGGGAGGCGCTGCTCGGCATGGGTCTGGTGGTGGCGGCGACGGCCGTGATCGCGCTCGCCGGCCTGGTGCTGGCGGGGGCGGCGTCCCTGCTGCTCTGACGGGGCGGCCCGATGTTCCTCCGTCCCGACGGCCGCGACCTCAGGATCATCGGCTTCTACCTCGGCAAGGTCGCGATGGCCCTGGCGCTGATGATGGCGCTGCCGCTCGCGGTCGCGGTCCCACTGGGCGAGTGGGACTCGGCGACGGCGCTGCTGACCGGCGCCGGCGTCGCGGCCGCGGTGTGGCAGGCGGCCGAGTGGCGCCTGCGCACGCGCGCCCACCTGACGTGGGCGCACGGAACCGTCGTCGTCGCGCTGGCCTGGCTGCTGGGGTCGGTCCTGGCGGCGGTGCCGCTGTTCCTGTCGGGCCACTTCAGCGACTTCCTCGACGCCTGGTTCGAGGCGATGTCGGGCCTGACCACGTCGGGGCTGTCGGTCGTGCAGGACCTCGACCACCTGTCCTACTCGATGAACCTCTACCGGCATCTCACGCACTTCGCGGGCGGGCAGGGCATCGTCATCGTGGCGCTGTCGCTGTTCTCCGCCGGCGGCGCGAGCATCGGCACCCTCTACGTCGCCGAGGGCCGCGACGAGCGCATCGTCCCCAGCGTGGTGCGTACGGCCCGGTTCATCTACCTCATCGCGACCGCGTACCTCGTGGCCGGGACCGTGGCGCTGCTGGCCAGTCTGTGGGCCTCCGGGATCGGCGGCTGGCGCGGCCTGTGGCATGCCGTCAACCTGTTCTTCGCCGCCTTCGACACCGGCGGCTTCACGCCCATGTCGCCCTCGATCGCGTACTACCACGCGGCGAGCGTCGAGCTGGTGCTGGTCGTGCTGATGGTGGCCGGCACGATGTCGTTCGCGCTGCACTACGCGCTGTGGACCGGGCGCCGCAACGAACTCGTGAAGAACCTCGAGGTCCGCACGCTGATCGCCACCACGGTCGCGCTGACGGCCCTCGCCGTCTACGGGTTGACCCGTTCGGGTGCCTACAGCGGCACGGACGAGCTGTTCCGTAAGGGCTTCTTCACGCTGGTGTCTGCCCATTCCGGGACCGGCTTCGCGGTCAACAACGGGCTCCTCTACGTCACCGACTGGGGTGTGCTGGCGCCCGGGGCGGTCGTCGTCGCCATGGCACTGGGCGGGATGGCCGGGTCCACCGCCGGCGGGATCAAGGCGCTGCGCATCGGGCTCACGGCAAAGGGCCTGCTGCGCGAGGTGCGTCGGCTGCTGCAGCCGGAGTCGGCCGTCACCGTCGCGACCTACCACTCCGGCAAGCGCCGCATCCTGAAACCCCCGGCGCTGATCGCGGCCACCACCATCCTGCTGCTGTACGTGCTGACCTACCTCGGGGGCGCGCTCGTCGGCCTGCTCTACGGGGAGTGGGACGTCACGGAGACGATCTTCGAGTCCGTCTCCGCCACCGCCAACGTCGGCCTGTCCGTCGGGATCACCGGTCCCGACATGCCGAAGCTGCTGCAGGTCGTGTTCATCCTGCAGATGTGGCTCGGCCGCCTCGAGTTCATGGCCGCGTTCGCGTTCGTCGGCTACGGCATCTCCCTGCTGGGACGGCGGCGCTGATGGCCGCCCCTCGCGGCCCGGCCGCCCGCCTGCTGATAGCCCCGGCGATCCTCCTCGCGGTACTGGTCGCCGGGCTGCACGCGCTGCATGCCGCGAGCCTGCGCGACACGGACCCGGCCCTGCTGCTGGACGACCTGCCGCTGATCGCGGGCGAACCGGTCCGGTGCGAGCGCGAACGCGAGGACACCGACCCGGGCGAGGACCTGGCCGAGCGGTTCGACCCCGCCGGCCGGGTGTCGTCCGCGATGATCGTCGCCTGCCCCCGCGCCTTCGACGGCCGGCGCGTGCGCTACGTCGGCGAGCTCGTCGGGGACGTCCTGCACCGTGACGGCGGCGCCTGGACGCAGGTCAACGACGACGACTACGCCCTGGAGGTCGGTCCGCTACCGGCCCACGGCGACCATCGCGGCGCGAACAGCGGCCTGGCGGTCTGGATCCCCGACGCGTTCCTCGACGGCCTGGAGCCGGGGCGCCACGGCCGCCGCGGTGACGTGGTCGAGATCCAGGGCGTCGTGCTGCGCGCCGACCCGGACGACGGCGGCGGGCTGACGGTGCGCACCAACGACCTGCACGTCCTGGCCGAGGCGACCGACGTGCCGATCCCTGTCGACCTGCCACAGGCGGTGCTGGCGGCGGTCGTGTGCCTGCTCGCCGGCGGCATCTGGCTGCTGCGCTGGCGCGAGTCCCGCTGACGCAGTCAGCCGGACAGGAAGGACAGGCGCAGGGTGCGGTCGGGGTTGTCGGCGTTGGTGTCCACCACGACGATCGACTGCCAGGTCCCGAGGGCGAGGCGGCCGTCGTCGACCGGGACGACCAGCGAGGGGCTGACCAACGCCGGCAGGACGTGATCGGCGCCGTGGCCGGGCGAGCCGTGGGCGTGACGCCAGCGGTCGTCGCGTGGCAGCAGGGCGTCGAGGTGTTCGGCCAGGTCGCGGTCGGAGCCGGCGCCGGTCTCCAGCAGGGCGAGTCCGGCGGTCGCGTGCGGGAGGAACACGTGCAGCAGGCCGTCGCCGCCGACCTCGGCCACGAACGCGGCGCAGGTGCCGGTGACGTCGGTGATCCGGCGCTCGCCGGTGCGGAGGGGGACGGTCCGGGTGTGCACGACGATCAGCCCTGCAGGCGGCGGTAGGCCGACGCGTAGTACAGCAACGGGTCGTCGAGTCCGCCCACGCCGAGGTCCAGCACCTCGCCGATGACGACGTCGTGGTCGCCGGCCTCGTGGATCGCGTGGACGCGGCAGTCGAGCCAGGCGACGTTGCGCTCCAGCACGGGTGCCCCCGACGCCTCGGTGCGGCAGGGCACGTCGGCGAACTGGCGTGCGTCCGACGGACGGTCGGGGTCGGCGAACCAGGCCGACAGCGCGGCCTGGTCGGCGGCCAGGAAGCTGAGCGCGAAGACCCCGGAGGTGCGCACCCGCTGCGACATCACCGTCGCCCGCTCGACGCACACGAGCACCAGGTGCGGGTGCAGCGACACCGACGAGACGGCGTTGGCGGTCATGCCGTGCGGGACCCCGTCCGCCACGGTCGTCATGACGCTCACGCCGGTGGCGAAGCGGCCGAGCACCGCCCGGAAGGTGTCGTCGTCCGGGCCCGATGGCGTGAGCGCAGGCGACTCGGCCACCTGGTGACGTCCTTGCCTCGCGTGCGGGTCGGGCACCCACCCTACCCAGCGGCCGGGTGCGCCTCGGCCGCCGTGATACCGGCGAACAGGTCGGTCTCCGGCAGGTCACCGGCCGCCGCGCCGTCCTCGAGGACGAACTGTTCGACCGCGAAGGCCGTCGACGCGATCGCCGGCGGCACGTTGAGGAAGAAGCTGTCCTCGCCGATCTGGCTGCGGTGGGCGGCCATCGCCGCCCGCTTGCGGGGCAGCCAGTCGGCGATGTCGAGGTGTGCGGTGATCGACGCGTCGTCGACACCGAAGGGCAGGTCCGCGGCGGCGACGTCGTCGTCACCGAAGGGCGAGGCGAGCCCGGCGTCGATCAGCGCGTGGTGCATCGCGGCCAGGCGGGAACGGCCGATGACGTTGACGTAGCGCTTCACGACCCGCCACGGCTCGCCCGGCACGTCGGCGCGCGGGTCGGCCGCCAGTGCGACCGCCCGCACCGTGACGTGGTGGGCCTTGACGTGGTCGGGGTGCCCGTAGGTCCCGGTGGCATCGTCGGAGACGACCACGTGTGGCCGCACCCGCCGGACCACGGCCGCCAGCCGCCCGGCCGCTTCCTCGATGTCGGCGCCGTGGAAGCTGTCGGGGTGGTGGTTGGTGGGGCTGCCGACCATGCCGCTGTCGCGGTAGCCGAGGTACTCGTGCTCGGTGACTCCCAGTGCCGCCAGGGCGTCGGCCAGTTCCCGGCGGCGGTGCGTGACCAGGTCGTCGGCGCCCAGGTCGATGCCGGCGAGGTTCTCGCCCTCCTCGCCGCCCGTGCAGGTCACCACGACCGCGCGGCGCCCGGCCGCGACCGTGCTGGCCAGCAGCCCGCCGCAGGCGATCGACTCGTCGTCGGGATGCGGGTGGACGCAGAGCAGGGTCGGGACGGTCATGTCACGCCTCCTGGCGGAGCAGCGGCGGCGGGTTCCGGCGGGTGCGGTCAGCGCGCCGGGCCGTACGTCGGCGACCGCGCATCGTGCCACAGGATGACCTTCCCGGGACACGGGCTAGCCTTGCGGGCTGGCACGCGGGAGGACGCATGGGAAGCGCGGCAGCAGCGCCGACACCCGCCCACGATCAGTTCACGGTGCGTTTCGTCGAGCGCGACGAGGACGTCGTCGGCGCCCTGGACGCCCTGGACGCCGAGGTGGTCGGGGTCGACGTGGAACGGGCCGACGCCGACCGCTACTTCCGGCGCGCCGCGCTGGTGCAGATCGGCGTGGCCGGACACTGCCTGCTGCTGGACGGCGTGACCCTGCACGCCCTGCCGGACGTGGCGGACTTCCTCGACCGGCGGCGCCTGACGGTCCTGCACGCGGTGGAGAACGACCTCGAGCCGTTGGCCGCCAAGGGCGTGGTCCCCCGGCACATGGCGGACACCGCCGTCGCGGCGGCGTTGCTGGGGCTGCCGACCGGGCTGGGCAGCCTGCTCGCCGAGGTGCTCGGCGTCAGCCTGAGCGTCGACAAGGAGGCCTACCAGCGCGCCGACTGGGAGGCCCGGCCGCTGTCGGAGGGGATGGCCGCCTACGCGGCCGGCGACGTCGTCCACCTCCCGGCGCTGTGGCGGGAGCTCGCGGCCCGCCTGGAGGCGACCGGCCGCCGCCACTGGTACGACCAGGAACTCGCGGCGACGATCGAGCGGGCGGGCGAGGACTCGCGCGACTGGACGCGGGTGAAGGGTGCCGGCCGGCTCGCGCCCCACCAGCGCGCCGTGCTGCGTGCCGTCTGGCAGGAGCGCGAACGGCTGGCGCGCGAGCACGACATCGCACCAAACCGGCTGCTGCACGACGACGTGCTCCGTTCGATCGCGACCGAGCCGCCACGCACGGAGGCGCAGCTGGTCCGGCGCAGCCAGCGTCGCCGCAACCTGCTGCGCCGGCACGCCGGCGAGCTGTTCGCCGCCGTCGAGCGTGGCATGGCCGCGCCGCCGGTGCCGCGCGAGACGGCCGGCCGGCGCTGGACCGACGGCGACCGCAACGTCTACGACGAGTTGCGGCGCGCCCGCGCCGAGGTGGCCGAGGACCTCGGGATCGACGCCGGGGTGCTGTGCCCGTCGCGGCCCCTGTGGCGGGCGGTGGCCGGCGAACCGGACGACGGCGCGGAGCTGTGCGCGCTGGTCGAGCTGCGGCCCTGGCAGACCGAGGTGCTGGCCGAGCCGCTGTGGGAGGCCTACGTCAAGGCCCGCCGCAACGGCGGACGCGGCTGACACGGCCGATGCAGCTGATGCGTCAGGCGGGGCGCTCCTGCAGCCGGCGCGCGAGCACCGACGGCATCGCGAAGTGGACGTCCTCGTCGACGACCGTGACGGTGCGCACCTTCTGCAGGCCGCGGTCCCGGAACCAGTCGATGACGCCGTCCACGAGCACTTCCGGGGCCGACGCGCCCGAGGTGAGGCCGACCGTGTCCGCCTCGGCGACCCAGGCGGGATCGATGTCGTCCACCGAGTCGATCAGGTACGCCGGCGTGCCGCGGTCGCGGGACACCTCGACGAGCCGCTTGCTGTTGGACGACGTCTGCGAGCCGACGACGAGGATGACGTCGCAGGCGTCCGCGAGCTCCTTGACCGCGTCCTGGCGGTTCTGGGTCGCGTAGCAGATGTCGTCCTTCTTGGGCTGGTGCAGCAGCGGGAACCGCTGGCGCAACCGGTCCACGACCGCGGACGTCTCGTCCATCGACAGGGTCGTCTGGGTGATGTAGGCGACGTTGGCGTCGTCGCCGTACTCCAGCGCGTCGACGTCGTCGGGCGTCTCCACCAGCCGGATCGAGCGGGGCGCCTGCCCCATCGTGCCGACGACCTCCTGGTGTCCCTCGTGGCCGATCAGCACGATGTCCATCGCCGCGTCGGCGTACCGGCGGGCCTCGTTGTGGACCTTCGTGACGAGTGGGCAGGTCGCGTCGATCAGGGTGTGCCCGAGCCGTTTCGAGTTGGCGAACGCCTCTGGGGGCGACCCGTGCGCGGAGAAGACGATCACCGCGCCTTCGGGGACCTCGGTCTCGTCCTCGACGAAGACCGCGCCCTCACGCCGAAGCGATTCCACCACATGGGTGTTGTGGACGATCTCGTGCCGGACGTAGACGGGCGCGCCGTAGGCCTCGAGGGCCTTCTCGACGATCAGGACGGCGCGGTCGACACCGGCGCAGAAACCGCGCGGTGCCGCGAGCAGGAGCGTGGTGGGAGGCATGCCAGGAGGGTAGCGACGAGGTCCGGGCACGTCCGGGGCCGCCATGCGCCGGCGCGGGCTGCCGCCGACCCGTCGGTTGGCATACTGTGGCCTGGCCCGGTCACCGAGGACCGGGCTGTGGCATGCCCTCGTCGCGCGGGCCCGTCGAGTGAAGAAGGTGGCCGTGCACATCATCATCGGTGGCTGCGGCCGACTGGGAGCGGAGATCGCCGACCGCCTCTCCGAGGACGCCGACACGGACGTCGTCGTCTGTGACGTCGACCCGTTGGCCTTCGACCGGCTCGGCAGTGCGTTCAACGGCGAGACCGTGGTCGGCGACTGCACCGACCGCGACGTGCTGGAACAGGCCGGCGTCCAGCGCGCCGACGGGCTGATCGCCGTGACGCGTTTCGACAACGCGAACCTCATGGCGGTGGAGATCGCGACCCACCTCTACGACGTGCCCCGCACGATCGCACGGCTGTTCAACCCGGAACGCGAAGACGTGTACCGCAAGCTCGGGGTCCGCTACGTGTCGGGCACGGGGCTGATCGCGAAGCTGTTCCTCAACGAGTTCCGTGACGAGAGCTATCCGCTGCACGTCGCCTTCACCGACACGGACGTGTCCGTGGTCGAACTGGAGATCGACACCCGCGGGCACGGCACGACCGTCGAGGAGTTCGAGATCGACGGCCAACTGCGGATCGCCGCCGTCCGCCGGGGCACCCGGGTCTTCATTCCCGACCGCCGCGACCGACTGGAACGCGACGACGTCGTCACGGCCGCGATGAAGCCGGCCGCGCACCGGCGCATCCAGGAACTGGTGCGAGACCCGTTCGACCGCGGGCGCGTGGAGGCGCTGCGGGGTGGACGGGGCCTCACGACGGAAGTGGAGTGAGCACGTGTACGTCGTGATCGCCGGCGGCGGCAAGATCGGCCGCTACATCGCCCGGGACATGGTCGACAAGGGCCACGAGGTGACCGTGGTCGAGCGCATCGGCGCCCGCTGCGAACAGCTGGTCGCGGAGACCGACGTGCTGGTGATCGAGGGTGACGCGTGCGACGTGCGCTACCTCGAGCAGGCACACACCGATCGCGCCGACGTCTTCGTCGCCACGACCCACGAGGACGACGACAACCTCGTGGCCTGCCAGCTCGCCAAGATCGAGTTCGGCGTCAAGCGCGCGATCAGCCGCGTCAACACGCCGAAGAACGTGGAGATCTTCGACCGTCTGGGCATCGAGCCGGTGTCGTCGACGCGCCTGATCTCCGAACTGTTGGAGAACGAGTTCTCCATCGGCGAGCTCATCCACCTCACCAGCCTGAAGGGTGGACGGGTCAGCCTCGTGGAGTTGCGCATCCCCGACGGTCCGGGTGCCCCGAAGCCGCGGCCCATCGAGAAGCTCGACCTGCCGCACGAGGCCGTGCTGGTGGCCATCTTCCGTGGGGACGAGACCGTCATCCCGCGCGGCGGCGCACAGCTGCTGCCGGGCGACGAGGTCGTCATGCTGACCAGCCCGGAGCTGGAGGCGCGGATCACCTCGACGCTGCTGGGTCGACGGTGAGGCCGACGGCCGACCGCAGGCGATCCGGCGGCGCGGCGAAGGGCATCGGCCTGCTGCTGGTGATCTTCCTCGTGGCGATCGGTGGTGCTGCGGCGATCGCCGCCGTCACGCTGCTCCTGGTGGGCTGAGCCGTGCTGCTGCGTCCCGGCGCCGACGACCTGCGCCTGATCGGGTTCTACCTCGGCAAGGTGCTGCTCGGCCTGGGCCTGGTCATGGCCCTGGCGGCCGTCGTCGCCCTCGCCCTACGCGAGTGGAACACCCTCACCGCGTTCGTCATCGGCGCGTCGTTGTGCGGCATCGTCGGTGGCGCGACCGAGGCCAAGCTCGCCACTCGTCAGCAGCTGACCTGGGCCCACGGCATGGTCACCGTCGCGTTGGCCTGGCTGATCGGGGCGGTCTTCGCGGCCGTGCCCTTCCACCTGTCCGGGCACTACGAGGACTGGCTGTCCGCCGTCTTCGAGAGCATGTCGGCGCTGACCACCACCGGCCTGTCCGTCATCAGCGACCTGGACCACACGACGCTCTCGATGGACTTCTATCGCCACCTGCTGCACTTCGCGGGCGGTCAGGGGATCATCATCGTCGTGCTCTCGCTGTTCGCCGCCGGCGGCGGACGGATCGGCACCCTGTACGTCGCCGAGGCCCGCGACGAGCGCATCCTGCCCAACTTCATCCGGACGGCGCGGTTCATCTTCCGGGTCGCGGCGACCTTCCTGGTGGTGGGCACGGCCGCGCTGTTCGTCGCGTTGCTGGTGGCCGGCTTCACCCCCGGGCGGGCGATCTACCACGCGCTGCTGCTGTTCTTCGCCGCCTTCGACACCGGCGGCTTCGCGCCCATGCAGGCGTCCGTGGCGTACTACCACTCGTTCGCGGTGGAGAGCGTCGTCATGGTGCTGCTCCTGGCCGGTTCGTTGTCGTTCGGGCTGCACTTCGCGCTCTGGCACGCCGACTGGCGGCAGGTCCTGCGCCACATCGAGACGAAGACGCTGGCGCTGTCCTCGTCGTTCCTCTTCGCCGTGATCTGCTTCGGCCTCGTGCGCTCGGGCGTCTACGACGGCCTGGAACCGCTCGTGCGCAAGGGCTTCTTCACGCTCCTGTCCGCCGTGTCCAGTGCGGGCGCGCAGGTCAACACCGACGTCACCTACCTCACCGACTGGGGCGTGCTGGCGCCTGCCGCCATCGTGGCCGCCATGGCCGTGGGCGGCATGGCGTCCTCCACGGCGGGCGGCATCAAGGCCCTCCGCGTCGGGATCGCCGCGAAGACCCTGCTGCACGACGTCCGCAAGCTGCTCAACCCGGAGTCCGCCGTCGTGGTGACCACGTACCACGCCGGCCGGCGGCACATCCTGCGCGACCAGACCGCACGGGCCGCCACCTCGGTCCTGCTGCTGTTCGTCGTCACGTACCTGGTCGGCGCGATGATCGGCCTCGCCTACGGCGAGTACGACATCACCCAGACCCTCTTCGAGTCCGTCTCGGCCGCGTCCAACATCGGCCTGTCCATCGGCGTGACCGATCCCGGGATGCCGCGGGGCCTCATGGCGGTCTACCTCGTGCAGATGTGGCTCGGCCGCCTGGAGTTCGTCGCCGTCTTCGCAATGCTGGGCTACCTCGTCTCGCTGGCGCGCGGAAGGGCGTCCGCATGAGCCGCGGCGTCACGACCCCTCCCCGCCGGCGCCCGACCCGCTGGATCCTCGTGGTCGCCGTCGGGCTGCTGGTCGCCGTCCTCGGCGGGACGGAACTGCTGCTTCGCGCCAAGCCGCTCATCGACACCGAGCCGTTCATCGTCGAGGACCTGCCGCTCGTGGCGCTCGAGGCCGACCCAGCCCTGTGCCGCCGCGGCACCGACGACGAGACGCTGGAGACGGCGCGGATGGGGCTGCTCGAAGGTGGCCGCATCACCTCCGAGCACGTCTACGCCTGCCCCGAGGCGTTCGACGGCCTGCGGGTCACGTTCGTCGGCGAGGCCGTCGGCGAGCTCATCCAGCGGCGTGGTGGTGTCTGGGTCCAGGTCAACGACGACGACTACGCGCTCTCGGTCGGACCGATGGGCGCACATCGCCAGCACCGCGGCTTCAACACCGGCCTGGCCGTCTGGCTGCCGGACGGACTGCACGAGCAGATCGACGGCGTCGGCCGCCCCGGGCGCCGCGGCGACATCCTGCTGCTGGAAGGCGTCCTGCTGCGAGCCGATCCCGACGACGGCGGCGGCATCACGTTGCGCGCCGACCGTTTGGAGATCATCGCCCCGACGGTCGCGATCGACGAGCCGCTGCACACGCCACAGGCCGTCGTCGCGGCGATCCTCGCCGTCGCCGCCGGCGCCGCCCTGACCTGGTCACGGGTGGCCAGCCGGCGCTGAGGCCCCGGACCTACCGCTTGTCGGTGAGGCCGGCCTCCTGCGACGAGGGGCACAGCGGCTCGATCACACAGTCCTCGCACCGGGGGCGCCGGGCGAGGCAGGTCCGTCGCCCGTGGTGGATCAGCAGGTCGGAGACGTCGAGCCAGCGCTCGCGGGGGAACAGCCGCATCAGGTCCCGCTCGATCTTCTTCGGGTCCTCCTCGCGCGTGAAGCGCAGCCGGCGGGCGAGGCGGGCGACGTGGGTGTCCACGACGACGCCGACGTGGGTCCCGAAGCCGTTGGACAGCACGACGTTGGCGGTCTTGCGCGCGACGCCGGGCAGCGCCAGGAGCTCCTCCATCGTCCCGGGCACCTCGCCGTCGTGGTGCTCGAGCAGCAGTCGGGCCGTCGCCTGGACGTTCTTGGCCTTCTGTCGGAACAGGCCCAGCGCGCCGACGAGTTCCTCGATGCGCGCCAGCGGCGCCTCCGCGACGGCCTTCGGGTCGGGCAGTTCGCGGAACAGCACCCGGGTGACCTCGTTGACCTTCACGTCGGTCGACTGTGCGGAGAGCATGGTCGCGACGAGCAGCTCCCAACGGTTGGAGAACTCCAGCGCGATGGTCGCGTCCGGCAGTTCCCGCGCGAGCAGGTCGAGGATCACCGGGGCCCGCAGCGTCTTGCCACGGTCGCGGGTCAGGTCGGCGGGGATGTCGGTGCGGCTCATGGCCGCGACCGTAGCCGCCGGATGCGGACCGCCGTGCGCCGCCAGGTCCGGGCCGGGTGGCCGGTAGCGGACCGCAGGACGCACGGTCGGGCTCAAGTGCGCACATCGCCGGTGCCGATACCTCGACGATGTCGTGTTGGGGCCGTGACGCGGAGGGGACGTCCATGCGCAAGACCGCACCCAGTTTCGCCCTGGCCACCGTGCTGGCCGTCACCCTGGCCCTGCCGGTCTCGGCCACCGAGTCCGACGGTTCCACGCTGGGCGGGCTGCTGATCCGCCAGGTGCTCGGTGACACCGATGCCGGCGACCCGTCGGACGAGCCGGACGACGCCGCCCTCGACGAGGGTGACGTCGAAGGCCACGACGAGGACGCGGAGGCGGTCGAGGGTCGCGACGAGGACGGCAGCGCCGAGACCTCGGAAGGCGAGGACGTCGAGGATGCCGATCGCGCCGAGGACCGCGACGACGGCGAGGACGGCGACGACGGCGGGGACGCCGACGAGCGCGAGGACGGTGAGCACGCCGAGGACGACAGGGAGTCGGCGGGCGAGGGCCGTGGCGCCCTGGTGTCGCAGGTGGCCCGGTGTGCGCCGCGTGGCCGGCCCGTCGCGGGACTGCCCAACCACGGCGCCTTCGTGCGCACGGCCGCGCACGGCGGCGTGCTCGACCTCGGTGAGCTCGGCAGCTTCGACCTCGCGGATTCGGCCGGTGTCGAGGCCCTGTGCGCGGCGGTGGCCGACCTGGCACCGTCGCCCGAGGACCACGACGCGTCGGGCGAGGCGACCGGCCGCGGTCGGCCCGAGCACGCCGGTCGGCCCGAGCACGCCGGTCGGCCCGAGCACGCCGGTCGGCCCAGCCACGCCGGTCGGCCCGACCACGCCGGTCGGCCCGACCACGCCGGCAGGCCCACGCACGCCGGCGGGCGGAACGGCGCTGCGAAGGCCGAGAGGCCCGCGAAGGCCGAGCGGTCGGGCAAGCCCGTGAAGCCCGCGAAGGACGACCGCCGCGGCTGACCCCCCGCACAATCGCCGAACCTCAGTCGCGCGGCTCGACCGGCAGCGTCACGGTGAAGGTCGTGCCCTCCCCCAGCAGGCTCTCCACCCGGACCGTCCCACCGTGGCGTTCCACGGCGTGCCGGACGATGGACAGCCCCAGGCCCGTGCCGCCCGTCTCGCGCGAGCGGGCCGTGTCGACCCGGTAGAAGCGCTCGAAGACGCGCGAGAGGTCCTGCTGCGGGATACCGATGCCCGTGTCGTGCACCTTCAGCACGTACGCGCCGTCCGACGAGCCGAGGTGCACCTCGACGAACCCGCCGGGCCGGTTGTACTGCACCGCGTTGCCGACCAGGTTCTTGACGATGACCTCGAGGTCGCCCGGCACGCCGGCGACGTAGGCGCGGTCGGGTGCCTCGACGCCGATCTCGACCTGCCGCTCCTCGGCACGCGGGAGCTGCCCGACGACGACCTGACGGACGAGTTCGGCGAGGTCGACGGGCACGCGCTCGAGCGGTCCGCGCTCCTCGAGGCGGCGCAGGTCGAGCAGGTCGTGGACGAGCCGGGCGAGTCGTTCGGCCTCGTCGCCGAGCTGCTTCACCAGCGACGGCACCCGGTCGGGGTCCTTCTCGATGGTGACGCGCAGGGCCTCGGCCAGCGTCTGGATCCCGGTCACCGGGGTCTTGAGCTCGTGGGAGGCGTTGACGACGAAGTTGCGGCGCAGTTCCTCGACGCGGCGCTCGCGGGTGCGGTCGGTGATGATCATCAGCGTCTCGTCGCCCACCAACGACACCACGGAGCGCAGCTCGTGCTCGCCGTGTTCGGCGTCGACCGTGATCGGCACCCGGGACGACCGCGCCTCGCGCACGGCGCCGGCCAGCGCGGCGCTGCCGACGGCCTGCACGACCGTGATGTCACCGGCGTCGACCGGGATGCCGAGCAGCTCGCGGGCGGTGTCGTTGGCGGCCAGCAGGCGTCCCTCGCCGGAGAACAGCAGCGAGGGCTGGACCAGCGAGTCCACCAGCTCGCGGCGCCAGGGCCGCTCGCGGGCGATCCGCTCGCCGCGCCGCTGGTACGCGGCGCCGAGCGCGTTCAGCACGATGCCCAGCTGCCGCCAGGCGTGGCTGCCGCCGACCTGCACCGGCCGGTGCTCGGCCGCGCTCATCCACGCGTTCACGCGCTCCGCCAGGCGGCTGACCTTGCGGGACTCCGCGGCGTCCACGATCACACCGACCACGACGGCCAGGGCGAGCGTCAGCGCGAGGCCGAGACCGCCGGGCGCGACCCGCGCGAACGCGTAGGCCGCGAGCCCGAGCCCGAGTGCGGCCAGCAGCGGGCGCGCGCTCACGAGTCGGCGAAGCGGTATCCGACGCCTCGTACGGTCTGGATGCGCGAGGGGGTCTCGGGCTCCTTCTCGATCCGGGTCCGCAGACGCCGGATGTGCACGTCGAGCGTCTTGGTGTCACCCACGTAGTCGCTCCCCCAGATCTCGTCGATGAGCTGGCCGCGGGTCAGTACCCGTCCCGCGTGCTCGACGAGGTAGGCAAGCAGCTCGAACTCCTTCGGCGGAAGATCGACCAGCTCCCCATCGACCCTGACCTCGTGACGGACGCGGTCGACCCGCACACCGGAAGCCTCGACCGGTGCCACGTCACCGGCGAGGTCCTGCAGTGGCGCCCGGCGCAGGACCGCCTTGATCCGCGCGACCAGCTCGCGGGTCGAGAACGGCTTGGTGACGTAGTCGTCGGCGCCCAGCTCGAGGCCGACGACGCGGTCGACCTCGGCCTCGCGGGCGGTGAGCATGATGATCGGGACGTCCGAGCGGGCGCGGATGGTCCGGCAGATCTCCGTGCCCGACATCCCGGGCAACATCAGGTCGAGCACGACCAGATCGGGGCGGACCCGCTCCCAGGCGGGGATCGCGTCGAGGCCGTCCTTCACCCACGCGACCTGGAAGCCCTCGGCCTCCAGCGTGATGGCCAGGCCCTCGGCGATCGACTTCTCGTCCTCGACGAGCAGCAGCTTCGGCATGTCTCGGTTCCGTCCTCGTGCGTGTGGGTGGGGCTGACGGTGGGGTTACGCTGCCGCGGCAGGGGGTGCCGCGTGAGAAACGATCTCCAACACCAGCTCGACCAGCTGCTGACGCGCGTGGTCGCCATGGCCGAGCGGGCGGATGCGATGCTGGGCGAGGCGCTGCAGGCGTTCGAGCTCGGCGACCTCCAGGCCGCCCGGCGCGTGGCCGAGGCCGACGCCGAGGTCGACCGTGGCTACGAGCAGGTCCAGCACGGCGTGCTGGCCGCGGTCGCCCTGCACGGCCCGGTCGCGGGTGACCTGCGGCTGCTGACCGCGCTGATCCACGTGAGCCTGCACGTCGAGCGGATGGGTGACTACGCGGTCGGTGTGGCACGCACCGTCGAGCGAGTCAGCGACCTGCCGGCGGACGCGGCGCTGACCGGGCAGCTGCTGGAGATGGGGGCACGGGCCCGCGAGGTCGCGCGGGGCTCCCTGCAGGCATTCGTGCACCGCGACGTCGACGCCGCGAAGGCCTGCTCCCGCCTGGACGACGACGTCGACCGGCTGTACCTCGGCATCTTCCACCGGCTGGTGCGCCTGGCCGCCGAGGACGAGCACCGGTTGCAG
This sequence comes from Egicoccus sp. AB-alg2, assembly GCF_041821065.1. Classification (NCBI taxonomy): domain Bacteria; kingdom Bacillati; phylum Actinomycetota; class Nitriliruptoria; order Egicoccales; family Egicoccaceae; genus Egicoccus; species Egicoccus sp. AB-alg2. The sequence continues at coordinate 209,252 of NZ_JBGUAX010000003.1, read as the reverse complement.
TGGGCGACGCACATGATCCAGCTCGTCCGGCAGCTCGAGCGCTACGCCGACCACGGCGTCGACGTGGCCGAGCAGGCCGTCTTCGCCGTCACGGGACAGACCATCGAGCTGTCGTCGTTCGATGCGGGCTGACGCCCCCACGTCGCTGCCCTCCCCGGTCCGGCTCATCGCCCGACGTCGACGCGCTCACCCGTGACCGCGAAGGTCGCGTGCTGGGCGAACGACACCCCGTGGTCCGCGATGCGCTCGTAGTAGCGCGCCAGCAGTCCGAGCACCAGCAGCTCGGCCGCCCCGTCGACCTGCCGCTGCGAGGCGTCGAGCAGGTGCTCCTGGAGGCGGTCGACGGACTCGTCCAGCCGGTCCACCTCGTGCACGGCGAGCCCGTCGCGCTGTCGCCAGGCGTCCACACCGCGCCGGAAGACCTCGGCCGTGTAGGCAGCCAGCTCCTCGATGGTGGTACGGATCTCCGCCGGCAGCATCGGTGCGTCGACCCGTTCGACGGCCTCGCCCACGTGGCGCAAGAGCGCGGCGGAGCGTTCGACGGCCGTCACGAGGCGGAGGATGCCCACCAGGCGGCGCAGGTCACCGGCCACGGGCGACTCGCGGGCGAGGAGCAGGAACCCCTGCTCCTCGACCCGGCGGCAGCGGTCGTTGACGTCCGAGGCCATCGCACGGACCTCGTCCACGACGGTCAGGTCCCGGCCGAGGAAGGCGCGCGCCGAGCGTGGCAGCGCTTCGGCCACCAGCAGCGCACCCCCGATCAGTTCGTCGTCGATCTCGTCGAGCCACTGCTGGAACGCCACCCGGACCGGGGCCTGCGGTTCGTGGATGGGTGGCAGGTCCTGTCGGCGGATCGGGTCGCTCACGCTCGCTCCCTCGGTCGGCGTCATCGTGCCCGCCCCTTGTCGTAGCGGTTGCGCAGCACGATCGCCACCGCGTTCGCCGTCAACGTCACCAGGAGCAGGACCACGATGGCCGCTGCCGACAGTTCGTTGCGGAACGCGGCCTGGGGTTGCCGCGCCAGCGTGTAGATCTGGGCGGGCAACGCCGTGTAGGGACCGTAGAGGCGCTCGAGGAAGCCGCCCTGCGAGACGAGGAAGCCGGTGGTCACGCCGACCACGATCAGCGGGGCGGTCTCACCGATCGCCCGGGAGAGGGAGAGGATCGTGCCCGTGAGGATGCCGGGCATCGCCGACGGGAGCACGAGGCGGCTGGTGACCTGCCACTTGGTGCCGCCGATGCCGTACCCGCCCTCACGCAGGGTGTTCGGGACGGCGCGGATGGACTCGGCCGCCGTGATGATCACGATCGGCAGCACCAGGATCGCGATGGTCAGACCAGCGCTGACGGCGCTGCGACCGCCGGTCATGTTGAGCAGCGAGTCGGTGGTGGCCGTCGACGGGCCGAGCAACCGGACGAACACCGCGAGGCCGAGCAACCCGTAGACGACCGACGGCACGCCCGCGAGGTTGCGGATGTTGACGTCGATGAAGCGGGTGAACCGGTTGTCCGGCGCGTACTCCTCGAGGTAGACGGCCGTCGCGATGCCGATCGGGAACGACAGCAGGATCGTGAAGGCGGCGATCCAGAACGTGCCCCGCAGGCCCTGCCGAATGCCGTACACCTCGGCGTTGGACGACTGCCCACCGGTGAGGAACTCCACCGGGCGTCCCGTGAGCACCGGCAGTGCCTTGGTGGCCACGTCGAAGAGCAGGATCGCCAGCACCGCCAGCGAGATCAGCAGCGTGAGCGACAGGAGCGCCTTGCCCACCCGGTCGTAGACCTTCACCCGTCGGGCGAGACCGGAGGCCTGGCCGACCAGCGGGCGTGGCGCCGTCGCAGCCGCGGAGACGCCGGGCGTTTCGCGTCCGGGGTTCGTGACGACAGCCATCAGTACGCCTTGCGGAAGCGGCGGACGAACCGGTCGCCCGCGACGTTGAGCAGCAGGGTGAAGACGAAGAGCAGCAGGCCGACGAAGAAGAGGGACTCGAAGCTGTAGGTCCCGCCGGCGACCTGGTCGGTACCGGCGGCCAGCGACGCGATCGCGCCCGTGAGCGTCTGACCGCCCCGAAGCGGGTTCAGGCCGAACAGCGCACCGGCCGCGGCGCCGGCGGCCAGGGCGATGACCATCGTCTCGCCGATCGCCCGGGAGACCGAGACGATCGCGGCCGCGACGATGCCGGACACCGCGGCCGGCACCACGACCCGGAACGTGGTGGTGATTCGCCGCGCCCCGAGGCCGGCCGCGGCCTCGCGCAGGCTCATCGGCACCGCCCGCAGCGCGTCCTCGGAGATGGACGCCATCAGCGGCGTGACGAGGATGCCGACGCCGATCCCGGCCGAGACGAGGTTGAACTGCGGCGTGCCGGGCACCACGCTCTGGACGAGGTTCGGGTTGATCCAGGTCAGGGCGAAGTACCCCAGCACGATCGAGGGAACCCCCGCGAGGATCTCCAGGATGGGCTTGAGCAGACGACGCGCGCGCGGCTGGGCGTACTCGGCGAGGTAGATGGCGGCACCGAGGCCGAGGGGCCCGGCGATCGCCATCGCGATCACCGACACCAGCACCGAGCCGACCACCAGCGTCCGCACGTCGAACAGGTCGCGGCGCGGGAACCACCCGGTCGTGAACAGCAGCCCGAGGTCGACCTGACGCAGGAAGCTGAACGCGCCACCGAACAGCGAGTACAGGATCCCGACGCTGACGAGGATCGACACCAGCGCGGCAGCGAACAGGCTGCGGGCGATCACCCGCTCGCGTCGCCGCCGGCCGGGATCCCCGGTCAGCGACGGCGGCACCGTGGTCTGGGCGGCCACAGGACTCCTCCTTCTCGGTCCCGGCGGCTCCCCGCGACGCGGGAAGCGCATGCCGCGTGGCGGGACCGGCCGGGGCCGGTCCCGCCACGACGGCGGGGTGGTGCGATGGTGCTCAGCGGTCGTTCCTCGTCAGCGGTCGTTCCACGCCGCGCCCGCGGCGGCCCACTCTTCGTCGGGCAGCTGGACGTAGCCGGCGTCGGCGACGGCCTGGTTGCCGGCGTCGCTGACGTAGAAGTCCACGAAGGCCTCCAGCGCCGGATTGTCCTCGAGCCGGTTTTGCGACACGTAGATGAACAGCGGGCGCGACAGCGGGTACTCGCCGGACGCGATCGTCTCGTCCGTGGGCGCCACACAGCCCTCGCCGCCGTCGACCTCGAGGGCCTTCAGCGCGTCCTGGTTCTCCTCGTAGAAGGCGTAGCCCACCCAGCCCAGCGAGGTCGGCGAACCGGAGATGCCGTCCACGATGACGTTGTCGTTCGGCGACGCGGTGTAGTCCGGGCGGGCCTCGGCCTCCTGCCCGCGCTCCTCCGCGATGCCGGCGAAGACCAGCTCGACGAAGGTGTCGTAGGTGCCGGATTCCTCACCCGGCGCCGTGACCTGCAGCGGCGCGTCCGGGTAGGGCGAGTTGGTGCCGTCGATCTCACCCGCGAGGTCGTTCGCGTCGCTCCAGTTGGCGAAACCGGTCGACTCGGGGCCGAGCAGGGCGTACAGGTCGCCGTAGGAGACGCACCCCACGGCGTCGTTCTCCGGGCTGGTCAGCACCGACAGGCCGTCGATGGCGATCTTGAGTTCGACGTACTCGATGCCGTTGGACTCACAGGTGGCGGCCTCCTCGTCCTTGATCGGTCGAGAGGCGTCCTGGAGGTCGGTCTCGCCGTTGCAGAAGGCGGCGAACCCGTCGCCCGTTCCGGGGCCGGAGATGTCGAAGCCGACGCCCGGGTTGTCGGTCGCGAAGGCTTCCGCGGCGAGGTTCGTGATCGGTTCCACGGTCGACGAACCGGAGGCCACGATGGTGCCGGACAACTCGCCGCCGGCCGAGGCGTCCTCGTCCGCCGGCTCCGCGGTCGGTTCCTCCTCGGTGCCGGCGTCGCCGCCGGCGGTGGCTTCGTTGGCGGCGGGATCGGTCGAGTCGTCCTGGACCGCGCCCGCGCAGGCGGACAAGAGCAGTGCCGCGGCCAGGACCGGTGCGGTCCGCCGGGCGGCGCGCAGGGAAACACGCACGAATGGATCTCCTCGGGAGTGTGAGCGGCACTCCTACGACTGACGTAGGAGCTGCGGATCACGCTACGAAGCCCGTGGTTACGGCCGTTGAATCGCAGGTGACCGGATCATGAACGCCAACCGAAGCTTTCAGTCGGGACTCAGCTGCCCGTCACCCGGGTCACCCGAACCGCCCCGTGATGTACGCCTCCGTGCGGGGGTCCGACGCCTGCGTGAACAGCTTCTCCGTGCGGTCGAACTCGACCAGTGCGCCGGTGCGGTCGCCCGACGTGTCGTCGATGTCGACCGACAGGAACGCGGTCCAGTCCGAGACGCGGGCGGCCTGCTGCATGTTGTGGGTCACGATGACGATCGTGTAGTCCTCGCGTAGCTGGCGCATGAGGTCCTCGATCTTCAACGTGGCGATCGGGTCCAGTGCCGAGCACGGCTCGTCCATCAGGATCACGTCGGGCGACGTCGCGATGGCGCGGGCGATGCACAGGCGCTGCTGCTGCCCGCCGGACAACGCCAGCCCGGACTGACCCAGCGAGTTCTTGACCTCGTCCCAGAGCGCGGCGCCGCGCAGGGCCTGCTCCACGGTGTCGTCCAGGTTCTTGGTCCGTCCCATCAGTCGCGGGCCGAACGCCACGTTGTCGTAGATCGACTTCGGGAAGGGGTTCGGCTTCTGGAACACCATGCCGATGCGACGCCGCACCTCTACCGGATCCACCTCGGGGGCGTAGAGGTCCTGGCCGTGGTAGGCGACCCGGCCCTCGACCCGCGCACCGTCGATGAGGTCGTTCATCCGGTTCAGGGCCCGCAACAGCGTGGACTTCCCGCAGCCCGAGGGACCGATCAGGGCGGTGATCTCCCGCTCTGGGACGGCGAAGGAGATGTCGGACACCGCGCGGAAGCGGCCGTAGAAGACCTCCACGCCCTCGAGGCGGAAGACCGGGTCCTTGACCGCCGCGGTGGCGCCCGTGCCGTGTCGGCGGAGCACCTCGGCATCGAGGGGTGACGATTCGCTCACGTGGGTTTCCTGGGAGGTGCCGACGCGGATCTCAGGGCTCATGCGCGACTCGAGGAGGACGAGCGACGTCTCGTGTCCCACGGTGGGCGCGCCGAGGACGTCGAGGTGGACGACTCGATGAGGCGAGTGTGCGCCCCTTTGGTGAACGGCGGTTGAACGCCAGGAGAATGCTCGGGTGCGCACGGTGAGCAACGTGCGTGCAACCATGTCGGCTCCGAGGCCGGACCCGACGGAGGGATCGGTGACGAAGCACGAGACCCGCTGGAACGGCGACCGCGGCGGCCACGCGTGGCCCAAGGACCGCGAGGCCGTGACCCCCGACGACGTGCGCATCCGTTACACGGTGCTCGGCGAGGAGCATCGACGGGCCCGGCCGCTGGTGCTGTGCGCGGGGTATCTGTGCCCGGACAACCACTGGGCACCCGTCGCCGAGGCCCTGGCCGAACGCCAGCGCGTGGTCGTGCTGAACTACCGCGGCGTCGGCGCCTCCACCTGCCCGGCAGGGCGCCCCTCCGGGCTGCGGGCCGCCCGTCCCGAGGACTACACGATCGAGCGTCTCGCGGACGACGTGACGGCCGTGATCGAGGCCGAGGGCCTCCGCGACGTCGTCCTGCTCGGCCACTCGATGGGCTGCGAGGTGGCCCTCGCCGTCTGGCGGGCGCGAACCGACCTGGTCGGCGGCCTCGTGCTCGTCACCGGACCGTTCAGTTCCCCGATGCAGACCTTCTACGGGAGCCGGATCGGCGCGCACCTGTTCCCGCTCCTCTACCACGGGCTTCCGCTGGTGCCGGGACCGCTGCGGCGGGCGGCGGCCCGGGCACCCCGGCTGCCCCTGGCGATGCCGGTGGCGCGCGCCATCCGGGCCCTGGGCCCCTACACCCCGGCCGAGGGCATGGACGCCTACTTCCGCCACCTCGGCGCCTGCGACCCGGCCGTCGCGCTGGAGGTGGCTCGCGGGATGCACGAGTTCGACGCCGGTCCGTGGTTGCACGAGGTCGACGTCCCCACGCAGATCCTGGTCGGCTCGGCCGACCCGTGGTCGCCGCCGTCGGTCGGCGAGCAGATGCTGGCGTCGATGCCCGACGCGGAGTTGTCGGTCGTCGCCGACGCCACCCACGGCGCCCTGCTCGAGTTCCCGGACGAGATCGCCGACGCCATCGCCGACTTCCTGCACCGACGGCTGGGCGCCACGCCAGCGGTCCGGCGTGGCGCCCCGGGGCGGGTGTCGCCGCCCCGTCGTCGCGAGGACGGCGAAGCCGGGGCGGCCTGAGACGTCAGCAGGTGGTGCAGGCCGCACGGGCGCCCGGAGCCCGGCGCGCGGTGAACCGGCTGGTCAGTGCCTGCCAGCGTCGGGACCGATGGTCGCGCCGCCGTCGCACCGCGGCGTTGTGGAACGCGGCCCGTTCGCGGGCGATGCCCTGTTCGACGTGGCTGATCCGTAGCAGCGTGATGGGGTCCATGGGACGTCTTCCTCGTGGCGTGGGGGCGGGTCACAGGTGTGGCACCGGGTGCCGGCTTCCACGTTCTCAGTTGCAGCAGGCGGCGGCCGTCGCCCCGTCCGGGCCCTCGCCTTCGGCGAAGAAGGTCGGGGTGTCCCCCAGCACGTTGTAGACCTCCCAGCGCGCGCCGTCGGGGTCGGCGACCCAGACCTTGTCCTGCGTCGCGTAGCAGCAGGTCTCGCTTCGGCGCTCGTCGGTCGCGAGGCCGGCCGCGTCCAACCGTGCGGTCGCGGACGCGACCTCGTCCGAATCCGTGACCTCGATGCCGAGGTGGTTGAGGGTCCCGCCGCGCTCACCCTCGAAGAGCACCAGCTTCAACGGCGGGTCCTCCACGGCGAAGTTGGCGTAGCCGGGCTTGCGCTTGGCCGGCGAGACGCCCAGCAGCGCGCTGTAGAAGTCGACGGCGGCGTCGAGGTCGGTCACGTCGAGAGCCAGTTGCACACGGGACATCGTTTTCTCCTTCGGGCCTCAGCTGGCCGGGTACGTATCGATGGTCATCGATACGGAGAACCGTAGACATCGCATCGACCATTGTCGATGGGTAACGTCACCGTGTGCGCTGAACGCATTGACGCTTATCGATGTGTCGGGCACCCTCTTCCCACACCAGCCGCGACAGGAAGCCTGCATGGACGTCCAGACCATCGAGCCGTGCTGCGCCCCGGTCCTCCAGGAGGCGCTGTCCGTGGACGAGGCCGGGCAGCTGGCCGCCGCCTTCAAACTCCTCGCCGACCCGATCCGGCTGCGGTTGCTCTCGCTCGTCGCCAACAGCCCCGACGGCGAGGCCTGCGTCTGCGACCTGACCGCCCCGCTGGGCCGCTCCCAGCCAACGGTCAGCCACCACCTGTCGGCGCTCACGGCCGCCGGCCTCCTCGAGCGCGAGCAACGCGGGCGCTGGGCCTACTTCCGCGTCGCCGAGCCACGCGTCGCCGTCCTGCGTGACGCCCTGGACCTTCGCGGCGCCGGTCGCTGACCCGACCGTCCGCACGCCCCGTCGGGCAACCGGCCCGTCACCTTCGTACGGAAGCTTTCGCGCCCCGTTCACCCTGCGTTCTGCGTATCCCCAGGGAAGCTCCAGACGGCCTCCGTAGCGTCGGCGGCGTTCGTTTCCCGCTTCCCGCTCCCGCAGGAGTGACATCTCCATGCATACGTTCTCCCGGCGCGCCGCCGCACTGGTGGCCGCCTCCCTGCTCGCCACGGCGTGTGGCGGCGACGCCGACGCCGGCGACCCGACGGCCCAAGGCGCGGTCGACGAGGGCGCGACCGGCACGTCCGACGAGCCCGCGGCCGAGGCCGCCGACGAGCCGGCCACCGAGGACGACGGCGAGGCCGGTGGCGGCCCCTCCGGATCCCTGGACGGCGCCGGCGCGACGTTCCCGACGCCGGTCTTCGAGGAATGGATCTTCGACTACGCCGAGGTCAACCCGGGCGCCAGCATCAACTACCAGTCGATCGGCTCGGGCGGCGGCATCGAGCAGTTCCTGAGCCAGACCGTCGACTTCGGCTCGTCCGAGCGGGTGCTGTCCGAGGACGACCTGCAACTGGCCGCCGACGAGCGCGGCTGCGACCCCATCGAGATCCCCGTCGTGTTCGGCGCCGTCACCATCGCGTACGACGAACCCGAGCTCGAGGAGCTCGTGCTCAGCGGCGAGGTGATCGCCGACATCTTCGAGCGCCGCATCACGATGTGGAACGACCCCGCCATCGCCGAGCTCAACCCGGACGCCGAGTTGCCGGAGAAGGAACTCATCCCGGTCCACCGCTCCGACGGTTCCGGCACCACCTCGGTGTTCACCAAGTACCTCGACGCCGACACCGACACCTGGACCCTCGGCGAGGGCACCGAGGTGCAGTGGCCGTCGGGCACCGTCGGCGGCGAGGGCAACGAGGGCGTCTCGGCCGGCATCACGCAGAACGACGGCGGTATCGGCTACATCAACCAGGCCTACGCGCTCGAATTGGGGCTGCAGACCGCGTCGGTGATCAACGAGGACGGCAACGCGGTCCAACCCACGCTCGAGGCGACCTCCGCGGCACTGGCCACCATCGACATCCCGGACGACTTCCGCTTCGACATCCTCGGCGTCGGCGGCGACGGCTACCCGATCGCCGGCACCAACTGGATCTTCGCCTGGGAGTGCGGCTACGACGTCCAGACCGCCGACCTGCTCAAGGACTTCTGGACCTGGGCGGTCGAGAACGGTGACGACCTGGCCCTGGAGCTCGGGTACGCGCCGCTCGACGAGTCCGTGAAGCCGGACGTGCGCGCCGCCATCGAGCGGATCAACTCGCAGAACTGAGCCACTGCGGCTCGCCCGCGCCCAGCGTGGCGGTGGGTGCTGCCCGGCAGCACCCACCGCCGTGCGTCTCAGCCCGGACGGCCCTCACGAGGAGGCCACCGTTGCAGACGACGTCGACGTCGCCCGACCGGCGCCCGGACCTTCGCGCCACCGGCTCGGGCCGGTGGGCCGACCCCGTGTTCCGCAGCATCACCTGGACCGCCGGGATCTCCGTCCTGGTGATCCTCGGGCTGATGATCGGCTCCACCACCCGCGACGCGTGGCCGGTGTTCCAGTACCAGGGCTTCCTGGACTTCTTCACGAGCGCCGAGTGGAATTCCGGTTTCAGTCGCAGTGAGTACACCGGCGAGTACGGCGCCTTCGCCTTCATCTACGGCACGTTGATCAGTTCCGCGATCGCCATCGCCATCGCGCTGCCGCTGGCGATCGCCATCTCGCTGTACATCAACCGCCTCGCTCCCAAACGCATCCGGCGAACGCTGACCTACACGGTCGAACTCCTCGCGGCCATCCCCTCCGTGGTGTACGGGTTGTGGGGCCTGCTGTTCTTCTCGCCCGCCGTGCTGCAGCCGATCTCGCGCTTCCTCATCTCGACCTTCGGGAACGTCCCGTTCGTCGGTGCCTTCTTCGAGGGACCGACCCGCAACGTCAACTACTTCATCGCCGGCAACGTGCTCGCGATCATGATCCTGCCCATCATCACCGCGATCGCCCGGGAAGTGATGGCCCAGACCCCGGAGGACCAGATCCAGGCCGCCTACGGGATGGGCGCCACGGACTGGGAGGTCATGCGGCGCGTCATCCTCAAGCGCTCGTTCGCCGGCATCGTCGGCGCCACGATGCTGGGCCTCGGTCGCGCGCTCGGCGAGACCATCGCGGTCGCCATGCTGATCGGCGGCCAACAGCGCTGGGGTGCCAGCCTCTTCTTCGCCGGCCAGTCGATGGCCGGCCACATCGCCAGCACGTTCCAGGACGCGGCGCCGGAGACCGTCGACGCACTGATCGCCGTCGGCGTCGGCCTCTTCGTCATCACCGTGATCGTGAACGTCCTCGCCCGTCTGCTGGTCTGGCGGATCGGGCGCGTCGCAGGAGACGCCGCGCTGTGAGCGAGACCCTGACCCGCCCCGAGCGCCACCGGACGAGCCTGCGGGAGATCGACGGCCACACCCGCCGGCGCCGGGCCCGCGGCCGCATCGCGCGTGCGACGCTGACCCTCGGGATGGTCGTCGCCGTCGTCCCGTTGGCGCTCATCCTGCTGGAGGTCACGCGACGCGGCCTGCCCGCCCTCGACTGGGAGTTCCTGACGTCGATCCAGCCGGGTGCGCGGCGACCCGGCGGTGGGTACGTGCACGGACTCATCGGCTCGGCCTACATGGTCACGTTCGCGACCCTCTTCTCCGTGCCGGTCGGCATCCTGGCCGCCGTCTACCTCGTCGAGTACGGCAAGGGCCCGCTGGCCGGGGTGATCCGGTTCTTCACCGACGTCATGACGGGCGTGCCCAGCGTGTTCGTCGGTCTGTTCATCTACGCGCTACTGGTCCGCGGCGGCCTGGGGTTCGGTGCGATCACGGGCGCGGCCGGCCTGGCGGTCCTCATGCTGCCGATCATCGTGCGCTCCAGCGAGGAGATGCTGAAACTGGTTCCCGAGGACCAGCGTGCAGCATCGATCGGGCTCGGGGCGCGCAAGTGGCAGACCATCCTGCGCGTCGTGCTGCCCAGCGCGGCGCCGGGCCTGGTGACGGGATCCATGCTGGCAGTCGCGCGCGCCGCCGGGGAGACGGCTGTGCTTCTGCTGACCGCACTGGGCTCGCTGCAGATCGTGAGTCAACTGCAGGGCACGCCGATCGCCTCCCTGACGCTGCTGATCTACCGGGGCGCCCGCCAGCCGTTCGAGGCCGGCCAGCAGCGCGCCTGGGCTGGGGCGCTGCTGCTGATGATCATCGTGCTGGTGCTCACGCTCGCGGCGCGCCTCGTCTCCGCCCGCTGGGGCCGCCGCTGACGCCCCCGACCGACGAGGTTGCCCCATGACCGAACACTCGCTGCCGGCCGACACCGCCACCTCGCAGCGCGACACGAAGGCAAAGGTCGTCGCCGCCGCGAGCGGCAAGCCCTCGCTGGACGATCGTCAGCAGCCGCCGGTCACGCCCGAGATCCGCGAGGCCGTCTTCGAGATCGAGGGCGTGACGGTCCGCTACGGCGGCAACGCCGCCGTGGCGGACATCGACCTGCGCATACCCACCGGCGAGATCACCGCGCTGATCGGACCGTCCGGCTGCGGCAAGTCGACCCTGCTTCGCACCCTGAACCCTCATCGACGGCTGCACCGTCGAGGGTGCGGTCCGCTACCACGGCGAGAACGTCTACGACGCCGGGATCGACGCGGCCGAGGTGCGTCGTCGCATCGGCATGGTGTTCCAGAAGCCGAACCCGTTCGCCATGTCGATCTACGACAACGTGGCCTTCGGGCCACGCCTCCACGGGATGACGAAGGGACTCGGCGACCGGGTCGAGCGCGCGCTGCGCGGCGCCGCCATCTGGGACGAGGTCAAGGACAAGCTCAACGAGCCGGGCACGTCCCTGTCCGGCGGCCAGCAGCAGCGTCTGTGCATCGCGCGTGCCATCGCCCTGGAGCCCGACGTCATCCTCATGGACGAACCGTGTTCGGCGCTCGACCCGATCGCCACACTGAAGATCGAGGACCTCATGCGCGAACTGCGCGGGGAGTACTCGATCGTCATCGTCACCCACAACATGCAACAGGCGGCCAGGGTGTCGGATCGCACCGCGTTCCTCACGGTCGACGTCGACGACGGGGTCGGGCAGCGCACTGGCCAACTCGTCGAGTTCGACCGGACGGAGACGCTGTTCACCGAGGCTGCCGACCCCCGCACCGAGGCCTACATCACCGGACGCTTCGGCTGAGGGCATGAGCGAACCCCTCCGGGAGCGGTCCACGCGCGCGCCAGCGTTGTCCGCGGCGCTCATCGACGTTCACCTGCAGGACACCGCCGCGTCGCTCGGTCGCCGTAGCGTCCGGCCATGCGCACCGCGGTGATCGAGATCGGCGGCACCACCACGCGAGCCGTGGTCGCCGAGCCGACCCCCGGCGGCTGGTACCGCACCCACCTCGATCGCCGCATCGTGCTCCGGCTCCAGCGTGCCGTCGCGCGTGACGGGGTCGTCGGCGAGGGTCTGCGACTGCTCGTCGCCGAGACGCTGCGGCGCCTGCGGGGCGAGTGCTTCCGTGCTGGCGCGTCGCGCACCGTCGCGGTCGTGGACGCCGCGGTCGCCGGGGCCGGCGACCTGCACGAACTAGTCCGCACGGCCGCCCGCGAACTGGGCGCATCCGTACAGGTGCGCGATGACCACGACGAGGCACGACTGCTGTTGCGCGTGACCCGCCCGCTGCACGGCGGCGAGGCCCCGGTGGTCGTGGCCGAACCCGGTGAACGGGTCACCCGACTGGTCACCCGCCACGTCGACGGCGTGCGGCTCGCGCAGGTGCCGGGCGTGGTCGCCGTGATCGGCGACCCGGCGTGCGTCCCGTCCACGCGCGCCACGCTGGTCGACGCGCTGCACGGCGTACCGCCGCGCTGTCCGGACGGGGCGCCGCCGGTGGTCGTGGGTGAGATCGCCGAGGCCGTGGGCCGGACCCTGCTGCAGCGTCGCTACGGCCCCGTGACGCCACCGGCCGAGCGACTCGAGGTGGGCGTCGACGAACTGGCCCTGCTCGACCGCGAGCTCGCCACGGTCTCGCCGACCCAGCTGCTGCTCCTGCCGGCCGTCGCCCCGGAGGAGGCGGACGTCATCGCGCGTGGGGCGGCGTATCTGGTGGCCCTCGCGACGCGCTGGAACGCCGACCGGCTGGTGCTCTCGCGTGACTCGGCGACCGACGGGCAGCTGCTGGAGGCCCTGCGGCTCGACCCGGCCCCCGACACCCGACGCACCTCCGGCGTCGAAGAGCTCTGCCGCGGCGCCCACGCCCGGACCACCGCACACCTCGCCGCCGACCTGGCACGGGGCCTTGCACCGACCTACCGGTGGGACGACGACGAGGTGGCGCTGGTACGCGACGCCGCACTCCTGCACGACGTGGCCGTCGACCGGGTCGCGGGCGCCGCACACCGGGAAGGCGCCCTGGAGGTGCTGCGGGCGGGCGTGCCGGGCTGCACGCCCCAGCAGGTGGTCGAACTGGCGAGCCTCGTGCGCTTCCACCGCGGCCGCCCGCCCGGGCAGCATTTCCCGCCGTTCGGACGGTTGCCGGCGGCCCGCCGCCGCGTCGTGACGGAGCTCACCGGCATCCTGCGGCTGGCGTGCGCGCTCGACCGCGGCGAGGACGCCAGTGTCGTCGCGGTCGCGGTCGACGTCGATCCGGAGTTGATCTGCGTGCACGCGTTCGGTGCCGTCCCCCTCGACCTGCCGTTGCACGCGGCGCATGCCGATCGCGCCGTCGTGGCGGCGACGCTCGGCCGCCAGGTCGTGGTACGCGACGCCGGACCGGTCCCCCGCTCGTCCGAGGTCCGCGACGTCCGCGTCCTGGGCGGGTGAGCCGGGGTCAGTACTCGACGGAGGCGTAGCGCCGCAGCTTCTCGAAGCGGTGGCGGGCGGTGATCAGGCGCACCGTGCCGGACTTGCCGCGCATCACCAGCGACTGCGTGATGGCACCGTTGCCGCGGAACTGCACGCCGTTGACGAGCTGTCCGGGCGTGATGCCGGTCGCGGAGAAGAAGCAGTCCTCGCTGCGCACCAGGTCGTCGGCGGTCAGGACCGCGTCGAGGTCGTAGCCGCCCTCCAGCGCGGCGCGCTTCTCGTCGTCGTTGCGTGGCCACAGCCGGCCGAGGATCTGCCCGTCCAGGGCCTTGACGGCGCAGGCGGTGACGACGCCCTCCGGCGTACCGCCGATGCCGTAGAGCACGTCGACCTCGGGCCGCTCGTCCCACGCGGCCAGGATGCCGCCGGCGACGTCGCCGTCGGTGATGAGCTGCAGGCGGGCGCCCGCCTCACGGATCTGGCGCTTGGCCTCCTCGTGGCGGTCGCGGTCGAGCATGATCACGGTCAGGTCGCGCATCTCCTTGCCGGAGGCCTTCGCGACGGCCCGCAGGTTGTCGATCAGCGGCCGTTCGAGGTCGACCGTGCCGGCGGCCTCCGACCCGACGACCAGCTTCTCCATGTAGACGCACGGACCCGGGTCGAACATCGTGCCGGTCGGCGCCGCGGCGAGCACCGCCAGCGAGCCGGGTCGGCCCTCGGCGAGCAGCCGGGTGCCGTCGATCGGGTCCACGGCGATGTCGACCTGCGGCAGCGAGCCCGTGCCGACCGACTCCCCGTTGAACAGCATCGGGGCCTCGTCCTTCTCCCCCTCGCCGATGACGACGGTGCCGTCCATCTCGATGGTCTCGAGCATCTTGCGCATGGCGTCGACGGCGGCCTGGTCGCCGTCCTCCTTGCGCCCGAGCCCCTGCCAGCGGGCGGCCGCGAGCGCGGCGGCCTCGGTCACACGCACGATCTCGATCGCGAGGTTGCGATCCGGCTTCTCGGGGTTCACCGCTCCGCCTCCCACTCTCCCCCGCGCGGGGGTCTCCAGCAGCCCGCCGGCGACTCTAGTGAGGACGCGCTCGGCGGGTCACACCCGCCGCGGCCGCACGGTCCGTGGCAGGTCGCGGTCCAGCCCGGGCGGCAGCCCACCGGTCTCCGCGTGGGCGCGCAGGGCGTCGTTCTCGTAGGCGACGCGGTTGCGCAGCCCCCCGTGGTCGTTGAAGAACCGCTTGAGCAGCGCGACCGTGTCCGCGTCCCGGTCGGCCACCTGCGTCAACCAGGCGCGCGCCGCCGCGGCGGTCTCGCCAGGCGGGACCAGCCGCTGGACGAACCCGGCGGCCAGCGCCTCGGCCGCGGTCACGTCCCGGCTCGACAACACCCAGTCCTTCGCCACCGACAGGCCGACCTGGCCGACCGTGCGGGCCGTGCCGACGGGAACACCGTGGATGGCACCCGGGAACCGGAAGACGGCGTCCTCGGCGGCAACCCTCAGGTCGCAGGCCGCGGCCACCTCGGCGCCGCCGCCGACGGCGTACCCCTCGACCGCCGCGGCGGTCGGGGCGCGGAACAGGCTCAGCTGCTCGTAGACGCCGGTGAACAGCTCCATCCGACGGCGGCCGCCGTCCGTCAGCGACTCGCGGACGTCGGCGCCGGCGGAGAACGTGCCGTCGGCACCGGCGACCAGCAGCCCGCGCAGGTCCGGGTCGGCGTCCGCGTCGTGCAGGGCGTCGGACAGCGCGACCAGCAGGCCGGTGTCCATGGCGTTGCGCACGGCCGGACGCGACAGCGTGAGGAGCCGCAGCGTGCCGGTCGGCAGGGTGACGATCTCGACCTCGACGGGTCCGGACACGACAGGCGGCTCCTGGAACGGCGGCGCGGCGGCGACGGTCGCGAGCCTACGACCTCACCAGCCGGGGTCGCCTGCGGGTCGGAAGCTCCCGCGCTCAGTAGCCTCGGCACATGCCGCAGCACACGCGTCGCCGCCTCGTCTCGCTGGTCCGTCGCCACGACGCGGACCTGGCCGAGGCCGCGCTGCTGGTCGGCGCCGAGGCCGACCCGCACCTGGACGTCGACCGTGGGCTGCTGCGGCTGGACGCGCTCGCCGACGGCTTGCGCTCGCAGGGGTTCGCGGCGGGAACTCCCGAAGCCGATGCGCGGGCCCTGGCCGCCTACCTCGCGCAGGAGCAGGGGTTCGGCGCGGCCGACGAGCGCGCCCCGGAGACGGTGCTGCTGCCCGAGGTGCTCGACGGCAAGCGCGGCGTGCCCGTGACGCTGACGATGCTGTACGTGTCGATCGCCCGCCGCCTGCGCGTGCAGGCGTACCCGATCGCCCTGCCGGGCCTGGTGGTGGTGGGCATCGCGGCCGGGGAGCGCCCGCTGGTGCTCGATCCGTCACGCGGCGGGGCCCGGCTCGAGCACGAGCACCTGGCCGAGCACGTGGAGGCGGCGACGGGTGGGCAGCTGGGCTTCCGGCGCTCGATGCTCCGGCCATCGCCCGCCGTCAACGTCGTGCGACGCCAACTCAACGACCTCACCCAGGCCTACCTCGCCGAGCAGCGGCCGTTCGACGCCCGGTGGGTCGTGGAACTCAAGCTGCTGCTGCCCAATCGGATGCCCGACGACCACCGTGTCCACGGCGATCTGCTCACCCAGGTCGGCCAGTTCCACCTCGCCGCGCAGGCCTACGAGACCTACCTCGAGCTGGTCGGCCCCGACGCCCCCGACGCCGAGGAGGTCCGCCGCGCCGCCGTGCGCGCCCGCGCACGCCTGAACTGAAGCACGGCGCGGGCGCGTCGGGCGCCGGTCAGGTGCTCTGCACGCGGCGGTAGACCCGGACCGCGAGCAGCGCGAACACGATCGTGATGCCGGCGATCCATCCGAGCGCGGCGACGACCTCGCCGGCCACGGTCTGGCCCGGCAGCAGCGCCTCCTGGCCCAGCATCAGGCCGCGCAGCGCGTTGGCGACCACGGTGATCGGCTGGTTGTCGGCGAACACGCGCAGCCAGTCCGGCATCGTCTGCGTCGGCAGGAACACCGAGGAGGCGAACACCAGCGGGAAGACCGGCAGGAACACCGCCGACTGCGCGGCCTCGGGGTTGCGCACGAGCAGACCGATGGTGGCCATCACCCACGACAGCGCGTAGCCGAACAGCAGGGCGATGCCGAACCCGGCGAGGAAGCCGAGCAAGCTCGTCTCCCACCGGAATCCGATCAGGAACCCGACGAGCAGCATCAGCGTGAGCACGGCGGCGTTGCGGCCGAGGTCGGCGAACGTCCGGCCCGCCAGCACGGCGGAGCGCGCCATCGGCAGCGACCGGAACCGGTCGATCACGCCCTTGGACAGATCCTCGGTCAGCCCCAGTGCGGTCTGGCCGGCACCGAACGTGGCGATCTGGATGAGCAGGCCCGGCATCAGCCACTGGATGTACTCGTAGCCGGCGGGCAGGGCCCCGCCGATCGCGCCGCCGAACACGTAGTTGAACAGCAGCAGGAACATCACCGGCTGGATCGTGGAGAACAGCAGCAACTGCGGCAGCCGGACGTTGCGCAGCAGATTGCGCCGGGTCAGGACCACCGTGTCGGTGACGACGCGGCGAAGGCCGATGTGGCCTGTAGGGGCGTCGGGGGCAGGGGCAGCGGCGGCGGTCATCGGTGGACCTCCTGTGGCGTGCGGGCGGCGTCGGACGCGGCCGGGTCGACGCTGGCGGGACGGTCACCGGTCAGGGCGAGGAACACGTCGTCGAGGCTGGGCTTGAGCAGCGACACGTCGGTCGGCTCGACGCCCGCCTCGTCGAGCCGGCGGACGGCCTCGAGCAGCGTCTTGGTGCCGGCCCGGGCCGGGACGCGCAGGTGGCCGCGCGACGCGTCGGCCGTCGGCGTCTCGCCGGTGAGCTCCTCGAGCACCCGGGCCACGGCCGTGCGGTCGTCCGGGGCGGCGCCGATCTCCAGCACGGCGGTCTCCAGCGTGTCCTTGAGCTCGTCGGCGGTGCCCTCGGTCACGATCCGACCGCGGTCGATCACGCCGATGCGATTGGCGAGCTGGTCGGCCTCCTCGAGGTACTGCGTGGTCAGCAGCACCGTCGTGCCGTCGCGGACCAGCCCCTCGATCAGCTCCCACAGGTCGAGCCGGTTCCGCGGGTCGATCCCGGTCGTCGGCTCGTCGAGGAACATGACCTGCGGCCGGCCCACGAGCGACGCGGCGAGGTCGAGCCGGCGGCGCATCCCGCCCGAGTACGTGCGGACCAGCCGGCCGGCGTCGTCGGCCAGGCCGACACCCTCGAGCACCTCGCTGGTCCGGCGGCGCGACTCGCGCGCCGACAGACCGTAGAGCCGCCCGACCATCTCGACGTTCTCGCGACCGCTGAGGTACTCGTCGACGGCCGCGAACTGCCCGGCCAGGCCGATGCGGGTGCGGGCCGTCACGGGATCGGCCAGCACGTCCACGCCGGCGACGTGGATCTGGCCCGACGTGGGGCGCAGCAGGGTGGCCAGCACCCGGATGAGCGTGGTCTTGCCGGCACCGTTCGGGCCGAGCAGGCCGTAGACGATGCCGGGCTCGAAGGCGAGGTCGACGCCATCGAGGGCGTGGACGTCCTTGCCGAAGGTGTGGTGCAGACCACGGACGTCGACGATGACGTCGCGCCGGTCCGGCGGTTCGGCGGTCATGGCGGGTTCCTTCGCGGACAGGCGCCGGCGCGGCTCGCGTCGGGCGCGGGTGTCGGGGACGGGGTGGCGGGACAGGGCGCAGGGCCGGCGTCGATCCGGTCAGCCGGCCGGCGCGAGGCCGTGCCAGACGGCGGCCACGGCGCGGTCGACGGCGACCTCGTCGTCGGGCGCACCGAACTCGGCGCCCCAGGTCGCGGAGGTGATGGCGTGGAAGAGCATGGCGCCCAGCAGGGCGGTGACCGCGGCGACGGGATTTGCGCCCGGGTCGACCAGGCCGAGGTCCTGCTCCGCGCGCAGCCAGCGGCTGAGGTCGTCCACGGTGCGCCATGGGCCTCCGCCACGGGCATGGACCTCGCGCACGTGCTGCTGCATGGCGTCGGGGTTGTTGATCATCGCGACGAGGTGGCCGGTCCCTCGGCGGTAGAACGCGAGCGCGAGTTCGGCGATCTCGCGCAGTCGCTCGCGCACGTCGTCGGTGCCGGGCGAGTCCGGGAACTCGGCCGCCCGGGCCGGGAAGGCCGACATGCGCGCCTTCACGACCTCGGCCAGCAGGTCCTCCTTGCTGCCGAAGTGGTTGTAGATCGAACCCTCCGAGCAGCCCGCCTCCTGCGCGATGCGCTTGGTGGTGATGCCCGGCAGGCCGTCGCGTTCGAGCACGCGGGTGGCCGCGTCCAGCAACCGTTCCTCCAACGTCGCCACCTCGCCCCGCCCTTCCTCGACGTCCCCCGGCGGCCAGCGGCCCGGACACGCCTCCGCGGTCCGACCGGCGTTGCTCGGGGTGCTGTCTTGGCCCCGAGTGAGCACTCACTCACCGATGAGTGTGCGCTCACTCAACGCGACCGTCAAGACCCTCGAGGAAGGTTTCCGTCACCCGTGACGGAAACCGCTCTCGATGCGCTGCCGGCCGCGGCCGTGAAGTCAGACTTTTCGTCGCCCGCGACGGAAACCAGTTCGATCCCTTGCCGGGCGCAGTTGCCGCTGCGGGTTCCCGTCACCGGTGACGGAAGACGCTCCCGCTGCGTTGCCGGCCGCGGCCGTGGCGCCGGGGTCTCCTCGCCCGCGAAGGAAACCGCTGGATCGCGCGCGACGGACGGGGCGAGCGTGGCCCGCGCGACTCCCGTCACCTGAAGGCAGCTGAAGGTCGGCGCGGCACGATGCGGGGACGTCCACCTCTCCCCTACTGATCCCGAGGTTCGTCGCCCATGGCCCGCCAGAAGAGCAACGTCGAGCGGATCCGCCAGCCCGTCCCGTGGCGACTCCCGCTGCGCATCGCGCTCGTGCTGGGCGGCGTCGCCGCCGGCATCGCCCTCGCACTCGCGCTGACGCCGCGCGGCGACACGCTCGCCTTCGACGTCGGCCTGGTGCGCGGCGCGCTTCTGGGTCTGCTGCTGGGGGCGGTCGCGGCCGGACTCGTCCCCAACCGCGGCGCCCGTCCGCCGTCGGCGCCGCCCAAGATCCGCCCGAGCGGCTTCGACGCGCTGCGCGTCGAGATGGAGCAACAGCGCGCCACCACCCCCGTCGGCGACGCTGCTGAGGTGCGTGCCGACGGGCGGGCCGTCGCCAAGGACGACGGCCGCGTCCCCGGTGAAGCCGGTTAGAAGATCGTGGCGGCGTGCTCGGCCAGCGGGCTGCGAACGCCCTTGGCGAGCGTGACGTGCCCGAACAACGGGCTGCCCTTCATCTTCTCGATCAGCGCGGCCATGCCGCCGTACGGGGAGATGTAGGGATTGTCGACCTGTCCGAGGTCGCCGCAGAACACGACCTTGGAGCCGGTCGCCATGCGCGTCAGCACGACCTTGAGCGCCGACAGCTCGATGTTCTGGGCCTCGTCGACGATCACGAACTCGTCGGTGATGGAGCGTCCCCGCAGGTAGGTGATGGCCGCGAGCTCGAGCTGGCCCCGGTCGATCAGCGAGTCGATGGTCGACTGGATCTGGCGGTGCTCGCGCGCCCCACGCCCCCCGGCCGCCACACCGGCGCCCGCCGCGTCCCCGCGCCGCAGCAGCGCGTAGAGGTTGTCGTGGACGGCGGCCATCCAGGGGGCGAGCTTCTCGTCGAGGTCACCGGGCAGGTAGCCGATCTCCTGGCGACCGACCGCGATGAGCGGGCGGTAGACCGACAGGCGGCGGTAGGCGGTCGCCTCGAGGACCTGCTCGAGTCCGGCCGCGAGCGCCAGGAAGGTCTTGCCCGTGCCGGCCATGCCCATCAGCGACACGCAGGGCACATCCGGGTCCAGCAGCAGGTCGATCGCGAAGGTCTGACGCACGTCGCGTGGCGCCATGCCGAACACCGAGCGGTGACCGGCCACGCGGTGGATGGTCGCGGCTCCCTCGTCGTCCACGTCGAGCACGCGCCCGAGGCCCGACGACGACCGGCCGGCCTTCAGCACGAGGCAGGCGTTGGGCCACAGCGCCCCGCCGGCCGGTGCGAGATCGACCAGGTCGGCGTCCAGGCGCGCCTTGCCGTCGCGGTGCAGCAGGTCGAGGAAGGCCGCGTCGACCTCCAGCTCCACGAGCCCGTCGTCGTGCTCGCTGGTGCGGGCGGTGTCGCCCCGGTAGTCCTCGACCTCGACGCCGAGCTGGCTGCCCTTGATGCGCAGGCCGGCGTCCTTGGTCACCAGCGTCCCGGCGAGTCCGATCGCGACGCAGAGGATGCGGTGGTCGGCCTTGCCCTTGTCGAGGTAGGGCGGCAGTTCCACGTCGACGTGGTTGGACTCGATCCGTACCGAGCCGCCCGACGGCAGGCTCAGGGCGTCGCGAAGCCCGCCCCCGCTCTGCACCCGCAACTCCTCGATGGCGCGCAACGCCAGCCGCGCGTTGCGCCCCACGTCGTCGAGCGACGTCTTCTTGCGGTCGAGTTCCTCGATGACCACCAGGGGCAGGACGACGTCGTGCTCGTCGAACCGGAACAGCGCGTTCGGGTCGGCCAGCAGGACACAGGTGTCGAGGACGTAGGTCCGCCGAGCGGACGTACCTCGCCGAGTGGTGGTTCGCGTCATCGTCGACATGCGTGGCTCCCAAGGGACGGCCAACGTGGCGTGAGTACGCCGGCGTCGGACCGGAACGAAGAACGCCACCCCATTCGGGGTGGCGCGAGCAGTGCGGTGATGTCGGGCCGGGGCTCCGGGCGTGCGACGGTCCGCGCGTCCGGCAACCGGTCCGGCACCTCGGGAAGTGGATCCCCGGTGGGCGGCAGTCCGGTCAGGAAGTCCCGTGAGAGATGGTCGGGCGGCAGATGCGGCACCGTGGTCGTCTCGGTCGTCGGCGGTGGGCGTGCGACGTCGATGACGGTACCCCCGAGGCCCCCTGGGGCGGCGGAACCTCGACCACCATCCCGGGGACGTTCACCGGCCGGCCACCACCGCGCACCACGTGGCGAAATAGCTCGACTAGCATTGAGCAAACGCGAATCGTCGAGGTGTCTCCATGACCGACCGCCCCACCGTGCTCTTCCTCTGCGTCCACAACGCCGGCCGCTCGCAGATGGCGGCCGGGTGGCTGCGCACCCTCGCCGGCGACCGGGTGCAGGTGCTGTCGGCCGGCTCGGCACCGGTCGACGAGGTCAACCCGGCTGCGGTCGCCGCGATGCGCGAGGTCGGCATCGACATCGCGGACCAGCAGCCGCGCCGGTGGACCGACGAGGAGCTGTCGTCCACGGACGTGGTGGTGACCATGGGCTGCGGCGACGAGTGCCCCTACGTGCCGGGCACGCGCTACCTCGACTGGGAGCTCACCGACCCGGCCGGCAAGGGCGTCGACGACGTGCGCCCGATCCGCGACGAGATCGAGCGTCGCGTGCGTGGCCTGCTGGCCGACCTGGCCGTCGAGCCGACGGCATGACCCGCCCGTCGGAGTCGCTGGCACGGCGCCTGACCCTGGGCGACGCCGTCGTCGTCGGACTCGGCGCCATGATCGGCGCCGGCGTGTTCGCGGCCCCGGGTCCGGCCGCCGCGGCGGCCGGGTCATGGCTGCTGGTGGGCCTGGCCCTAGCGGCGCTGGTGGCCTACGCCAACGCCACCTCGTCGGCCCAGCTCGCCGCGCTGTACCCGGAAGCCGGCGGCACCTACGTCTACGCCCGCGAGCGACTCGGCGAGTACTGGGGGTTCCTGGCCGGCTGGAGCTTCGTCGTCGGCAAGACCGCCAGCCTGTCCGCGATGGCCCTGACGTTCGGCGCCTACGTCGCCCCGTCGCTCGCCCGGCCGATCGCGATCGGCGCGGTGGTGGCGATGGCCACCGTCAACTACCTCGGCGTGGAGAAGACCGCGCGGCTCAGCCGCGCCATCGTCGCGATCGTGCTCGCCGCGCTGGCCGTGACCGCGGCCGCGGCCCTGCTCGGGGGCAACGCGTCGCTGGACCACCTCGACGCGACGCTGCCGGCCGGTCCGTTCGGGGTCCTGCAGGCGGGCGGGCTGCTGTTCTTCGCGTTCGCCGGCTACGCGCGGCTGGCGACGCTGGGCGAGGAGGTGCGTGACCCCACCGAGACGATCCCGCGCGCCATCCCGCTCGCGCTGGGCATCGTGGTCGTGGTGTACACGGTCGTGCTCGGCACCGCACTGCTCGCCGCCGGGCCCGAGTTGCTGGCGGCGTCACCGGCCCCGTTGGTCGCGGCCGTCGAGGCCGGCGGTCTGGCCGGGTTGGCCCCCGTCGTGCAGGTCGGCGCCGCGGTCGCCGCCGCCGGTGTGCTGCTCTCGCTGCTCGCCGGCGTGAGCCGCACGACGCTGTCGATGGCGCGCCGCCGCGAGCTGCCCGGGTTCCTCGACGCCGTCCACCCGACGCGTCGCACGCCGCACCGGGCGGAGATCACCGCGGCGGTGGTCGTGTCGGCGATCGTGCTGGTCGCCGACCTGCGCGGCGCCATCGGGTTCAGCTCGTTCGCGGTGCTGACCTACTACGCCCTGGCGAACGCGTCGGCCGTCACGCTGACGCACACGGAGCGGCGCTGGCCCCGGTGGCTGGCCGCGTTGGGCGTCGGGCTGTGCGTGCTGCTGGCCGTCACGCTGCCGCAGGTGGCGGTCGTGGGCGGGCTGGTGCTGCTGGGCGTCGGCTCGCTGGTGTGGCTCGCCACCCGCACCTCGCGTCAGCGGCCGTAGCGGCGGGATCGGCGTCGCCTCGTGCGCGGGCGCCTCGATATCGCCTCGTGCGCGGGGCGCCCCGACGCGAGGCCGCTCAGCGGCCGTAGCGGCGGGATCGACGCTGGTAGTCGCGCAGGGCGCGGAGGAAGTCGATGCGACGGAAGTCGGGCCAGTACGCGTCGCAGAAGTAGTACTCGCTGTGGGCCGACTGCCACAGCAGGAAGCCCGACAGGCGCACCTCGCCGGAGGTCCGGATGATGAGGTCGGGATCGGGCAGGCCGGTGGTGTAGAGGTGGTCGCCGATGTCCTCCGGGCGCAGCGTGCGGGCGAGGTCCTCCAGCGAGCAGCCCTCGCCGGCCCGGGCCTGCAGCAGTTTGCGCAGCGCGTCGGTGATCTCCTGCCGGCCCCCGTAGCCGACGGCGATCTGGACCCGGAGCCGGTCGTTGGCAGCGGTGGCGCGCTCGACCTCGGCGAGCGCCCGACGGGTGTCGTCCGGCAACAGGTCGAGGGCGCCCACGGCGGTCAGCCGCAGCCCGCGACCGTCGTCGGCCAGCCGCCGCACCGTCTCCTCGATGATCGACAGCAGCCGCGCGACCTCCTGGTCGTCGCGGCCGAGGTTGTCGGTGGACAGCAGCCACAGCGTCACATAGGGGACGCCCATCTCCAGACACCAGCCGAGGAACGGGTCGATCCTGGCGGCGCCCAGCGCGTGACCGGCGCTGGGGTCGTCCAGGCCGCGTTCGCGGGCGAACCGCCGGTTGCCGTCCAGGATCACGCCGACATGGCGAGGCAGCGGCCCGCCGGACAACTCCTCGGCGAGCCGACGCTCGTAGACCCGGTAGGCGACGTCGGCGAGACCCATGACGCCGAACTGTAGTGCCCCGCCCGGGTCGGGCGACCAATGTCGTTGGCGCACGTGTCGACCCGCGTGGTAGGCTCTGCCCTCGTCACGCCCGGACCTGCACGCGGTCCGGGCGTTCGTCGTGGCGGGGGGGCGCCGTTCCGGTCGTGCCCCAGCCGCGGACCCATGTTTGCCGTCGATGTGTTACGAGGTGTTTCCACCGTGGCCGAGACCTGGTTGAGCCAGGAGGCGTACGACCGTCTCCAGGCCGAGCTCGAGACGCTGAAGACCGAGGGTCGTGAGCAGATCTCCGCGGAGATCGAGGTGGCGCGCGCCCATGGTGACCTGCGCGAGAACGCCGAGTACCACGCCGCCAAGGACGAGCAGGGCAAGATGGAGGCCCGCATCCGGCAGCTCGAGGCGCTGCTGCGGGATGCGCGCATCGGCCAGCCGCAGGACACCGACGAGGTCCGGCCGGGCCTGGTCGTGGTGCTCGACGTCGAGGGCGACGAGGAGACCTACCTCGTCGGCTCCCGCGAGGACCAGCACGAGGACCTGGACATCCTCTCGGCCGACTCGCCGATGGGGACCGCGGTGATCGGCGCGCGCGCAGGCGACAAGGTCCACTTCGACACGCCGACCGGGATGACGCTCGAGGTCACGGTCAAGGACATCCGCACCGCCTGACCCTTGTGGGCCGGAAAGGCGTCCTGACGGGCGTTTCGGGCGGTTTCGCGCGTGTTGTCGGCTCTGGCGCGCGGTCTAGGCCCGCCGGACCAGGTGGACTGGACAGCAAGATCACCCCTGCCAAGGGTGCCGAAGACCGTTCCGGGACGGTTTGATACCGCGACCTTCCGGAAGGTTCTGCCGTGCCCACCCGTGGTACCCCTCTCGGCGATACCGGCGCGACCGTCGACGTGCCCGACAGCCCTGGTGCGATGTCCGAGCTCGGTGAGCTGTTGAGCACCGAGGCCGTGGTCGGTGCGCCGGCCACGACGGTGCTCGTGTGCGACGCCCGGCCCGTGGTGCGCGCCGGCCTGCGCGCGATCCTCGCGGAACAGGATCTCGTCGGCGAGTGCGGCCTCGACAACGCCGTCGAATCGGTGCAGGAGCTACGCCCGGCCATCCTCGTGGCCGGCCTGCGCGACGACGACCCGGAGACGTTCCGGATCGTGGCGACGGCGAAGGCCCTGCACGACACGCTGCGGGTCCTCGTCGTGGCCGACGGCGCCACGGTCATCGACCTGCGGGAAGCTGTCATCGCCGGGGTGGACAGCTTCCTGCTGACCAGCGCGCCGGCCGAGGAGCTGCGCGACGCGGTGATGCGCACCGCCAAGGGCGAACGCATCATCTCGCCCTCGATCGCGATGCAGCTGGCCGGGACCTGGCGGCACGAGCCGCGCGAGTCGGGTGCCTCGGCGCTGACGCCCCGCGAGCTCGAGGTGCTGCAGTTGCTGGCGGAGGGGCTGACCAACCAGCAGGTCGGGTCGCGGCTCGGACTGTCGGCCCGCACGGTGAAGACCCACGTGCAGAACCTGCTGGTGAAGCTGGACGTGCCTGACCGCACCGGTGCGGTCGCCCGCGCGTTCCGGCTCGGCCTGATCCGCTAGGTCGGGGACGCGTCCTCGTCCGCGGCGCCCTCGTCCGCGGCGGCCTCGACGCCCGCGCGCAGCCACGCGACCACCTCGCGCATGCCGTGGTAGGCGCTCAGGCGCGCCCGGTCGTCGCCAGCCTGTTCGGCTCGTGCGACCAGGCGGGCCAGGTGGTCCACCCCGGACACGCCCAGCTCCAGGACCGCCTCGTTGCCGCCGGCGGCCCAACGGGCGAGCACGTAACGGACGAGCGCTCCGACCGGTAGGCCGCTGACCTCGCTCAACCCGCGCACGGTCACCAACGGGTCGAGGTGGCCGTAGGCCGCGACGTCGGCGCGCAGGCCGGCGAACGCGTCGTCGCCCGCCGGCCCGTCCCAGCGCTCGAGCCGGACGGTGGGCGCCGCCGGGCCGTCGGCGGCCACCTCGCCGCCGTCGGTGCGGTCGTCGCTTGCCTCGGCGCCCGTGCGACGTTCGTCGGCCACCGCGGTGCCTGCCGCCGTCAGGACAGCCGCTCGACCACCATGGCCATCCCCTGACCGCCGCCGACGCACATCGACTCGATCCCGAAGGTGGCGTCGCGGTGGCGCAGCCCGTTCAGCAGCGTGCCGGTGATGCGCGCGCCCGTCATGCCGAACGGGTGGCCGCAGGCGATCGAGCCGCCGTGCGGGTTGAGCTTGTCGAAGTCGATGCCGAGCTGTCGTGCGGAGGGGATCACCTGGGCGGCGAAGGCCTCGTTGATCTCCACGATGTCGATGTCGTCGATCGTCATGCCGGCGTGGCCGAGGGCCTGCCGGATCGCGCCGACCGGGCCGAGCCCCATGATCTCCGGGTCCAGGGCCGACACGCCGGTGGAGACGATGCGGGCCAGCGGCTGGATGCCCAGCTCCGCGGCCCTGGTGTCGCTCATGATCACGACGGCCGCGGCACCGTCGTTCAGCGGACACGCGTTGCCGGCCGTCACCGTGCCGTCGGGGCGGAACACCGGCTGCAGCTCGGACAGCTTCTCGCGCTCGGTGGTCGGCCGCGGCGAGTCGTCCTTGACCATCGTCTGCCCGTCGGGCAGCTCGATGGGCGTGATCTCGCGCTCCCAGAAGCCTTCCGCATCGGCCTTCGCGTAGCGCATCTGCGACTCGTAGGCGTAGTCGTCCTGCTCGTCGCGGGAGACGCCCTCGAGCAGCGCGACGTTCTCCGCCGTCTGCCCCATCGGGATGTAGATGTCCGACAGCCCGTCAGGGGCCTGCCAGCCGTCGGCGCCCTCCTCGGCCGTCTTCTGGGTGCGGGCCTGCGCCTCGGCGAAGCGCGGGTTCTGCGTGTCGGGCAGCGAGTCGGAGCTGCCCTTGACGAACCGGGAGACCATCTCCACGCCGGCGGAGACGAACACGTCGCCCTCACCGGCCTTGATCGCGTGGAAGGCCATCCGGGTGGTCTGCAGCGACGACGAGCAGTAGCGGGTCACCGTCGTACCGGGGACCTCCCAGCCGAGCAGGGTGGTGACGACCCGCGCCATGTTGAAGCCCTGCTCGCCGCCCGGCAGCCCGCAGCCGAGGTGCAGGTCCACGACGTCGTCCGGCGACAGCTGCGGGACCTGGGCCATGGCGGCCTCGACGATCGTCGCGGTCAGGTCGTCGGGTCGCAGCTCGGTCATCGAGCCCTTGAAGGCCCGGCCGATCGGGGTTCGGGCGGTGGCGACGATCACGGCCTCGGGCATCGGGCGTTCCTCCAGCGCATCACACGGCTTGCGGATCGGTTGGTGCTCCCGCCCGGCAGGCTAACGGCCGGGTGGTCAGGACTCGTCGTTGCCGAGCGTGAACTGCGCGAGCCAGTTCTGCAGCCCGACCAGCTCGATGGCGTCCAGTTGCGTCTCGTAGAAGTCGAGGTGCTCCTCTTCCTCACGCAGGGCCTCGGCCAGCAGCTCGCGGGTGCCGTTGTCGCCGACCTCGAGGCACAGCGCGATGCCGGCGTTGAGCTTGTCGACCGCCTCGGCCTCCCGGGCCTTGGCCAGCTGCAGCATCTCCTGCGCGGTCTCGCCCACCTGCACGGTGTTCATGCGTTGCAGGTTGGGGTGGCCGTCGAGGAAGAGGATGCGGTCGACGTACTTGTCCGCGTCCTCCATCTCCTCCAGCGAGTACTTCTTGAAGACCTCGCCGAGCCCGTACAGGCCCCAGTTGTTCAACATGCGGTAGTTCAACCAGTACTGGTTGATGAGCGTGAGCTCGAACGTGAGGATGTCGTTGAGCAGCTCGATGACGCGCTCGTCGCCACGTGCCATGGGTGTGCTCCTCGTCGGTGCGCCCGCCCGGACGCGATTGCGGGGTGGCCCACCCTAGGACACCGGCGGCGTGCGGGGTGTGGTCGGTGCGCCGCGGCTCAGATCGCGGCGGGGCGCGCCATCGCCGGCACGGGCGTGAACGGCCCGGTGCCGGCCAGACGGCGACGGGCGGCCTGGCGCAACCCCACCAGGTCCGGTTCGCGTACCGCGGCGGCCGCCTCGGCCAGCAGGTCCTCGATGGTGGGGATGCAGCCGCCGCAGGTGTCGCCGGCGTCGCAGTGGTCGGTGACCTCGTCGACGTCACGCGCTCCGGCGGAGATGGCCGCACGAATCGTGCGGTCGCTCACCACGTTGCAGTGACAGACGTACACGGCGCCTACCTCACGGACCGGGCCACCCCGACTGGCGGCGAGGCGAAGGTTAAGTGAACCTCACCTCCGCGTCCAATGCGACGCCCGTCAGGTGGCGACCACCGCGCGCGCGACGAAGCGGCCGTCCGTGGCCTGCACGCGGACCGGGAGCCCGAAGCAGCGCGACACCGGCGCGTCGCGCAGCACCTCGTCGACCCCGCCGCTGGCCACGACCGCGCCCTCGCGCAGCAGCAGCGCGGCGCGGACGCCGCGTGGTAGTTCCTCGAGGTGGTGGGTCACCAGCACGGTCGTGGGCCCGCCGGGCTCGGCCAGGACGGCATCGAGGTCGGCCAGCAGCGACTCGCGCCCGCCGAGGTCGAGCCCCGCGAACGGCTCGTCGAGCAGCAGCAGGTCGGGGTCGCCGACCAACGCCCGGGCGATACGCACACGCTGGCGCTCACCCTGCGAGAGGGTGTCGACCCGCCGCTCGGCGAGGTGCCCGGCACCCACCCGCGCCAGGGCCCACCGGGCCGCGGCGGCCACCTCGGCGTCGTCGAGGACGTGCGGCGGCGGCCACAGCCCGCCGTGCACCGCGGCGGCCACCAGCGGCAGCGCGGCCGCCCGCACGTGCAGCAAGTCGTCGAGCGCGGTGCTGACGAAGCCGATCCGCGGCCGCAGCGCCCGCAGGTCGGCCGCCCCGAACGTGGCGCCCAGCACCCGCGCGGTGCCGCGTGTCGGGAACCGGTAGGTGGACAGCACCCGCAGCAGCGTGGTCTTGCCCGAGCCGTTGGGGCCGAGGACCGCGAGGTGCTCGCCCCGTTCGAGGTCGAGGTCCACGTCGCGCAGCAGGTCGTTGCCGCCGACGCGCACCCCGACGGCGCGCAGCGACGCGACCTCACCGACGGACGCCACCTCAGCCACGACACCACTCCAGGGACGCTCGGCAAGCCGGTGAAACGGCGCACGCGCCCGACCGTTCGGCCAGCCTAGCCACGGTCGCACCGGGAGACGATCGGCCAGGGATCGTCTCGTCAAACCGTCGAATGTGCGCCTTTCCAACGTTTGCAGACGCAATATCCGCCGATCGCACCAATTCGGATGGCGCCGAAACCGACCGCTACGGTGTTTCGCAGAGGGTCACCGCTCGGTGGAGGGCCGGGCACCTTCGCGGGAGGATCGAACAGTGTCGTTCGAGTTGCCGAAAGCCAAGTCCGTCGCCGTCAATCCCACGCAGGCCGAGCTCCGAGAATGGGTGCTCGAATACATGCCGCGTGTCACCGAGACCGAGTTCGGCAACCTCAACTACCAGGCACGGATCCTGGCGCGGCTGACGCCGTCGACCTTCTTCGTCTCCGACGAACCCACCGGCAAGCAGGTCATGCCCCGCGCCGAGGCGCAGGAGTGGGCCGCCAAGCAGGACGCCTACATCGCCGACCAGGACATGGTCCTGATCGAGGGCTACATCGGTCCGGACCCGGCGTTCCGCACCGGATCGCGGGTCTACATGGAGAAGGCCAACAGCAACGTCCCGGCCATGCAGCAGCAGCTGTACTTCCCGCGCGACGAGGACTGGACCCCCGAGTTCACCGTCATCTACACGCCGGGGCTGCGCGTGCCCGAGCACCACGAGGAGTGCCTGATCCTCGTGGACCTCGACAACTACGTCACCCGCGTGTTCGGCTCCGACTACTTCGGCGAGTCGAAGATGGGCGGGCTGCGGATGTGGAACAAACTCGTCTACGACCGGGGCGGGCTGGCCATGCACTCGGGCGCGAAGACCTTCCCCCCGGAGTCCACCCCCGATGGCACGGAGCGGCTCGCGCTGATCATCGGGCTGTCGGGCACCGGCAAGACCACCACGACCTTCCGCAACGTCAAGGGCTCGCTGCCGGTCCAGGACGACTTCATCGCCTTGATGCCCGGCGGCACGGTGTACACGACGGAGAACGGCTGCTTCGCGAAGTCGTTCGGGCTGGACCCCGACGACGAGCCGACCATCCACGGCGGTGCCACGCGTCCCGACGCCTGGCTGGAGTCGGTCGCGGTCGACCCGGAGACCGGCAAGGTCGACTTCTTCGACGACAGCTACACCGCCAACGGCCGGGTGACCTTCCCGCTGGCCAACATCCGCCACCGCGATCCGAAGGACCTGCCCCGGGCGCACTACCTGTTCATCCTCAACCGCAACGAGAACCTCATCCCGGCGGTCGCCAAGCTCAAGCCCGAGCAGGCGGCGTACTACTTCATGCTGGGCGAGACCAAGGGCACCTCCGCCGGCGGTGCGCACGAGGCGGGCAAGAACCTGCGGGTGCCAGGCACCAACCCGTTCTGGTTCGAGGAGGAGTCCTCGATGGGCAACCGGTTCCTCGAACTGCTCGAGACCTGCGACCTCGAGGTCTACCTGTTCAACACCGGCCGGGTCGGTGGCGGCGACGCGGACGAGCGCTCGAAGAAGGTGCGCATCCCCGACTCGGCCGCCGTCCAGGAGGCGATCGTCGACGGCACGATCGAGTGGGAGGAGGACCCGGACTTCGGCTACCTCGTGCCCACCTCGTTGCCGGGCATCGAGGACGACGAGTTGCTGCAGCCCCGCAAGCTCTACGAGCGCCAGGACCGCATGGACGAGTACCGCGCGCTGGTGGAGCGGCTGCACACCGAACGGGCCGAGTACCTCGCCAAGTTCACCTCGCTGGACCAGTCGATCGTGAAGGCCGGCTGACGCCCGCCACGCCAGGACGGTGACGGGGGCGGCCTGCCGAGCGGGCCGTCCCCGTCGCCGTCGCGGCACGACCGACGGCGCACCGGGGGTCACCGATGGCCAGGACGACGATGACGGACGTCGCCCGCCGTGCGGGCGTCGACGTCTCCACGGTGTCGCGCGCACTCAACGAGCGCACCGCCGGGCAGCTGCGCGCGGAGACGGTGCAGCGGGTGATGAGCGCCGCCGACGAGCTCGGCTACCAGCCCAACGTGCTGGCGCGGGGGCTGCGGACCCAGCGCTCGCACGCCGTGGGGATGCTGGTCCCCGACCTGACCAACCCGCTGTTCCCACCCATCGTGCGCGGGCTGGAGGACGCACTGGCCGACGCCGGCTACGTGCTGATCGTGGCCAACACCGACAACGACCCGCAGCGCGAGTCACGTGGCCTGGCCAACCTCGTGCGGCGGCAGGTCGACGGGCTGGTGCTGGCCACCTCGCGGCTACCCGGCCACGACGGCACGGCCGACGGGGGCGCGGAGGGTGCCGCCACGGTCGGCGCCCGGCCCGTCGCCGGCAACCTGCCGGTGGTGCTGGTCAACCGTCACGGCACGGATCCCTCGCTGCCGGCGGTCGCGCCCGACGACGCCGGCGGCACCGAGCTGGTGGTGGACCACCTCGTGAAGCTCGGCCACCGCCACGTCGCGCACGTGGCGGGGCCGGCCGACACCTCGACCGGCCGTCGACGCGCCGACGCGTTTCGGTCCGCGGCCTCGGCCGCGGGCGTGTTCGACCCGCAACTGGTCGAGCACGCGGCGATCTTCGGCGTCACCGAGGGCATGCACGCCTGTCAGCGGCTGCTGGCACGCCGGCCGGGCCTGCAGGCCGTGTTCGCGGCCAGCGACCTGTTGGCGGTCGGCTGCCTGCGCGCGCTGAACGCGGCCGGCCGGCGGGTCCCCGAGGACACCTCGCTGGCGGGCTTCGGCGACCTGCCGCTGATCGACCTGCTCGACCCGCCGCTGACGACGGTGCGCATCCCGCAGTACGCGATGGGCCGGTACGCCGGCCGGCTGCTGCTGGGCATGCTCGAGGACCCCGAGGCGCCGCGCCCGTCGGGCACGGTCACACTGCCGCCGGAACTGGTGGTGCGCCGCTCCACCGCCCCCGTCGACTGAAGCCGTTCGGGGCCGGCGGCCCGCTCAGGCCGGCAGCGGCTCGCGCAGGACCGGGCACGACATGCAGCGCGGGCCACCACGGCCGCGGGGAAGCTCGTACGACGGGATGGTGTGCACCTCGATGCCGGCGGTGTCCAGGATCTCGTTGGTGGCGACGTTGCGCTCGTAGGCGACCACCACGCCCGGCTGCACGGCGAGGGTGTTGTTGGCGTCGTTCCACTGCTCGCGTTCGGCGCGGATCGAGCCCAGCGCGGGTTCGATCGCGCGGGCGTGGTCCAGGCCGGCCGCCCACGCCAGGCCCTGCAGGAAGCTCGCGTGCTCGGCGACGTGTACGCCCCCGCCGGGCCGCGGTGTGACCGCGTAGGCCGTCAGGTTGCTGGTCATCGTCGGGTAGGTGATGAACGCGTCGACGTCGACCTGGGTCACGATCGTGTCGAGGTGCATCGCCGCGCGGACCTTCGGCAGGTCGACGGCCAGGATCCGGTCGACCGCGCCGGCGTCGAAGAGCTTGGTGGCCAGCGTCTCCACGCCCGCCGGGGTGGTGCGCTCGGACATGCCGATCGCCAGGCCGCGGTCGCCGACGACCAGCAGGTCGCCGCCCTCGAACGTGGCCGGGAACCAGTCGGTGACCTCGCCGCCGAACCAGATCGGGCTGTCCGCGAAGCGCGGATGGCGGGTGTAGACGGTGCGCAGCAGGTCGGTCTCGCGGCGCCGCACCAGCCGGTTCATCGGGGAGAGCACGACCCCCTCACCGATCCAGGCCGACGAGTCGCGCATGAACACCGCGTTGGGCAGCGGCTCGAGCAGCATCTCGGACTGGCCGCTGACGGTGGTGACCAGACCGTCGCCGCGGCCGACCTCCTCGACGGTCACGCCGCCGATCAGGTGCTCGACGAGCTGCCTCGGCTCGTTGCCCAGCAGCAGCTCGCGGACCCGGCCGACGGCCTGCGGACCGCAGCTGCGGTCGGTGACGTGGCGCTGCACCACGTCGCGTGCCACCGCCTCGTCCGTGACCACCTCGGTGAGCAGTTCCTCGAGGTAGAGCACCTCCACGTCGAGCTTGCGCAGCACGTCGGCGAAGGCGTCGTGCTCGAGCTGGGCGTGCTCGACCCACAGCAGCTCGTCGAAGAGCAGCTGGTCCATGTTGGTCGGCGTGATGCGCTCGACCTCCGTGCCCGGCCGGTGGAGCAGCACGGTGCGCAGCACCCCGACCTCGGAACGGACCGACGGCGTGGTGTCGGACATCGTCACTCTCCCCATCCGGGCGACGAGGGTGAGGCGCCGAGCCGGCCACGCGGCTCGAACCAGCGGCCCTCGACCGGCAGCAGCTCGAGGGTGAGGCGTGGCAGCGGCTCGCCGAACAGGCCCTCGATCGTCTCCAGGTCGACGAACCGCAGCGGTTCGGACGTGGACAGCCCGCCGGCGTACTCGGAGAAGCCCAGGACGCTGACCGTGACGCCGCGCTCCGCCAGCTCCTCGAGCGGCTCGAGGAAGGCGCGTGCGTCGTTGGACCCGACGTAGACGGCGTCCAGGTCGCCCTCGTCGTAGCGCTCCCACAGGTGGTCGACCATGTCGTCGTCGACGTCGCTGTCGCCGTGCTTGGGCTTGGCGAAGACCCGGTAGCCCTGCTCGAGCAGCCACATCACCCAGCCGCGCATCGGCCCGGCCACGTGCGGGGCGACGTTGACGAAGACGGCCGCCTCCACCTCGTCGCCCTCGACGGCGTGGTCCACCAGCCAGGCGCCGAGGACGGCCAGGTCGGGCCGTTCCTTGGGCGTCGGCTTGCCCTCGATGATGTTGGCCAGCGTCATGTCGACGTTGGGTGCGTCCCACACCAGCACGTGGCGACCCACGAGCGGCTCCTGTCGTCGTTCCGGCGTCGCGCACCCTAGGCCGCGTCGGGTGCCGGCCGGCACCCGCCGTGGCAGGATCCGCGGTGCGTCGCGCCCCGCGCACGAGCCCGGACCCGTCCGGCCACCGCCGCGCCCTCCCACCCACTGGAGACACCGATGCCACCGCTGCTGCCGCCGCAGGTCGACGACTACCTGACCGGTCTGGCCGGAATCGGGCTGCAGGACGTCGTCCTCGACGAGATGGAGGCGCGCGCCCGCGAGCACGGATTCCCGATCGTCGGGCGTGCCGTCGGCCGCCACCTCGAACTCCAGGCCCGGGCGATCGGGGCGCGGCGGGTGATGGAGTTGGGCAGCGGCTACGGCTACTCGGCCTACTGGTTCGCCCGCGCGGTGGGCGAGGACGGCGAGGTGATCTGCACCGACGGTGACGCCGGCAACGCCGCGCTCGCGGAGGGCTACCTCCGTCGCGCCGGCGTCTGGGACCGCGTCGACTACCACGTCGGGGACGCGCTGACGTCCTTCGCCGAGGTCGACGGCGAGTTCGACGTCGTCTACTGCGACATCGACAAGGACGGCTACCCCGACGCCTGGGCCGCCGCCCGCGAGCGCATCCGGGTCGGCGGGCTGTTCGTCTGCGACAACACGCTGTGGCACGGCCGGGTCGCCGGGGTGCCGCAGGAACGATCCTCGCCGGCGCGCGACGCCGTGACCCCGGACATCGTGGCGATGACCCGCGCGGTCGCCGAGGACCAGCGCTACCTCAGCTCCCTCGTCCCACTGCGCGACGGCGTGCTGGTGGCGCTGCGTGTGGAGGCGTAGCGCCCGGCGGTGTGGCGGCAGAGCGGCGTGGCCGTGGCGGCGCGGCGGCGGCGGGCCGGTCAGGAGGCCTGGTACTGCAGGCCGCGCTCGTCGCGCAGCGCCCACACCGTCAGGGTCTGGCCCTCGACCTCGACCGTGAAGCCGTCACCGAGCACCTCCAGGACGTGCTCGTGCTGGAGGTCACCGACGCACCGGTCGGCCTCGCCGTGGGCATAGCGCGACGCGGTCAGACGGATGGCGTCGCCCTCTTGTATCCACGTGCCCGTGAGCCCGCCGCAGCCGGTCGTGGCGTTGATGGTGCCGGTGCCGTCGAGGTACAGCTCCGCCTCGGCCATGATGCTGCTGGCGGTCCCGTCGGGGCCGCCGCCGTCCAGCAACGACTTCAGCTGCCAGGTCGTGTCGGTGAGCTCGGCGGTCGGCACGTCGGGCTGGCGGTCGTACACCAGCTCGATGTCGGAGCCGGTGATGGTCAGCACGTCGGCCTGCAGGTCGAGGCGTGCGGCCTGCCCGAGCGCGTCGAGGTAGTCACGCTCCAGCGCCATGACGGCCGGGTCGCAGCCCATCTCGGTGCCGCCCAGCCCGCCGACCCGGAGCCGGTCGCCGTCCACCTCGGCGTCGCCGAAGTAGTGGTTGCAGGCCGACACGCCGCCGACGCTGCCGTCCTCCTCGACCTGCAGCGTGACGCGCACCCCGTCGGGGACGGCCAGCTCGCCGGCCGGCCCGCTCCCCGAGCGCAGCAGCCAGGTGGGGCCGGCCAGGCCGTCGGGCATCCCGCCCTCCGCCCCGGGCAGCGAGCCGCAGCCGGTGGTGAGGCCGGCGAGCAGCAGGACGAGGACGGCGAGGTAGCGCTTCATGCCGATTGGGACGTCCCGCGGGCGGCGCGGGTTCCCGAGCGCGGCGATCTCCGCAGTGCTGACCTGCGGGGACGTCGGCACGGCGCTCAGCCGGCGACCGGGCCGCGGCTGGCGACGACGTAGACGCCGGCCACGATCAGCAGCGCGCCACCGACGCGGACGGGGTCGAGCGCCACGCTGCGCCCAACGACCCCCGTCACCTCCAGCGCGAACCCGACGATCAGCTGCACGCCCGTCACGACCGCCAGGGTGGAGGCGAGGCCGAGGCCGCCGACGGCCACGGCGATCCCGGTGACCAGCAGCATGCCCGCGACGCCGGCCAGCAGTCCCCACGGCGCCTGACGGACGGCGGTGAGCTCGAAACCGAGCCGGGGCGCCACCAGCACGCCGACGACGCCGAACACCAGCCCGCCGAGGTGGACCCACACGGCCGCGGTGAAGGGGTGCAGGCTCTGGCCCCAGGCGCCGATGATCGCCGACTGGATGGCGATCAGCGTGCCGGCGGCGATGGCGGCGATCACGGCGAGCGACACAAGGACTCCGAGCAGGTGGCGAGCCGACCGAGCCTAGCGGCCACGGCAGTGGCGCCCGACCGCCGCGGCGACGTAGAGCGCGTTCCCGACCGCCGCGGCCGCGCCGAACACGCGAGCGGTGGCGGCGGCATCGGTCGTTCGACGTGCAACGTCATGGGTTGAGGGCGGCGATCGGCGCCGCGTTACGCTCGCGGCCGGGAGCACGGAAGTGGCAGACGACCGAGGCGCCGGCGTGCCGGGGCGCGGTCCGACCACGGGCGGAGGTGCCTCGTGAGCGAGCGGCAAGGTGGTCCCGGGGCCGACGGCGAGGGCGCGGAGCCGGCCCCGCAGCGCGACCGCCCCTGGTTGATGCGCACCTACTCAGGCCACTCGTCCGCAGCCGCGTCGAACGCGCTGTACCGCTCGAACCTCGCCAAGGGCCAGACCGGCCTGTCGGTGGCCTTCGACCTGCCGACGCAGACCGGCTACGACAGCGACCACGTGCTCGCCCGCGGCGAGGTCGGCAAGGTCGGCGTGCCGGTCACCTCCCTCGACGACATGCGCACCTTGTTCGACGGCATCCCGCTCGAGCAGATGAACACCTCGATGACCATCAACGCCACGGCGATGTGGCTGCTGGCGCTGTACGTCGCAGTGGCGGAGGAGCAGGGCGCCGAGGTGTCGCAGTTGGCCGGCACGACCCAGAACGACATCCTCAAGGAGTACCTGTCGCGCGGGACCTACGCATTCCCGCCGCAGCCGTCGATGCGCCTGACCACCGACGTCGTGGCCTACACGGTCAACCACCTGCCGAAGTGGAACCCGATCAACATCTGCAGCTACCACCTGCAGGAGGCGGGGGCGACGCCGGTGCAGGAGTTGGCGTTCGCGCTGGCCAACGCGATCGCGGTGCTGGACGCCGTCCGCGAGCGCGGGCAGGTGCCGGAGGACGACTTCGACAAGGTCGTGGGGCGGATCTCGTTCTTCGTCAACGCCGGCATCCGCTTCGTCGAGGAGGTCGCGAAACTGCGTGCCTTCGTCGAACTGTGGGACCGCATCACCGCTGAGCGCTACGGCGTGCAAGACCCCAAGCTGCGACGGTTCCGCTACGGCGTGCAGGTCAACTCGCTCGGGCTCACGGAGCAGCAGCCGGAGAACAACATCGCCCGCATCCTGATCGAGATGCTGGGCGTGACGCTGTCGAAGACCGCCCGGGCGCGGGCGGTGCAGCTGCCGGCGTGGAACGAGGCGCTCGGGCTGCCGCGGCCGTGGGACCAGCAGCTGTCGCTGCGGATGCAGCAGATCCTCGCCTTCGAGACCGACCTGCTGGAGAACGACGACCTGTTCGACGGCTCGGTCGTGATGGACCGCAAGGTGGCGGCGCTGGTCGAGGGCGCGACGGAGCTGCTCGACGCGGTGCTCGCCCGCGGCGGGGCGATGGAGGCGGTCGACTTCATGAAGGCGGAGCTGGTGCGCTCCAACGCCGAGCGCCTGCGCCGCATCGAGTCCGGCGAGCAACAGGTCGTCGGCGTGAACGTGTTCACCTCCGGCGAGCCGTCGCCGCTGGTCGACGAGGAGGGCGGCATCCTCGTCGTCGACGACGCGGCCGAGGCCGAGCAACTCGCCCGGCTGGAGGCGTGGCGGACGGCGCGAGACGAGGACGCGGTCGTCGCCGCGCTGGCGGAGCTGCGGCGTGTCGCGGCGACCGACCAGAACCTTATGCCGGCCTCGATCGCGTGCGCCCGCGCCGGCGTGACGACCGGCGAGTGGGCCGGCGTGCTGCGCGAGGTGTTCGGCGAGTACCGCGGCCCGACGGGCGTCGGCGAGCAGGCGCTGGCGACCGGCGGCCCGCTGGGCAGCCGCCTCGACCAGGCGCGCCGCCAGGTCCGCGAGATCGAGGCCCGGCTCGGGCGCAAGCTGCGGATCCTCGTTGGCAAGCCCGGGCTGGACGGCCACTCCAACGGTGCTGAGCAGGTCGCCATCCGCGCCCGCGACCTGGGCATGGAGGTCGTGTACGAGGGCATCCGCCTGACGCCGGAGCAGATCGTGCGCGCCGCGGTGGACGAGGACGTCCACGTGGTGGGCCTGTCGATCCTGTCGGGCTCGCACCGGTCGCTGGTGCCCCAGGTGGTGCAGGGCCTCCGAGCCGAGGGCGTCGAGGTGCCCGTGGTGGCCGGCTGGATCATCCCGCCGGCCGACGCCCGCAAGCTGGCAGAGGCCGGGGTCGCCGCGGTCTTCACCCCGAAGGACTACGAGCTGACCGACCTCCTGGTCGAGGTGGCCGAACTCGTCGCCGACCGCCACGTCCCCGCCTGACACGACGAGGGGCGCCCGGTCGAGCGCCCCTCCTCGTGGTTGCGGAACCAAGTGTGGTTCCGCAAGTGCGGCTCAGAAGTCCGGGCACGCGTTCTCGCGGTCGGACGATCCGGGGTTCTCCATGCAGGTCGTCCGAGTTGTGCCGACGAGCTCCGCCACGGGCTCGGTCTCATCAAAGTCGACCTCGACGTCGACCTGCTCGGTGGCGCCGGTGACCTTGCCGCTCGGCAGGTTCCACCGGTCGTTGCCCTGGGCGTGCAGCGTCAGCAACTCGACCCGCGTCGTGACCGTGCGCTCGAGCCGCACCACGTCCTTGAAGAGCTGCCACGACTGGACGTCGTAGGTGACGCGGTAGACGTCCTGTGCCGCGTTGTCGCTGTTGACCCGGTCGCTGGAGACGTACTCATTCGTCGTGAAGACGTCACCGACGGCGACGGACGCGCGGGAGACCTCCTCCCACTCTCCGTACACCGGGGCACCGAGCCGCGGGACGTCGAGGCAGCGGTCGTGCGCCGGCCGCAACTCGCCTGGCTTCGTCGGGTGGTAGCCGAGCGCATACGTGCCACCCAGGGCCTCGCAGTTGGCCGCGCGCGTGGTGTTCGCGGCAGCAGGCATGGCGAGCATGCCCACCAACGTCAGCGCTGCACAGCCGGCAGCGATGGTCTTGCGCATGGTGTGTGTCCTTCCCCGGCGCCGTCGAGCGCCCCTCCGTCGGGAAGGTGTGTCGGTTTCGCCCCTGACTCCCCTGCCGACTCGGCGACCAACTACCGCCGGCAGGATCGGTGCCCCACACCCCTGTCATCGCCGGCCAATGCCCCTGACCGACGCGGGCATGATGGCCCACCAACCCCCCACTCGAGCGATTCGTCGCACCTCGTGCGCTCGGCAACGTTGTTGGGGAAATCAGCATCTAGCACACCGCAATGTGGTATGCGCATCGCGTCATCGATGCGGTGCGCGGTCGTAGGTCCTGGCTGTCTCTGACCGCGGCCGGCCAACACGCGCGCAGGAGAGTGCGTGTGCGCCGCGGTGGCCTGGAAGGCGACATCGCGGGGTTGCCGACCCGTCGGCCAACGGCGGGAGGGGCGCCCCACACGGGACGCCCCTCCAGATGCTGCGTTGGTGACTCAGGCGTTGCAGTTCCAGTCGGCAGCCTTCGCCGTCAGGACCTCGGCGGCCTTGCCCTTGCCGTTGCCCTTCGTGGTCACCTGGACCACCGCGTTCTCGATGCCGTTGCAGCCCGGGTGACGCTCGACGGTCACCGGGGGCACGTAGGCCTCGACGGCGGCGTGTGCCTCGGCAGCGGCGACCTTGGCCGCGGCGAGCTCCTGCTCCTTCGCCTCGATGTCCGCCTCGAGCTGCTTCACGGCGGCGTCGGCGGCGATCTGCTCGGTGATGGCGTCCGCGAGGTCCTCGGCAGCCTTCTTCACGTCGTCGTCAGCGTCCTTGAGCGCGTCGGTCGCATCAGCGACGTCAGCGAGCGCCTCGTCGACGATGTCCTGCTTGGCAGCTACGTCAGCCACGGCGGCCTCGACGGCGGCCTCGGCGGAAGTCACGACGCCCTTAGCGTCCTCGACGTCCTTGGTAGCTTCCTGCAACTCGCCGAACGCGTCGGTCACGTCCTCCTCAAGGTCCGCGAGTAGTGCAAGCGCCGCTTCGAGGTCCGCCTCGGCCTGCTTCAGCTCGCCGTCCTTGGTGACGACATCCGACTCGGCGCCCGGGAGCGCGGCCTTCGCCGCCTCGCAGGTGGCACGCTGCGCCGGGGTCCCAACGCAGCTGCCCTGCGTATTGGTGGTGTTCGCGATGGTCTGCTGGATTGCGCTCCGCGCTGCGATGGCGCCTTCAAGGGCGGACTCGGCGGCTTCGACGTCGTCCTCGAGGTCGCTGATGACCTCGATTTGCGCGTCGCGCGCCTCGACGGCGTCGTCGTAGATGCCCTGGGCAGTCGCTTCGGCGGCCTTCGCCGCGGTCAGGTCGTCCTCGGCGTCCGCGAGGGCGTCCCGCGCCGCTTGCTCGGCACCCTGCGCCGCTGTGAGGTCGCTCTGGGCAGAGGTGAGGGCGGCCTCGGCGTCATGGAGATCCTCAGCCGCCTTGGCCCGGGCCTCCTTCGCCCTGTCCAGCTCCTCCTGCTTCGACGTGACGGCCGTGTCGGCGGCGTCGAGCCGGTCCTTCGCGTCCACGAGGTCGTCCTCGAGGTTGGCCAACTCGCCCTCGAGCGTCGCGACCAGCGCGTCCGCCTGCTCGGCGGCCTCGATGAGTTGCTCGAGGGTCAGCGGCTCGCTGTCCTCGGCAGCTGCCGGGATGGCGAGCATCCCGACCATCAGCGCCATGGCGCTGATCAGTGTTACGAGCTTGCGCATGGTGTGTGCTTCCTTCCCGGATGTGCGTCTGCACGTCCCCGTCGGGAAGGTGTGTCGGTTTCGCCCCTGACTCCCCAGCCGGCTCGGCGACCAACTACCGCCGGCTGGATCGTTGCCCCACACCCCTGTGGTTGCACCGGCCAAGTCCCCAGGCCGGTTCACGCAGATGATCACCGATCGCGCGACCGGCTCGAGCACTTTGGAGACGGTTGTGCGCCCCGTGATGTTGAGTTGCGAACTACGCGCGACACCGAGTGCGCTCTGATATGCGCGAAGCGTGACCCGTTTCACCGCTGACCAAACCGAGGCCACGGCACATCACCAAGAAAATCGGGCGAATCGCTTCAGGCGTCCAGGGCACCTGCCGACAGGGGCAGCAAACCGTCACCGTGGGTTCAGGAAAACGAGCCGACGCGGGCGGGGGTGCCCAAGGAATCGCATGTCCGCGTCACTGCCCCGCGCCCGCCGCACACTCGTCACGCTCACCGTCGCCTCGCTGCTGCTCGCGACCGTCCCGGCGCACGCCTCCGACGGCCCGTCCGGCGACGAGGCCACGGAACGGATCGTGGTCGCCTATGAACCCGGAGCTGTCCGCAACGCCGTCGCAGCGACGTCGGGCTCCGTCGCTGACGACATCGACGAGCTCGGCGTCGAGGTGCTCGAGGTTCCCACATCCGAGGCGGCCAACACCCTTCGTCGCCTCCGTCAGGACCGGCGCGTCCGTTACGTGGAGCCCGACGTCGCCGTGTTCGCCGACACCGTCACGCCCAACGACCCCCTGTGGGCCGAGCAGTGGGGGCAGCAGCGCATCGGCGCCCCG
Organism: Egicoccus sp. AB-alg2; assembly: GCF_041821065.1. Lineage (NCBI taxonomy): Bacteria > Bacillati > Actinomycetota > Nitriliruptoria > Egicoccales > Egicoccaceae > Egicoccus > Egicoccus sp. AB-alg2. Next base: position 167,675 of record NZ_JBGUAX010000003.1, on the reverse strand, counting down.
GCCGCCTGGCGACGCACCACCGGGAAGGGCTCGGTGGTCGTGGCCGTGCTCGACAGCGGCGTCGACGCACAACATGCCGATCTTCGTGGCGCCGTGCTCACGGGCCGCTCCTTCGTCAACGGGACGACGTCGACGGCCGACGACAACGGGCACGGCACGGCTGCCGCCGGACTGGTGGCCGCGCGCGGTAACAACCGCATCGGGGTGGCCGGCATGTGCTGGGAGTGCAAGGTGCTGCCGGTCAAGGTCCTCGACCGCACCGGCAGCGGCACGACGTCGTCGGTCGCCAAGGGCCTCGTGTGGGCCGCCGACCAGGGCGCGCAGGTCGCCAGCCTCAGCCTCAGCAGCACGGGCTCGAGCCAGACCCTCAACGACGCGATCACCTACGCCCGCTCCAAGGGGATGCTCGTCGTGGCCTCCGCCGGCAACGCCGGGACCACCGAGGTCCGCTACCCCGCCGGGCACAAGCACGTGCTCGCCGTTGCCGGCTCGACGAACAGCGACGGACGCTACTCCTGGTCCAACTACGGCTCGTGGGTCGACGTGGCGGCGCCTGGCTGCAACGTCACCACGCAGCGCGGTGGCGGCTACAGCACCTTCTGCGGGACCTCCTCGGCGACGCCGCTGGTCGCCGGCACGGCCGCCCTCGCGTTCTCCGCCAACCCCGCGGCGACGCCCGACCAGGTGCGTGACGCCGTGCAGCGAAGCACCGTGAAGGTTTCCTTCTCGCTCGGCGCAGGGCGTATCCGCGCCGATGCCACGCTCGACCGCCTGACCGCGCCGATCGACACGGGCACGCCCGTCAACGAGTCCCCTACCGGCACGGCGAGCCCAGCTGACAGCGGGACGGCCCGCTCCATCGCGAACGCCTGCCCCGGCGACGGCGCCACGTACCACTCCTGGGCCGAGGTGCACGCCCCCGGCATCGAATGCCTCGAGTACTGGGGCATCGGGATCTTTCCCCTCACGAACTACCGGCCGTCCCGAGCACTGACGCGCGGCGAGTTCGCCGCCCTGCTCGACCGCACGCTGAACGCGACCGAGCACTTCGAACAGCCCACGAAGATCACGCGGTTCCCGGACACCCGCGGCCACCGCCACGAGGCGGCGATCGAGCGTCTGAACGGCCTGGGCGTCATCGAGGGCTACAAGGACGGCACGTTCGGTCCCGACCGCCAGATCCGTCGCGACCAGATGGCCACGCTGATGACGCGCGTGGTGGAGCAACGCTACGGGCTCCAGTTGACGGCGCCGAAGGGCATGCGGTTCACCGACATGCCGACCTCCTCACCGCATGCGAGTTCGGTGGCCAAGCTCGCCGGCGTCGGCATCACGAGCGGTGTCGACAGTCATCGGTATCGGCCGGCCGGCATGGTCACCCGTGCCCAGACCGCGACCTTCATCGCCCGCTCGCTCGACCTCCTGGTCGTCGAGGGCGCCATCACGGCCCGGTGACGCCCTCGACCGTTCAAGCCTGGGCGTCGCCGTCGAAGCGGAAGCCGCGGTCGAGCAGGGCACGGACGTAGGCGGTGATCTCGTCCGCCGCGTCGGCCGGCAGCTCCGCCTCGAGGGTGCGGGAGAAGTCCACCGCCGTCGCGTTGATCTCCACGTCGAACCTCGACGCGTCACCGTTCGGCCCGAACAGCGTCGGGTCCTCTGCGGCCGCCTGCATCAACGCCAGCCAGGCGTCGAGGTGGTCGAGGTAGACGGTGCGCACCGTCTCGGCTTCGGGCGTCGCCAACGGGTCGTCGAGGTCGTCGCGCGCCGCCGACAGCTGCTCCGCGCTCGCCTCGGCGATGCTGCGCACGGCGGCGAAGAACGGCGTGAGGTCCTGGCCGTCACCCAGCTGGAAGGCCTGCGCGAGCTCCTCCTGGAACCGCATCATCGACTGCTCGGACGACTCGACACCTGCCAGCAACGCCGCGAAGTCGGCGTCGCTGCCGCTGTAGTCGTCGGGGTCGGGTGGCTCGAGCTCCTGCCTCGGCGCGGGTCCGGCGGGAGGCTCAGGGGTCGGTTCCGTGGGCCCGGCGACCTCGTCGTCTGCGCTCGGCCCGTCGAACACCCCGGCCGCCCACATCCCGAGTGGCAGCACCAAGAGCACGACCGCGGACGCGGACGCGGCGACGATCCGGCGGCGCCGCTCTCGACGCTTGCGCACCCACGGCGGGGGCGGCGGCCCGTCGGCGTCCGGTTCGGGCTGGCCCCAGGCGGCGGGACCCGGCCGCGTCGCCGACGACCAGGCGCCGCTGTCGGGCGCCGCCCACTCGTGGCGCTGCCGTTCGTGCTCGTCCACCCCGTTGCCTCTCGAAGCGCCGATGCGACGAACGGTACCCAGCGCGCCCGTCGGCGGACCGCCGTCCGGGACGCTCGCCCCCGCCCGTGTCAGCTGCGCTGGAGCGGGTAGCCCGCCTCCTCCAGCGCCAACTGCAGGGCCTTGACGTGGTCGTGCCCGCGCGTCTCCAACTCCAGCACCACCTCGACCTGCCCGAGCCGCAGTCGGTGCTCGAGGCGGTGGTGGGACACGCCGATGACGTTCGCGCGCTGGTCGCCGACCAGTCGCAGCAACCTCGACAACTGCCCCGGCGTGTCCGGCACCTGGGTGCGCAACGTGACGTAGCGGCCCTCGGTCGTGAGCCCGCCGGTGACGAGGTGCTGCAGCATCAGCGGGTCGATGTTGCCGCCCGACAGCGTCGCCACCGTCGGGCGGTCCCGGTCCACCGACACCCGCCCGGCCAGCAGCGCGGCGACGGCGGCGGCGCCGGCCGGTTCGACGACCAGCTTGGCCCGCTCGAGAAGCAGCACGACCGCGCGGGCGATCTCCTCGTCGTCGACGGTGACCACCTCGTCGACCAGTGCCTCGACGTGCGCGAGGGTCAGCTCCCCGGGCCGCTTGACCGCGATGCCGTCCGCGATCGTGTCGCAGTCGGGCGCGTCCAGCGGTCGGCCGGCGTCCAGCGAGGCCGGGAAGCTGGCCGACCCGGCCGCCTGCACGCCGATGATCCGCACGTCGGGCCGCAGCTCGCGCAGCGCCACCGCGATGCCGGACAACAGCCCGCCGCCGCCGAGACAGACCAGCACCGTCCCCAGCTCCGGGACCTGGTCGACCAGCTCGAGCCCGATGGTCCCCTGCCCGGCGATGATGTCCGGGTGGTCGAACGGGTGGACGAACACGCAGCCCTGCTCGTCGGCGTACGCGAGCGCGGTCGACAGCGCCTCGTCGAACGTGTCGCCCTCGAGGCGCACCTCGGCGCCGTAGGCCTGGGTCGCGTCGACCTTCGGCAGCGGTGCCTCACGCGGCATGAAGACCGTCGCCTGCACACCCTGCAACTTGGCCGCCAGCGCGACGCCCTGCGCGTGGTTGCCGGCCGAGGCGCACACCACGCCGCAGCGGCGTTCCTCGTCGGTCAGCTGGGCGATGCGGTTGTACGCCCCGCGCAGCTTGAACGAGCCGGTGCGCTGCAGGTTCTCGCACTTCAGCCAGATGTCGCCGTCCGCGATCGTGCCGACGGCGCGGGACCGTTCGACGGGCGTCGTCATGGTGACGCCCTGCAGCAGCTTCTGTGCGGCGCGGATGGCGTCGAGCGTGACGAGCTCCACGGACGCGTACTCCCGGATCGACCGACCGACGAGCCTAACGCCGCCCGGCCCGCCCCGTCGCCGCGCGGCCCGGCGCCGCGCATGCGTTCGTGACGGCGTCCCCGCGGAAGCGCACGACCATCGGCCGGTTCGTGCCGCGTCGTCCGCCCGCTTAGCCTGTCGGCGTCTTCCGCGGGCCCGGCGCACGCCGCCTGCTCCCGCATTCGCCGACGTCGACGACGAGGTCCCTCGAATGGCTGACCAGCAGTTCCGTACGGCCCGCGACACGATGGGTGAGATGCAGATCCCCGTGGAGGCGCTGTGGGGCGCGAGCACCCAGCGCGCCGTGGAGAACTTTCCCGTCTCCGGTCAGCCCGTCCCGCTGGAGGTCGTGCACGCCCACGCCATGCTGAAGTGGGCCGCCGCCACCGCCAACGAGGAGTCGGGGGTCGTCGACGCCGAGGTGGCCGACGCCATCCGCCGCGCCGCCGACGAGGTCATCGACGGCCAACTCGACGAGCACTTCCCGGTCGACGTGTTCCAGACCGGCTCGGGCACCTCGACGAACATGAACGTCAACGAGGTCGTGGCCAACCGCGCCAAGCAGCTGCTGGGCGAGGACCTGTCGTCGGGCAAGGTGCACCCCAACGACCACGTCAACGCCTCGCAGTCGTCCAACGACACCTTCCCGACCTCCGTGCACGTCGCGGTCGCGCGGGTGGCCAAGAACGAGACCATCCCGGCGTTGCAGGAGCTGGCCGCCTCGCTGCGGCGCAAGTCCGACGAGTGGGCCGACGTCGTCAAGTCCGGGCGCACCCACCTCATGGACGCGACCCCGGTCACGCTCGGGCAGGAGTTCGGCGGCTACGCGCGCCAGATCGAGCTGGGCGTGGCCCGCATCGAGAAGTCGCTGGACTCCGTCTACGAGCTCGCGCTGGGCGGCACCGCCGTCGGAACCGGGCTCAACTGCCCGCCCGGGTTCGTCGACCGCGTCATCGAGCTGATGGCCGAGCGAACCGAACTGCCGTTCCGTGAGGCCGAGGACCACTTCGAGGCACAGGGCGCCCGTGACGCGCTGGTGGAGATCTCCGGCGCCCTCAAGACCGTCGCGGTCAGCCTCATCAAGATCGCCAACGACGTGCGCTGGCTCGCGTCCGGGCCGCGCACCGGCCTGTACGAGCTCCAGCTGCCGGAGATCCAGCCGGGCTCGTCGATCATGCCGGGCAAGGTCAACCCGGTGATCCCGGAGTCGGTGCGCCAGGTCGCCGCGCAGGTCATCGGCAACGACGCGGCCGTGACGGTCGGCGGGCTCTCCGGCGAGCTCGAACTCAACGTCATGATCCCGCTGATGGCCCGCAACGTCATCGAGTCCGAGCGGCTGCTCGCGGCGGTCAGCCGGGTCTTCGTCGAGAAGTGCATCGACGGCACGGAGGCCACCGACCAGGGCCCCCGGCTGGTCGAGCGGTCCCTGATGCAGGTCACCGCGCTGGTCCCGGAGATCGGCTACGAGCGCTCCGCCGCCCTGGCCAAGCAGGCCCACAAGGAGGGCAAGACGCTGCGCGAGGTGGCGCAGGAGGACGGCGTGTCCGAGGAGACCCTCGACCGCGTGCTGGACTACAAGCGCATGACCGAGGGCGGCATCCTCTGACGCCGCTCTGACCCACCGTCACCCTCGACGGCCCGCCGGGATCCCGGCGGGCCGTCGTCGTGTGCTCCGGCGCCCAGGAGGCTGACCCCGACCGCGCGGTCGCGACGAGTTCCGGCCCTCCGCGTCGTCTGCCCCACGAGAGTCCCCGCCCCCCGAGCGGCGTCGACCACCGACCACCGAGGAGCACGACCGTGTCTCGAACCCGCGTCCACAACTTCTCCGTCTCACTCGACGGCTTCGGCACCGGTGAGCGCCAGAGCCGTGAGGCCCCGTTCGGACACGCCGGTGAACGGCTGCACGAGTGGATGTTCGCCACGCGGTTCTGGAAGCCGGGCGGGAGCGACGGCGTCGACGACGCCATCGCCCGCGAACACGAGCCGGGGATCGGTGCCGAGATCATGGGCGCCGGCAAGTACGGCTACCCCGGCTGGCACGAGGATCCCGATTGGACGGGCTGGTGGGGCCCCAACCCACCCTTCCACACGCCGGTCTTCGTCCTCACCCACCACCCGCGGGCGCCGCTCGAGATGGAGGGCGGCACGACCTTCCACTTCGTCGACGCCTCGCCGGCCGAGGCACTCGACGCGGCGCGCGAGGCGGCCGACGGTCTGGACGTCCGCATCGGCGGCGGTGTCACGACCGTCCGGGACTTCGTCGCAGCCGGACTCGTCGACCACCTGCACGTCGTGGTGGTGCCGATCGTGCTCGGTCGCGGCGTGCGCCTCTGGTACGGACTCGAGGCCCTCGAACAGGAATACGCCATCGAGGCGACGCCGTCACCGAGCGGCGTCACGCACCTGACGTTCAGCCGCTCGAGCGGGTGAGCGAGCATGGCCTCTCGGGTCCGCTCGGCACTCAGCCGGGCGAGCCGACGTGCCAGCGGCCGCAGAAGCGGCACTGGTAGACGCCCTTCGGCTCGCCGTGCAGGTGCTCGTGCTCCAGCGCCGCCTGCTCGGCGGCGATCCGGTTGGCGTGCGCGACCTTGGTGCCGCACTCCCGTCGACGCGCGAGGGCGGGGTCGGGTCCCGGCCGGTCCGCGCCGGGCTGTTGCCAGGGCCGGGGCTGCCTGCGCTTGCGTCCCTTGCTCGCCACCCCGACCACCTCCCTCACCGGGTCCAAGGTAAGCGATGGCGACTCGGGACCTTGGCCACCCGCGAGGCCGGCCCTAGGCCTGTTCCACTTCACGGCTGGCGGCTCCGCGTGCTCGGCCCTCGGAACAGGGTGCGGTGAAGGCGTCACGGTGACGCCAGACGAGCACGGATGCGAGTCCGACGTCTCCGTGACGTGCTGGCGTCACTGCGCCGCGTGCAGCTCACGGAGTCGCGCGGCGATCTGCGCCGGTCGGGGTCCGTCGAGGTCCTGGAAACGGAGCACCTCGACGGTCCACCCGAGCGCCCGCATCCGATCTCGCGCCGCCTCGTCGTGGGCTCGTGCGGCCGTCGTGTCGTGCCAGGCGCCGCCGTCGAACTCGACGATGGTCCACAGTCGCGGCCAGGCCGCGTCCACCCGCTTGATGACCGAACCGCCGGCGTCGCGCACGCGGTATTGCAGCTTCGGTTGCGGGGCGCCGTTCCGCATGAGGACCGGTACGCCGATCACCTCCAGAGGCGAGCCGAGCTTGGCGACGTCGTCCGGCAGCCGCGAGAGCGCGGTCAGCAGCCGACGCCGGCCTCTGCTCCCTGCGCTGCGCGCCAGCACCGTCCCGAGCTGGCGGAACGCCTGGCGGTCCTTCCGTGCGAGATCGGCCGCGAGCCGCTCGAGCGACTCCAGACCGAACTGCGGGGCGACGTCCAGCAACGTGCGTGCCTTCGTCGTGCAGCGCAGCCCACCCACGACGGTCGTCTCGTCCTCGTCGAGCGCCGTCGTCGTGTGCAGGGTGCTGGTGCCGACGCGCGGATGACGGCCGCGCCGGACGACGACGTCGTGGGTCGGTGGCTCCTCGATGTCGAGGAAGGCGTGCAGGTGCGCAGCCGACAGGTGGGAGACCCACGACTCCGGGCCCGCCGCGAGCAGCAGCTGCTGCAGATGGCGCCGCCACGTGTGCTCATGGGTGCCGAGGTCGATCACGCCGGGGATCTTCTCGGTCCACCGTCCCTTCGACAGACGTCTGGCGATCGTGGACGGGGACACGCCCGCCTCGGCGAGTTGTGACCGCGTCAGCAGTCCGCGCTGCCCGCTGGCCGCTCTGATGGCTCGTTCGTCGACCGTGCTCATGGCACGCATCGTGCGGGCGGGCACGCGCCTTGCCGATTTGGGCGGCCCGAAGCCTGTGGACAACCGTTGCCCGCCTGCCGGGCGAAGTGACGCCTGGATGCCGATGTGACGCCAACCTCGCAACGATGCGACGCTGGCGTCGCACGGAACGGGTGGCGTCACACCGAATGGCTGGCGTCACACCGACGAACGGGTACGGGGCGGCCGGTCGCGCAGCCGTCCCCGCTGCCGGACGGCGCGGTCAGGAGTCGGGGAGGTAGTCGTCGGCGTAGTACTCGACGCCGAGGTGGGTGATCTGCTCCTCGCCCATCAGCCAGCGCAGGGTGTTCTTGAGCTTGGTCTGCTGGATGAACAGGTCGTGCTCGGGATACAGGCCCGGGGCGACCTGCGGCGCCTTGAAGTAGAAGCTGAGCCACTCCTGGATGCCGCTCATCCCGGCCCGCTGGGCGAGGTCGAGGAACAGTGCGAGGTCGAGGCACAGCGGCGCGGCGAGGATCGAGTCACGGCACAGGAAGTCGACCTTCAGCTGCATCGGGTAGCCGAGCCAGCCGAAGAAGTCGATGTTGTCCCAGCCCTCCTTGTTGTCGCCGCGCGGCGGGTAGTAGTTGATCCGCACGACGTGGTGGAGGTCGCCGTAGAGCTGCGGGTACTTCTCCGGCTGCAGGATCGTGTCCAGCACGCCCAGCTTGGACGTCTCCTTGGTCTTGAACGACTCCGGGTCGTCCAGCACCTCGCCGTCGCGGTTGCCGAGGATGTTGGTCGAGTACCAGCCGGCCATCCCGAGCATGCGGGCCTTGAACATCGGCGCCAGCACGGTCTTGACCATCGTCTGGCCGGTCTTGAAGTCCTTGCCGCAGATCGGCACGTCGTTGTCGGACGCGAACTGGCGCAGCACCGGCGTGTCGACGGTCAGGTTCGGGGCACCGTTGGCGAACGGCACGCCCTCCAGCAGCGCCGCGTACGCATACAGCATCGACGGGCTGATCGCGGGGTCGTCCGCGTCGATCGCCGCCTCGAACGCCTCCAGGTCCTGGTGGGCGGCGCCCGGCTCGATGTAGACCTCGGTCGAGCCGCACCAGATCATCACCATGCGGTCGCAGCCGTGCTGCTCGCGGAAGTCGCGCAGGTCGGCGCGCACGCCCTCCAGCAGCGCCCGCTTCGAAGTGTCGGACTTCACGTTCGGGCCGTCGAGCTTCTTCACGTAGGCCGGGTCGAAGGCGGCCTTCATCGGCCGGATCTCGCGCAGCGCGTCGGCGATCGGCTCCAGGTGGCGGGCGACGTCCAGCACGCCGGCGTTGGCGGCCGAGACGTAGGCGTCGTCCTCGAACGGGTCCCAGGCACCGAACACGATGTCGTCGAGGTCGGCGAGCGGCACGAAGTCCTTGATCAGCGGCGCCCGCTCGTCGGTGCGCTTGCCGAGGCGGATCGTGCCCAGCTGGCTGAGCGAGCCGATCGGCTCCGCCATCCCGCGGCGGATGAGCTCCACGCCGGCGATGAAGGTGGTGGCGACGGCGCCGAGCCCGACGCAGATGACGCCGAGCTTGCCCTCGGCGGGAGCGATCCTGGGGGCGTCGAGCGAGCTCGATGCCGGCTGTGACGAGACGTCGGACACGTTCGGCTCCGCACGGGTGAGGGAGGAGGAGGGCAGGTCGCGAACGCGCCCGCACCGTCGCGCAGGGTAGGCGGCCGCCGCCGGCCGGTCAGATCAGCCGATACCGCACGCCGACAGCCGCCGCCGGGCGCCGGCAGGCGTCGGCGGCGGGTCAGATCGCCCCGACCGGGCCGAGCTCCTCTATGGCGGCGTCGACCGCCAGCCGCAGTTCGGCGAGGTGGTGTTCGTCGAGCGGCCTGCCGTCGCCGTCGCGTACCGCGAACACGTCCACGGCCTCGCGCCCGAGCGTCTGGATGCGCGCGACGACGATGTCGAGTTCCAGCTCCGCCAGCGCCGTCGCGATCGAATACAGCACGCCGACACGGTCGAGCGTGTGGACCTCGACCAGCGTGGCCCGCCCGGCCGGGTCCGGCTCCGACGTGATGGTGGTCGGTACCCGGACACCGCGCAGCCGTGCTGAGGCGGCCCGGGCCTGACGCAACACGCGGGCCCGGATGGCGAGCTTGCCGGCGGCGGCCTCGGCCAGGTCGCCTTCCACCGCCGCCCACCAGGCGCCGGCCGCCCCCTCGGGCGGGCGGACCTTGAAGGTGTCGACCGCGAGACCGTCCTCGCGGCTGAAGGCATCCGCCGCCAGGATCGACCCGGCGTGCAGCGCGACGACGCCGGCCACCTTGGCGAACCAGCCGGGGTGGTCCAGCGCCACGACGTCCAGCTCGTCGACGCGGCCCTCGTCCTCGGGCACGTCCTCGCCGGGCGTGACGCGGGTGCGGACCTCGGTCGGCCCGGGCGGCACGGCCGTCATCAACGTGTGGCGCACCACCGCCCGCGGCGACACGGACCGGGCGTAGCGGGTCGGCAGCAGGGCGAGGTGCTCGCGCACGGCCCCCGCGTCGGCGCCCAGCTCCGGTGCCAGACGCTGGGCCTCGCGCACCGTCGCCACGGCGGCCTCCCGTTCGCGGTCCTGGACGCTGACGGCACGGCCGTCCTGCTCCTCGAGCACTGCGCTGACTTTCGTGATGAGGGTGTGCACCAGGCTGGCCGTCCACGTCGTCCAGGCAGTCGGCCCGGTTGCCAGACCGTCCGCTGCGGACAGCAGATGCAAGCACGCGAGCGTGGAGCGGTCCCCCACCTCTGAGGCGAGGCGACGCACCAGTTCCGGGTCGGTGACGTCGCGCTTGCGCGCCGCGTCCGGCAGCAGCAGGTGCAGGCGCACGAGACGCCCGACCAGGCCGATGGTGCCAGCCGAGGCGCCCATACGTGCGGCGATGGCCGTCGCGAGCGGTATGCCGGTCTCGCTGTGCGGTTCGCCGACGGCCTTGCCGACGTCGTGCAGCAGCACGCCCAGCAGCAGCCCTTCGCGGTCGCCGACCAGCCGCCGCGCCTCGGCGGCCCACGGTTCGCGGCGCACGAGGTCGCCGAGGTGGGCGGCGGCGTGCCAGGCGTGCCGGTCGAGGCTGTAGCGGTGGTAGGGGTTGCGCTGGGGGCGTCCGCGCAGCGCCTCCCACTCCGGCAGCAGCGCGCCCAGCACGCCGACGTCGTCGAGCTCCGCCAGCGCCGGCAGCATGATCTGCCCACGCCACAGCACCCGGACGAAGCGTTCCCGCTGCTGGTCGGACCACGGCCACGGCACGGTGACCTCCTCGGCCCGCCGTCGCAGCCGGGCCGCGCTGGCACGGTCCAGGACCGCGCCGGTGTCGGCCAGCGCCGTGAACAGCCGGGACGGCAGCTGCGACTCGGCGAGGTCCTGACCCTCGGGTAGGCGCAGCACCCCGTCGACCAGTTCGAACCCGTCGTGCTCGCGTTGGGTGGGGCGACGTCGCCGGCGCGCGCCGCGGGCTCGGTCGGCGTCGATCAGCGACCAGGCCCGGCGGTGGACGTGGTCGACGGTGCGGGCGGCGAGGAACAGCTCGCGCAGCAGGTCGTGCGCGGCCAGGTCGTTCGCGCCGCGGTCCTCGTAGCCCAACCGGGCCGCCACCGCGTCCTGCAGTTCCAGGCGCAGCACCTCGTTGCGCGTGCCGTTGCCGACGGTGCCCTGCAGCTCGGCGGTCACGAGGTGCAGGGCGACGCGGGCGGCCAGCAGCCGGTCGCGGGCGCGGACCAGGCGGGGACGGTCGGCGGCACCGAGGTAGCCGGCCGGCACGAGCGGGTCGAGCCCGGCCACCCCCACCAGGGCGGCCGCGGCCCACGCCAGCGACTGCACGTCGCGCAGCCCACCGGCACCGTTCTTCAGGTCCGGTTCGAGCGCCTCGGCCGCGTCCCCGGCCTTGCGCCGCCGCGCGACGTCGGCCCGGCGCAGCGCCTCGAGGAACCGGTGCGGGCGCTGTCGCAGCCGCCGCAGCACCTCGACCTGCACCAGATGGGTGAAGTGCCGGTCCCCGGCGACGGTGCGCAGGTCCAACATCGAGGTGGCCGTGTCGACGTCGTCGACCGCGCCGATCGCTTCGCGCCGGTTGCGCACGGCGTAGCCGACGCGCAGCCCGGCGTCCCACAGCGGGTAGACGATCTCGCGGACGGCGAACTCGAGCGCCGGCTGCTCCAGCCGGTCGTGCAGGAGCAGCAGGTCCACGTCCGAGGTGGGACACAGCTCACGCCGGCCGTAGCCGCCCACGGCGACCACGGACAGCCGGTGGCCGTCGACCACGCGGGCGGCCAGCCGGCACAGCGCCTGGTCGACCGCGCCGCTCCACGCCTCGCACCACGCGCGGCCCGGCGGCGGCCCGGCGGCCCGCAGGGCCTCGCCACGCTCGCGCAACCAGTCCGCGACTGCGGCCGCCTCATCGGGAACCGCGGGGGCCGGAGGCGCGTCCCCGTGGTCGGGGGTGGGCGGCGCGGCGGCAGGGCGACGGTCGAGCATCGTCAGATGGCGTCGCCGTCGCGCTCCCCGGTCCGGATCCGCACGACCTGCTCCACCGGGGTGACGAAGACCTTGCCGTCACCCACCTGGCCGGTCTGGGCGTGCTTGACGATGGTCTCCACCACGTCGTCGACCTGCCCGTCGGACGCGAGGATCTCCAGCTTGACCTTCGGTACGAACTCGACCGTGTACTCGGCGCCCCGGTACACCTCGGTGTGACCGCGCTGGCGGCCGTAGCCGCGTACCTCGCCGACGGTCAGGCCCTGGATGCCGAGGTCCTGCAGCGCCTCCTTGACCTGGTCGAGCTTGTGCGGCTTCACGATCGCGGTGACGAGCTTCACGTCGTCCTCCTGTTGCTGGCGCGTCCGTCGCCGGAGCACCGCGCGGCGCCGGCGACGGGCGCTCCCGCCACCGGCCACGGCGTCGCCGTGGTCGCGGCAGCATCGGACAGGGCGGTGTCCCGGCCGTGTCACGACCGTTTCGTGGGCGTTACGTCCCGCGCTGACGGACGTCGTGCGCGTCGAAGACCAGCATGGACGCGGTGTAGCCGTGCAGATGCGAGCGGTCGCCAACCGGCCCGAGCTCGCCGGCGCAGAACGCCCCGCCGACCGTGCCGCCCAGCGCCCCACGGACCAGTTGCACGTCGTGGTCGGGCACGCCGAACAGGCCCTGCCCACGGCCCGTGCACGTGAACAGCAGCGCGCCGGCGGCGGGCCCGACACCGGCCAGCGACGCGGCCAGGTCGTCGTGCGCGGTGCTCGCGTCGCGGACCTGGAACTGCACCGTCTGGCCGACCCGCGGCAGGTCGCCCACGGTGACGCTGCCGTGCTCCGGGTCGACGGCGAGCACGCCGCGGACGAGGAAGTCGCCGGTGGTGTAGCGGTCGCGCACCTCGTCGACGACGAGTCCGACCTGGAGCCCGCCGCGCTCCAGCAGCGCACGTTCGGTGTCGTCCACCTCGTCGAGGAGCTCCTGCAGACGCCGGGTCGCCGGCACACCACCCAGCTCCAGGATGCGGTTGCGGTCGACGGCCGTGACGGTCAACGGCTCCCCGATCGGCCGGCAGCCCTGGGACACGACCGGTCGCGTCGCCACGCCGCGCAGGACGACGCCGACGGCACCGTCGTCGTGCACCTGGCCGTCGAGGAGGAAGCGGCTCAGCCCCGCGCCGCCCGTGACCAGCCCGCCGATCAGGGTCGGCCCCCGGCCACGCTCGCCGATGCGGATCGCGACTTCGGCGGCGGGAAACGACAGCGGGTCCGCGAGCACGAGCACGGTGTCGTCCGGATGGGGGTCGGGCCAGCCGGCGACGGCCATTCCGCCCTCGGGTGTGCGGATCGCCCAGGACCGGAACGGCTGCAACCGTCCGCCGGGCATGCTGGCGCCCCAGACGACCACGCCGGGTCCGGATTCCACCTCGGCGTCGGGGCCCACCACGCCCTGGGACACGGCGCCGACGAGGACGCCCGGTTCCAGCCGGGTCTCCACGGCGACGCCGATCGCCTCGAGCTCCTCGGCGTGCTCGGGCCGGACGAACACGACGGCGAGATCGCAGGTGCCGCCGAGGCCGACGGCGACGGCGTCGGCCGCTTCGGCGGCTGCCAGGGCTCCCTCGGCGGTGCGCGACAGCGACGCGGCGACGTCCATGGCAGGCACCTCGTTCCCGGTCGTCTCCGAGCGTAGAGGGCGCCAGGAGTCGAACCACGCGCCCACTTGTGCGAACGACGCACGGACGGGCACCCTCGCCGCGGGAGACGCGTTGAATCACGTGTAGGCGGTCCGCCCCTGACCGCCAGTGCGCGCCGATCATTCCCGACGCCCCATCGGGTGGCGCGCCAGTGAGCACACCCTTCCCCCAAGGGCGCTCACAGCCGGTCGACGCCGTGCCCCGCGCGTCCCGGTTTGAACGGACCCCCGGCCCCCCAGCCGGGGGTCCGTTTCGTTCCGGCCGTCGAGGCGGAGGTGCCCGCGCTGCCGCTGCCGCACCGCGGCGGAGCCGATGCGCCGCGGTGTCATGCCCGCGCTTCCGCTCGCATCTGGCGATGCGTGGCGCCCATCGCGATTGCGCTTCGGAGGCCGGGCTAGAGTTCCGAAATTCATCGATCGTGCGCATCTCGCACGGACGCTCAAGTGGGTCTCGCAGGTGCCGATTGCGAGGCCACGTGCCGACCACGGGGGCCCTCGAGCCGATGCTGCCTTCACGACCCGGATTCCGGACGGCGAGACTTCTCTCGCTGGCCCTGCTGGTCGTGCTGCTCGTCGGCTTCCCCGTCGCCGGCCACGCCGACAACGGCAACGGCCGAGCGGCCGTGCAGTCGTCCCACGACGAGCTCACACGCGCGGCCCTGCGCGCACTTGCCGACCTGGGCGTCGACGGGCAGATCGACAAGCTGCTCGCGGACGCGCCGTCGAACGCGCAGGTTCGCATCAAGGACAACGGCAACGGCCGGGTCGAGGTGCGCATCGAGGTCGACGGCAAGGTGCGCACCCGTGTCGAGGTACGGACCGACAACGGCAAGGGCAACGCCGGCAAGGCCGCGGCCAAGGGCGCCGCGAACGGAAAGGCCAACGGCAACGGCAAGGCCAAGGGCAACGGCAAGGGGAACGACCAGGTCGGCGCGGACTCGGTCAAGGTGTCGGTGAAGACGAAGACCCAGGTCACCGGACCCGACGGGAAGAAGACCACCACGCAGACGCGTGGGAACGCCGTCGCCGATGCCGCGAAGGGCACCGTGAAGGCCGACGCGCGCACCAACACCTCCGGCCCCGGCGGCGCGCAGCAGCGCAGCAGCTCGGAGACGCCGCTGACCCGCAGTCGGACGCCGGTCGGCGGTGACGGGACGCCGCCCGCCACCGAGCAGCCCACGCGCCCCTCGCCGTCGGACCGGCCGAGCTCGCCGGCGCCACGCCCATCGGAGACGCCCGCGGAGCGCGCCGGGACGCGTGTGCCCCCGCCGGCCCTGCCGCCCGAGGACCTCGCCGCTGGCCCGGACACGACCCCGCCGTCGCCCAGTCCCGCCCCCGCCGCGGTGTCGGAAGCCGCCGACGCCGCCGACGCCGCGGACACGGCGGACGGCAACGACGCTGAATCCGACCAGGGGACCCCGGTCGCGGCCGCGGGAACGCCTCAGTCGCCAGACGTGCTGAGTGGCGGTATCGGGGAACGGCTGTCGCGCGCCGGCGAGGCCGGCGGTGCGCTGCTGAACGAGGCGCGGCGAGCGATCGAGACGCTGCCGGCGCCGGTGCGCAACTTCGGTGTCCCGATCGGTCTGGTCCTGGCACTGGCCAGCTACCTGGCGCTTCAGCGCCGCTTCCGTCCTGGTCTGCTACCCATGTCGGTGTCCGGGGAGCCCGGCCAGGAGGGAGTCCGTGAGCGCCACCGCCTCTGACGACGTCACTCGCGGAGCGCGGTTGCGCGCGGTCACGGTCGGTCGGCTGCTGGCCCTGGCGGTCTTCGCCCTGTACCTCGCCACGCTGGGTCGCGACCTCGTCGATCCCGCCGGCGCCTCGCTACTGGTGGCCGTCGCCGTCGGTCACCTCGTCGTCAACGCCGTCAGCCTGATCGCCTCGCAGCGCCGGGACGCCCTGCCCGCGGTCATCGAACTGACCGCGCTGATGGACGCCGCCGCGATCGCGGTGGTGCTGGCGGTGACCGGCGGTATCGCGAGCCCGCTGGCCTGGCTGGTGCTGGCCGAGGCCGTCGCCGTCACGCTCGTGTTCGGGTGGGGCGGTGGCGTGCGGATCGCTGCCGTGCTCAGTATCGCGTTGCTGTGGGTGCGCTCGGTCGACCCGCCGACCCTGCCGCAGGCGGTCGACGCCGTGCGGCCCGTCGACGGCAGCCTCGCGCTGGCGCTGGACCCGGACCTGCGCGCCGTCTGGTTGCTGCTGGGGCTGTGGGCGGTCACCGGCCTGGTGGGGGTGCTCAACGGCGTCACCGAGCGCGACCTGCGCCGCTGGCTGACCGACCTCACGATGCTGCGCCAGGTCACCCGGCAACTCGACCCGCGACGTGGCGTTGACCGCGTCTGCGAGGCGTTGGCGACCACCATGGTCGACCAGCTCGACTACCGCGGTGCGGTCGTCTGGCTGACCCACGAGGGACGCCTGAAGCCGGTGGCGCAGGCCGGGCACGGCGGCGGCGACGCCGTCGAGGAAGCCGCCCTGCTCTCCCCTTCCGAGCATCCCATCGCCACCGCCGTGGAGCGCGACACGCCGACGCTGGTCAAGCGCAACGACGTGCGCCCGGGCGTCCTGCAGCGTGCGCACGGACCCGACGCCCCGCTGGCCCTACTGCCGTTGCGAATCGACGGCCGGCTCCTGGCCGTCATCAGCGCCGAGGTGAACAAGCCGCTGCTGGGTGCCCCGTCGCTGCGCGGCGGGGACCTGCGGCGGCTGAGCCTGCTCGCCGACGAGGCGTCGCTGCTGCTGGACAACGCCCGGTTGCAGGCCGACCTGCGGTCCATGGCGACCACGGACGGGCTGACTGGCCTGCCCAATCACCGCTACCTGCAGCAGCGGCTGACCGCCGAGCTGTCACGCGTGTCGCGCAGCTCCGACCTCGGCGAACAGCGCGTGCTGTCCGTCGCCCTGTTCGACCTCGACTTCTTCAAGCGGATCAACGACACCTACGGACATCCCACCGGTGACGCGGTGCTGGTCGGGGTGTCGCGGCGGGCGCAGGACCTGCTGCGCACCAGCGACGTCGTGTGCCGCTACGGCGGCGAGGAGTTCGCGGTCATCCTGGTCGACACCTCGGCACCCGAGGCCCGCCGCGCCTGCGAGCGGCTGGGCGACGCCATCCGGGCCCTGGAGTTCGAGTCGGAGGACGGCCGCGACCTCGGCACCGTGACCGCGTCGTTCGGGATCGCGACCACCGTCGGGACGGCGCTGGACCGCGCCGAACTGATCGCCGGCGCC
Source organism: Egicoccus sp. AB-alg2 (assembly GCF_041821065.1). Classification (NCBI taxonomy): domain Bacteria; kingdom Bacillati; phylum Actinomycetota; class Nitriliruptoria; order Egicoccales; family Egicoccaceae; genus Egicoccus; species Egicoccus sp. AB-alg2. Next base: position 150,854 of record NZ_JBGUAX010000003.1, on the reverse strand, counting down.
GACCGCGCCCTGTACGCCGCCAAGCGCGCCGGCCGTGACCGCGTCGTTCACCTCGAGGACCTCGACGAGGACGACGAGGACGAGGGCACGCGCACGCAGCCACGCACCGAGGCGGACCTGCCCGGCATGCCGGTGTCCGACGACGCGCGGCTCGGCACCGCGTGACATGCCGGCGCCCCGGCCGAGCATCGACCGGGGCGCGGGTGCAGCAGGGCGGCGAAGGCCCGGGAGCTAGGCGTTCAGGCGCTGGATCATCAGCTGGGCGGCCTCGGAGGGGTTCATGGCGACGGCGATGCCGTAGCCCTCGAGGATCTCCTTCTTCTCCGCCGCGGACTCGCCGCTCGGCCCGCCTTCCTTGACGATCGCGCCGGCGTGGCCCATCTGCTTGCCCGGAGGCGCCTCGAAACCGGCGATGTAGCCGACCACCGGCGTGTCGGGGATGTTGTCGCGGATCCACTCGCCGGCGATCTGTTCCTCGGAGCCGCCGATCTCGCCGACGAACGCGATCGCCTCGGTCTCCGGGTCGTCCGCGAAGGCCTTGATGACATCGAGGAACTGCGTGCCGATGACCGGGTCGCCGCCGATGCCGACACAGGTGGAGATGCCGATGCCGGCCTCGTTCAGCTCGTGCATGATCTGATAGGTCAGCGTCCCCGAGCGCGACACGAGCCCGACCTTGCCCGGCTGGGTGATGTCGGTCGGGATGATGCCGACGTTGGACTTGCCGGGGCTGATCAGGCCCGGGCAGTTGGGGCCGATCAGCCGGACGCCGCCGCGGCGCACGACCACGTCGAACACCTCGGTCATGTCGTGGACCGGCACCCCCTCGGTGATGGCGACGATGGTCTGGATACCGGCCTCGTAGGCCTCCAGGATCGCGTCCTTGGTGAAGGGTGCGGGGACCATCACCATCGAGGTGTTGGCGCCGGCCTCGGACACGGCCTCCTTGACGGTGGCGAAGACCGGGACGTCGAGGCCCTCCCAGGTCGTGCCGCCCTTCTTCGGGTGCGTGCCGGCGACGACCTTGGTGCCGTAGGCCTGGTTGCGCTTGGCGTGGAACGTGCCCTGGGACCCGATGCCCTGGACGACGACCTTCGTGTTCTCGTCGATGAAGATGCTCACGAGTTGCTCCTCACGCCGCTGGTGGGCGTTGTCGGCACCCCGTGCCCGGGGTGCGGCTCGTCGGTCGGCTCAGGCCTCGCTCGCCAGTCGGACGGCCTCGGCGGCGGCTTCCTGCATCGTCGGCCTCGACACGACGCTGGGCAGGTCCGCCTCCTCGAGGATCCGGCGGCCCTCCTCGGCGTTGGTGCCGTCGAGGCGCACGACGAGCTTCTGTGGGAAGTCCCCGAGGCGCTTGGTGGCCTCCACGATGCCGTTGGCGACCTCTTCGCCGCGCGTGATCCCACCGAAGATGTTGACGAACACGCTCTTGACGTCGGGGTCCTTGAGCACGAGGCCGAGGGACTCGGCCATCGCGTCGGCCGACGCGCCACCGCCGACGTCGAGGAAGTTCGCGGCCCGCCCGCCGTTCTGCGCCACGACGTCGAGGGTGGCCATCACCAGGCCGGCGCCGTTGCCGAGCACGCCGACGTTGCCGTCGAGCTTGACGTACTGGATGCCCTTGGCCTTGGCCTCGGCCTCCAGCGGGTCGTCGTTGTCGATGCCCTCGATCTGCCACTCCTCGTAGCCGTCGTGGCGGAACGCGGCGTTGTTGTCGAGCGTGACCTTGGCGTCCAGCGCGATGATGCGCCCGTCTTCGGTCTTGATGAGCGGGTTGATCTCCGTGAGGGTGGCGTCCTCGGCGAGGTAGGCGTCGAAGAGCTGCACCAGCAGGTCCGCGGCCTCATCACGGACGTCCTCGGGCATCTTCGCCTCGGACATGATCTCCCGCGCGAGCTCGCGGGGCAGCCCGTTCTCGCGCTCGGAGGGCAGCACGGTGCGCTTGACCACCGCCTCGGGGTTGGTGCGGTTGACCTCCTCGATCTCCACACCGCCTTCCTTCGAGCAGATGATCAGCTCGCCCTTGTTGACGCGGTCGTGCATCACTGACAGGTAGTACTCCTCGGCGATGTCCGACGCGGGCTCGATGTAGACCACGTTGACGGTGTGGCCCTTGATGTCGAGCCCGAGGATGTTGCCGGCGTGCTCGCGGGCGGCGTCGACCGAGGGGGCGTACTTGACCCCGCCGGCCTTGCCGCGACCGCCGGTCTTGACCTGGGCCTTGACCATGACGGCCGAGGCCCCGTCCTGCTCGATGTAGCGGCGTGCGGCCGCCTCGACCTCGTCGACGGTGCGGCAGGCGGTGCCCTCCGGCGGCACGGGCACCCCGTTGCGCCGGAACAGCTGCTTGCCCTGGAACTCCACGAGGTCCACGGAGGGCCTCCTCGATCAGGTGTACGGAAAGGGGCGGGAAGAACGAAGCGCCGCGTCCCTGGCGGGCGCGGCGCGTCAGGCGGGCTCAGACACGTTCGGGGACGTTGCCCTTCACCCAGTCGGTGATGGTCTTCATGGGCGTGCCGGGCGTGAAGATCGCCGCGATCCCCTGCTCCTTCAGCAGCGGGATGTCCTCCTCGGGGATGATGCCGCCACCGAAGACGACGACGTCGTCGGCGCCGGCCTCGCGCAGGAGCCGGGCCACCTTCGGGAACAGCGTCATGTGCGCACCCGAGTGGATCGACAGGCCGACGGCCTGCGCGTCCTCCTGGAGGGTGGCGCTGACGATCTGTTCGGGGGTCTGGTGGAGGCCGGTGTAGATGACCTCCATCCCCGCGTCGCGCAGCGCTCGCGCGACGACCTTGGCACCTCGGTCGTGACCGTCCAGCCCGGGCTTGGCCACGACGACTCGGATCGCCATCGTCGACTCTTTCTGTTCGCGTCTGCGCGGGCCCTGGAGGGATCGCCACCGCGGCGCCGCGAGCTCGTGGGTGTGGCGCCTCGTCCCGCGCGCCGCACGTCCCGGCGAGGATAGTCGGCACCTGGCAGGACCATCCAAGCCGCCCCGGGCGAGCGTCCACCCCGCACCGGGCCCCGGTGCTGCGGCGGTACCGTTCGCCGCAGCATGGGCGACCCGAGGCAGACCGGCCAGCGGCCGGAGTTCGGCCCCTCCGGCTACCTGCCGGAGCGGGCGTCGAAGCGTGCGCGCAAGATCGTGCTGCGCGCGCCGCTCGGCCTGCAGTGGGTGGTCGCGTCCGTCCTGGCGGGGCTGGTCGTCGTCGCCGCCGGCGTGCTGTTCCTCCAGCGCAGCGGCGAGCCGCCACCGGCCCCGTGGACACCGGTGGGCGAGATCGACGAGCTGGCGGCGAGCCAGCCGCTGGACGACCTCGACGCGGTGCTGGTGGCCGCCGGCGGGCGGATCCGGGTCTTCGCCGACGCAGCCGGGGTCGCCTACTGCGAGCCGTCCAACCGGCTCGAGGACGGCGCGCGGGTCTGGAACCTGACCGGCCGCGGTCTGGGCGGCGCGGCGTCGCTGGCGGAGTACCCGACGATCGTGCACGACGGCACCGTCTACGTGGACGCGACCCGGACCGTGGCAGGTCCGGCGCCCTCCTCGGATGCCGCCGAGCCGGCCTGCTGACCCGGCCGGCTGGCCTGGCCGGGCCGTCGTCGCCGGGTCGGACGCGTCAGACGCGGGCGCGCACGTGGTCGTCCAGTCGCGCGAGGGTCTTCTTGATGCCCTGGAGGTTGTGCCGCGGGTAGCTCGACAGGTCGAGCCAGACCTTGGTCAGCGCGCGCGACCAGTCGAAGGTCTCCGTGACGAGCGTGGCCGGCCTGCCGTCGTCGGTGGTGGTGTCCTCGAGTTCATAGCGCCACCGGTGGCCGTGGAAGTGGCGCCAGGCGATGCGGCGGCCCTCCTCGAACTCCACGACGGTGTTGAGGATTCGGTAGGGCACGCCCACCTTCATCGACATCCCGAACCTGGCGCCGAGGTGGAGACGCTCCGGCCCGCCCGACTGCACGTCCCGGACCGTGCCGGATCCGTCGATGACCGGATGCATCGCCGGGTCGGCCAGGACGTCGAAGATCGCCTGCCGGTCGGCCTCGATCACCCGACTCGCCGACACCTTCCGCGTGCGCTTCGACACCCGCTGCTCCTGCCTGTTCCGACGTCCGTCGCCTGCGGGTTCGGCACCGTAGCCAGTGACGGTTCGGTGTCCGACGCCGACGTTCGGCACGAGGCCGGTGTGGGTCAGGTCTTCACGAGTGGGGCGTAGGCCAACATGAGGTGCTTGCGGCCGGCCTTGTCGAAGTCGACGGTGGCCTCGGCGCGTTCGCCCTCGCCGGTCAGCGAGGCGATGGTTCCCGGACCGAATTTGGTGTGCAGCACCCGGTCGCCCGGCCGGAACTCCTCGCCGGCGACCTCGAGGAGCTCCTTGTCGCGGCGACGCGACGCGGCCGACGTCGCGCGGGTGGCGCCGCGACGTTCGACGAGGTTGCCCGGCAGCTCGTCGAGGAACCGCGACGGCGGGTTGTACGAGGTGCCGCCCCACAGCGTGCGGTGGTCGGCGTGCGTGACGTACAGCCGCTGCTGCGCGCGGGTGAGCCCGACGTAGCAGAGCCGGCGCTCCTCTTCCAACTCCGCGGTGTCGTCCAGCGAGCGGACGTGCGGGAAGACCCCGTCCTCCATGCCGACCAGGAACACGACCGGGAACTCCAACCCCTTGGCGGTGTGCAGCGTCATGAGTGTGACGGTGCCGTCCTCGGCGTCCTCGAGCTCGTCCTGGTCGCTGACCAGGGTGACGGACTCCAGGAACGTCTCCAGCCCGGCGATGCCGGTCGCCCCGTGCCCGGGGCGCGAGGGATCGGAGCCGCCGCCGCGCTCGTGCACCTCGGTGGCGACCGACTTGAGCTCGCGCAGGTTCTCCTCGCGACCCAGTGCCTCGACGGTGCGTTCGGCCTGCAGCTCGCGCAGGTAGCCGGTCCGGTTCCAGATCTCCTCGATGAGGTCCGGGACGGCGAGGTCGTGCTCAAGCGCGGTGCGCAGCCCGTCCAGCAGGTCGACGAACGAGGTCACCGCGCCGATCGCCCGGGTGGCCAGGCCCTGTACGTGCTCGGCCTGGCGGCACGCCTCGAGGAAGCTGATGCCCTCGCGCCTGGCGTGCCAGTCGACGGCCTCGACGGTGCGGTCGCCGACCCCGCGGCGGGGGGTGTTGACGACGCGCCGCGCCGACACGTCGTCGTCGGGGTTGACCAGCAGGCGCGCGTAGGCGAGGACGTCCTTGATCTCCTTGCGCTCGTAGAAGCGCACCCCGCCGATCACCCGGTACGGGATGCCGACGCGGATGAACACGTCCTCCAGCACACGGGACTGGGCGTTGGTCCGGTAGAAGACCGCCGCGTCGTCGAACGTGAAGCCCTCGGCCCGGAGCTTCTCCAGCTCTTCGGCGACGAACGCGGCCTCGTCGTGCTCGTCGTCGGCGTGGTAGCGCACGACCGGTTCGCCGAGCCCCTGGTCGGTCCACAGGTCCTTGGGGTAGCGCGAGGCGTTGTTGCGGATGACCGCGTTGGCGGCGTCCAGGATCGTCTGCGTCGACCGGTAGTTCTGCACCAGCGGGATGACGGTCGCGTCCGGGTAGTCCCGCTCGAAGTCGAGCAGGTTCTGCACCGTCGCACCGCGGAAGGCATAGATGGAGTTGTGCACCAGCATGCTGTTGGCCACGTACGTGTGCGTGTCCGCCACCTCGAGGTCGTAGACGGGCCCGTCGTGGAACCCGACGTCGACGTGGTCGACCGTTGCCTCGACGAACTCTTCCTCGCGCTCGAGGAGCACTTTCATGCCGGGATGCACGTGCGACAACGGCACGACCGGCCACCTGACGCCGTCGATCTGTGCGCGGCGCACCACGTCGATGCCGCCGTCCGCGGCGATCTGTCGCGCGAGGGTCAACGCCGCCTCGTACGACTTGCGGCTGGTCTCGATCTTCCAGCCGCCCTTGCCGTTGTCGCGGACCCGGTGCCCGGCCGCCCGGAGACGGTCGGCCATTTCCTGGCGGTTGGAGCCCCATGTGACGCGGTGCATGCCCACTTCGCCGTAGCGGTGGTCCTGGTACATGACGACGTTGACCGTCTGACGTCGCCTGCCCCCGCCTGGCCGATAGTGCGGAAAGTCGGGATGCAGGCACAAGTCGGCCATGAGGTCCTTGGCACGACGTTCGGTGTCGACGCGCCCGAAGAGCTCCGCCAGCCGTTCGTCGCTGATGGACAGATTGCGGCCCTCGGAGTGGAAGCACATCGTCGGCAGTCCGTACTCCGCGGCGAAGTACGACTCCCAGAAGGTGGCCTCACCGACGTCGTCACAGACCTTCAACACCCAGGCAGCGTCGGCGCGTTCCTGATTGACGCGGACGCGCAGGCCGACCTCGACCTGCTTCGACGTCGCCGGTCGCACGGCCTTCGTACGGCCGATCCGGTAGCCGCGGTCGGCGCGATACATCAGATAGACGAGATGCCGGTCGTGCAGGTCGTTGGTGAATCGTGCCAGGACCATGTGGTGCGGGGTGCCGACCAACAGCTGGCCGCCGACGTGCACCCGCCAGACCGGTCCGAGATAGCTGCCCTGCATCACCTTGGTGACCGGGCGAGCGACGGCTTCGTGCGTACCGCCCGTGCCGAGGACGACATCGCCCTCCTGCACCTCCTCGACGGGTACGGGTCCGCGAATCGTGGAGATCGGCGTGCCCGGCACGAGACACTGGTCGTGGTCACCGACGACCATGATGTTGCGGTTCGCGGCCGCGAGCAGGTTGACGAGGTGGTACTGGGCGCGGTTGGTGTCCTGGTACTCGTCGACCATCAGGTACTGGAAGCGCTGCTGCCAGTGCTCGAGCACGGGGTCGAACAGCTGGAAGATCTCCACCGTCTTGACGATGAGGTCGTCGAAGTCCAGGGCGTTGGCCCGCAGCAGCCGGTCCTGGTAGGCCTTGTAGACGTCGGCGATCTGGATCTCCGGCCACGCGCCGGCACGTGACGCGTAGGTCTCGTGGTCGACCAGCTCGTCCTTGGCGTTGCTGATCGCGTGCTGGATCGCCCGGGGCGACAGCCGCTTGTCGTCGACGCCGAGGTCCTTGGCGATCTGCCCGATCAGTCGCTGGCTGTCCTGCGCGTCGTAGATCGTGAACCCGCTGCGGTAGCCCAGCCGGGTCAGCTCGCGCCGCAGGATCCGCACGCACGACTTGTGGAACGTGGTGACCCACATCCGGTCCGACAGCCGGTCGCCGACGAGCCCACCGACCCGCTGGGCCATCTCGCCGGCGGCCTTGTTGGTGAACGTGATAGCCAGCAGCTCGAACGGGCTCACGTGCCGGTCGCGGATCAGGTGCGCGATGCGGTGGGTCAGCACGCGGGTCTTGCCGGACCCCGCTCCGGCGACCACCAACACGGGGCCGTCGACGGTCTCCACGGCGTCGCGTTGCGCCGGGTTCAGACCTTCGAGCAGACGGGGATCGGCGGACACGGTGAGCCTCGGACGACGACGGCACGGCAGCCCCGACGGCGTGCCGGGGTCGAACCACCGAGGGTAGTGCAGGCCTCCGACATCCCGGCCGCGTGTCTACAGCCCGCACCACGGTCCACCGAGCCGCGAAGGGGTACGGCGGCGACGCGAGAACGGCCCGGGACGGCGGAGTCCCGGGCCGTTCTCCCCCCGCGTGGGAGGTCCTTGCCGTGCGTGGCGCTGCGGTTCAGCCGCGCCCGCGCCCGGGTGCCTGGCCGGAGCGGCCGGGGTGGCCACTGCTGCGGGCCGGTTCCCCGGCGGCGGTGCGGACGGCGGCGACGGCGTCGACGAGTCCGGCGCCCTGCTCGAAGCCCGAGTCGCCGTAGCTGGTGGCGGTGGCGACGAGGATCTGCTCGACCTCGGCCGGCGTCAGCTCCGGCGCGACCTGCAGGACCTGGGCGGCGATGCCGGCGATGTGCGGGGCAGCCATCGAGGTGCCCGACAGGCTGCTGTAGTACAGCGGGTCCGGCGACGCGGTCGCGCCGGTGGCGCAGACCGGCAGGGTGAGCCGGCACGCCGCGATGATGTCGACGCCGGGGGCGGCGAGGTCCGGCCAGGTCTCCGGACGCGTGGCGTCACCGCGTGACGAGAAGCTGGCCGTCTCGCCGTCGCGGGTACCGGTGCCCTGGTCGTCGTAGGCGGCGACACAGATCATGCCTGGGGTCGGGTCGACGCACTGGATGCTGGTCGACTGCGTGGAGCCGTCACCGCCCGAGTTGCCGGCGGCGAACACCACCACGACGCCTTCGTCGATCAGCGCCCGCACGACCCGCGGGATCGCACCGTCGGGGTTGTAGTCGCCGGCGCTGCCGCCCCAGGAGTTGTTGACGACGCGGATGGTCGGCGTGACCGTTTCGTGGTTCTCCAGCACCCAGTACAGCCCCTCGAGCCCGGAGTGCATGGAGATCAGCGTCCCACCGCTCACGCCGTGGATGGTGGCGCCGGTGGCGGCGCCGTGGAACCTCCCGGACGACGCGGTCCCGTCCCCGGCGACGATCCCGGCAACGTGCGTGCCGTGGCCGCCGAGGCTGAGCGTGTCGGACTCCGGGAACGGGATCGCGGTGCCGCCCAGCACGCCGAGCGACGGCACGACCTTCACGTTCTCGCCCGTGCGAGCCTCCAGGTCCGGGTGCCAGCCGTCCACGCCGGTGTCGACGACGGCGACGCCCACGCCGGTGCCGTCGACGACCTGACCGCCGATGGTGACCTCGCCGTCCAGGAGTTGCTGACCGCGGGTGGCGACGTGGGAGGAGTCGGTGAAGGTCTCGATCGGGGCGTCGTGCTCCAACCGGATGACGCCGGGTACGTCCGCCAGCCCCCGCAGCGCGTCGGCCGGCCCCTTCGCAAGCAGGACGTGGATCCGGTCGTAGCGGCTGACGAGATCGACGCGGGCGTCGACGGCCTGGGCCGCGGCGTCCACGTCGGCGTCCTCGTCGAGGATGACCAGCACGGTGGCCGTGCCGGTCAACTGCCGTACGGCGTCGTCGACGATCGTGGTGGTGACACCGGTCACGGTGCCGACGCCGCCGAGCATCGGGCCGAGGAGGCCCCCGACGGCGAACAACGAACCAGCGGAAAGGGAAGCGAGTCTCCGGCGCACGTGGGGCTCCAGGCGTTGGTGGCAGCGGATCTGCCGGGCTCAACGCCGGTGCGTGCGTCCGGTGACGCGCGCGGACTAGTCCCGACGCCACCGTGCGCTGCTCGCAACCTCGACGGCGCTCGGCCGCGCGATCTGGGCATAAGTCCGGCTTTCGCTTCGTGGGTCGCCGCCCAGGGCGTCGGGCCGGCCCTTGCGTCGTGACCGACGTGGCGGTTGCACATGACGACAGGACCGGGGTTGAACCGAAGGTCGTGGTCCCGACGGGTCGGGCTGCTCGCGCTCGCCGTGCTGACGCTGAACGCGTGCGACAGCGGCCCGGACCCGTCCCGTGCGGTGACCGAGCCGGCGACTGCTGCCACGGCACCGCTGTCCGACGCCGGTCGCCCGGCCACGAGGCCGGACACCGATGCCGGCACCTCGGACGCGGCACCGCAACCCGATGCCGGCGCCTCGGACGCGGCACCGCAGCCCGACCTCGCCGTCCTCGAGGAGGCCGCTGACCTCGAAGTCGGACGCGAGTTCCAGCAGCGGTTGCTCGCTGCCAGCGAGATCGGCGAAGACGACCTCGACGAGGCGATGCGCGCCGCGACCGACTGCATGCGCCAGGCCGGTGTCGACGCGCGCTACCCCGATCCGGACGGCGTGGGCATCACCTCGCTGACGCGGCCACCGGATCCGGGCTACGCCCTCAGGGTGTATCCCGGCGTCGACGAACAGGCGATGTACGACATCGTCAGGCGGTGCGAGCGGGCGTGGTCGTCGCGGGTGAAGGCACGCTGGGAGGCCCAGACGTCCGCCAGCCACTCGGCCGCCGACGAGGCGGTCGCCTTCGACGCCGCGATCGCCTGCGCCCGGGAGCAGGGCCTGGTTCGCGACGACCCGCCGAGCCTGGCGGACGCGTACCGGGGTATCGCAAGGGGCGGCTGCCGGCCGTGGGAGGCGATCGAGTAGCCGACGTCAGTCCGCCGCGCGACCCTGTGGGCCGCGCGGCGGAGCGGGTCGGCGGCGGGCGCCGTCAGCGCACGAAGCGGATCGTCATCGGGTAGCGGTAGCCCTCGCCGTTGGAGGCCTTGATGCAGCCGACGATCGGCAGGATCAGCCAGAGCAGGCCGAGCGCCGCACCGAGCAGGCCGATCGGGATCAGGCCGATCCCGACGGTGAGCAGGCCGATGGGGAAGGCCGCCACCACCAGGATCACCCCGTAGAGCGCCACCGACAGGTTGAAGTTCAGCGACTCCTTGCCGTGGTGGTCCACGAACGGGTGCTCGCGCTTCAGCAGCCACACCAGCAGCGGCCCGATGATCGGCAGCCCGACGAAGGCGAGGTAGGCCGAGGCGTGGGCGCCGATGCCCCAGCCCCGGATGTCACCGGGCAGCCCGGACGGGTGCGGCTGCGGCTGGCCCCAGGCAGCACCGTAGGGGCCACCCGGCTGCTGCCACCCGCCGGCCGTGCTGCCGGTCGGCGCGCCGGCGCCCAGTTCACCGGGTCCGCGGCCGGCGTCCTGCCAGGCCGGCTCGCCGGTGCCCGAGTCCCAGACGGGGCGTTCCTGCCCGGCCGTCGGCCCGGCGGCAACGGCCGTCCCGCAGACCGGGCAGGTGGTCGCGGTCGACTCCAGGCTCGCACCGCAGTTCTGGCAGGTCACCGTGATTCCTTCTCGAGGGAGGCCGGCACGCGCCGGCCCGGGGGGTTCTTGGGTCGAGTCCTACTGTCCCAGTGTGCGCCGGCCCCGACCATCGGGGAGCACCCTTGGACGGCCCTGACCTCGCCGCCGGGCGCTCAGGGCCGACGCCGGCGTCCGACACGCCGCTGGGGCGGCCCGAAGGCCGCCCCAGCGTTGCGCTCCGTCGGGTCCCGCGTCACGGGCACCCGACGTGCCTCGACTCAGGTGCCCGAGCAGGGGGCGCTGTAGTCGTACTCGTCGGCGGTCGGGCCGGTCACGCCGGTCTCGACCGTGCGCAGACGCAACGGCTCGTCCGCGTCGGGCTGCGAGATGACGGCCGTTCGCACGGCGGTCTCGTTGGCGTCGCCACCGAGGGTCCGCTCGGGCAGGGCGCCCTCGTAATCGACGGTCAGTCCGTCAACGGCCGCCCGCAGGCCCTCGCGGGTCAGGTCGCCGTTGGCGGCCGCCTGCTCGAGCAGCGCCTTCATCGGGTACGACCAGATCCAGCCGAAGGTGAACCCGTCGTTGCCCGGCAGGTTGCCCTCACCGAGGAACTCCTGCATCGCCTGGTGCGCCTCGGACTCGCCGGTGAAGGCCTCCCACGGACCGACGTGGGTGAAGGCAGCCTCCAGGGCCTGTGCGGCCGCCGACTCCATCAGCGCCGGGTTCCAGGTCGGCACGGAGCCGATGAACCGGCCGTCGAAGCCGTTGGCCATCGCCCCACCGACGATCTCCGCGGTCTCGGCCGGGCCGGTGGCGATCACCACACGGTCGGCGCCGCCGCTGACGACCTGGCCGACGGCGGCGTCCTGCGAGCCGACGACGGCGTTGGGAGCGGTCTCCACGAAGCCGAGGTACTCGATGTCGTTGGCCTCGGCCCAGGCCTGCACGCCAGCCGCCGAGTCGCCGCCGTAGTCACCCGGGTAGCCCACGGCCATGACCGAGCTGATCTCGCCCTCGTTCTCGCTCGACCAGTCGAGCGCGATCTGCGACTCGATGCAGTACGAGTAGCCGGAGTTCAGGATCAGCCCGTAGTCGGCGGACTCGTGGTCCCAACCCGACCACCACGACGCCGGGACGCCGAGGACGTTGTCCTCGTCCATGTCGGGCAGGATCGCCTCGGTCGGCGGGGTGCCCAGCGTCTGCGCGAGCGCGAGGACGTCGGGCTCGATCTCGCGGTACAGCTGCGACTGGGTCTGCGGGTTGTACTCGTTGTCGCGGGTGTACTCGGTCACGTTGACGTCGTAGCCGGCGATGCCGCCCTGCTCGTTGACCCGCTGCCAGAAGGCCTCCTGGCCCTCGACGATCTGCACGCCGAGCGCCGCGAACGGGCCCACCGTCAGGTCCGAGAGGATGCCGAGGTAGATGCACCCGTTGTCGGGGTTGATGCCCTCCGGGCACGGCTCCTCGGTCACACCGATGTCCGTGGCGACCTCGCCGGTCTCCTCGCCGTCACCGGTCTCCTCACCCGTCTGCTCGCCGCCGTCACCGGCCGGTGCGGCGCCGTCGTCGTCCCCTCCGCCGCACGCCGTCGCCACCAGTGCCACGGCACACAGCACGGCGGCCGAACGCCGCCATCGCCTTGTCTCCCGCATCCCTTCGTCCTCTCGTCTCGGAAGGGTCTCCCGCCGCCCACGCCGGACGGGTGGGCGGAGTCTTCGTTCGTCGCCGGTCGGGCTCGCGACTACTACGTCGATCGTAGATGCTGGTGCCCCTGCGTCACCGCTCTTTTCGTGCCCCGTTTCGTGCCGCGCTCGCCGCTCGCGTCCACGCGCCCGCCTCAGTACGAGAACGGCCACGCCTTCCAGTAGTTGCGTACCCGCAGCCACAGCCCGTAGAGGCCGCGTGGTTCGAGGACGATGAACGCCACGATCAGCACGCCGAACAGCAGCGCCTCGAGCTGGAACACGGTCAGGATCCCACCGCCGGTCGAGCCGCGGCTGATACCCGGCATGTAGTGGGCGTAGGTCTGCACGATCCGGGGCAGCAGCACGACGAACGCCGCGCCGGCCAGCGAACCCGAGACGGTCGCCACGCCACCGATGAGGATCATGGCCAGGAAGTCGACCGACAGCAGCAGGTTGAAGCTGGCCGGCTCGATGACGCCGTAGGTGATCGCCAGCAGGCCGCCGCAGATGCCGGCGTAGAACGACGAGATCGTGAACGCCAGGACCTTGGTCCGGGTGAGCGGCACACCCATGACCTCGGCCGCGATGTCCCGGTCGCGAACGGCCGCGAAGGCGCGGCCCGCCTTGGAACGCGCCAGATTGCGGGCAGCGACGGCCATCACGACCAGCAGCGCGAAGCACAACAGGTAGAACAGGTCGGCACCCTCGAACGTGATGCCGAAGAACTCCTGGCGGCGGGAGAGGTCGAGACCCCCCACGATCGGCGCCGCCGCCCGACGGCCGACACCCGGACCGCCCGTGAACGTGCGGGCCTCCTTGAAGACGTGGTCGCCGATGAACACCAGGCCCAGGGTCAGGATGGCGAGGTACAGCCCGCGCACGCGCGCCGCGATGGGCGCGACCAGGAACCCGACGACGGCGGGCACCAGCCCCGCCAGCGGCAGCCAGACCCACAGCTCCAGCCCGAGGCCGCGCAGCGACTCGGTCGCCTCGCTGCCCACGAACGCGGCGGTGTAGGCGCCGAGGCCGACGAAGAACGCGTGCCCCAGCGACACCTGCCCGGCGTACCCGGTCACGAGGTTCAGGCCGATCGCCCCGATCGCGTAGATGAACACCGTGGTCAGCAGCGTCGTCAGGTCGCGGCCGAGGAGGAAGGGGGTCGCCAGCAGCGCCGCCACCAACAGCAAGGTGAACCGCCGCTTGGCCGGGGTGTTGAGCAGCGCCTGGTCCGCCGCGTAGTCGGTGTACAGCTCCGGACGTCCGCGCAGCGTCACCTGCCGCCGGCTGCCCAGATCCAGTCCACTCCGCCGCTCGGTCATGCGCGCGCCTCCGCCGCCGTCGCTCCCGGGTGTCCGCTGCTCATACGCGCTGGACCTCCGGGGTGCCGAACAGCCCGTACGGGCGCACCATCAGCACGAGGATCATGATCACGTAGGGCACGACGACGTCGACGTTGGCCCCGACGTAGCCGGTCAGCGCGGCCGAGTTGGCCCGGGTGAACGCCTCGGCGACCCCGATGATCAGCCCGGCGATGTAGGCGCCCTTCAGCGAGTCGAGGCCGCCGAGGATGATCACCGGCAGGGCCTTGAGGGCGATGAAGGCGGTGGTGTTGTCCACGCCCATGCCGCCGCTGCCGACCATCATGCCGGCCAGCCCGGCCAGGCCGCCGGCCAGCGCCCACGACAGGCCGAACATGCGGCCGACGTTGACCCCCTGCGCCAACGCGACCTCCTGGTCCAGCGAGGTGGCCCGCATGGCCAGCCCCACGCGCGAGCGGGCCAGGAACAACCCCACGCCGGCGAACGCGGCCGCGGTGAGTCCGATGCGCCAGCCGTCGGCGACGCGCATGCGCACGTTGCCGGCGAACACGGCCGTGTCCAGACCCCACGGGTCCCCGACGGAGAGCACGTTGGAGCCGATGAGCCGGTTGGCCACGATCGTCAGCACCAGAAACAACCCGACGGTGACCATCGCGGCCGAGAACGGTGGCTCGCCCACCATCGGCCGCAGCGCGATCCGCTCGGTCACGGCGGCGATCAGCGCCACGGCCCCGATCGCGAGCAGCACCGCGATCGGGAACGGCACCCCCAGCGGTCGCACGAACAGGTAGGTGAAGTAGGCGCCGAGCACCATCAGTGCCGGCTGCGCGAAGTTGACCACGTCGGTCGCGCGGTAGATCACCACGAAACCGGCCGCGAGCAACGCGTACACGCTGCCCTGCGCGATGCCGCGCAACAGGACCGTGAGCAGATCGTCCACTACGCCACTCCCATGCCGCGGCCGGCTTCGGTGCCGAGTTCCGCGTCCACGCCGTCGTCGGTCGTCGTGCCCCGGGCCGGCGTGTGGACGTCGACGAGGTCGCCGCCGGCGTGCTCGGTCCGGTTCTCGTACATGTCGTCCACGAGGTGGCCGAACATGTCGTGCAGCGACGCGCGCTTGACCTTCTGCGTCGCGGTGAGCTCGCCGTCCTCGTGGTCGAGCTCCTTGGGGATCACCCGGAACTTGCGGATGTTCTCCACGCGGGCGAACTTCTCGTTGGTCTTCGCGATGGTCTTCTGGACCAGCTCCAGGACCTCGCGCTTCTCCGACAGGTCGCGATAGGTCGTGTACGGGAGCTTGCGGCGCTGTGCCCAGTCCCCGACCGTGTCGAACTCGATGCCGACCAGGGCGGTGAGGTAGGGCTTCTGGTCGCCGATGACGACCGCCTCCTTCACGAACGGCGAGGTCTTGAGCGAGTTCTCGATCTCCGACGGGGAGATGTTCTTGCCCCCGGCCGTGATGATGATGTCCTTGATGCGGTCGACGATCTTCACGTGCGTGCCGTCGACCCACTCGCCGACGTCACCGGTGTGCAGCCAGCCGTCCGCGTCGATCGTCTCCGCGGTCTTGTCGGGCCGGTTCCAGTAGCCGGCGAAGACACCCGGGTGCCGGGTCAGGATCTCGCCCGTCTGCTCGTCGATCTTCAGTTCGATGCCGGGCTGCGGCTCGCCGACCGTGCCGAGCTTGACGCGCCCCGGCCGGTTCACGGTGGCGACGGCGGCGTTCTCCGTCATCCCGTAGATCTCGTAGATGATGACGCCGATGCCGTAGAAGAACTTGAGCACCTCGGGCGCGATCGGCGCGGCGCCCGAGCCGGCGGAGCGGACCTTGCGCAGCCCGATGCGGTCGCGCAGGGCCCGGAACACGAACGGGTAGCCGAGCGCGTACAGCAGCCGGGTCTTGAAGGTGTGGTTGCCGTCGTTGGCGACGAGTTCGTCGCCGATCCGGTTCGCGATCCGCATCCAGAACCCGAACACGGCCCGCTTCAGCGGCGAGGCGGCGTTCATCTTGATGTGGATGCCGGCGTGCAGCTTCTCCCAGATCCGCGGCACCGCGAAGAACAGGGTCGGCTGCACCTCCTTCAGGTTGGCCTGCACCGTCTCGATCGACTCGGCGAAGTGCACGGTCACGCCGGCCTCGGCGTTGACCCATTCCGTCGCGGCCCGTTCGGCCACGTGGCACAGCGGCAGGTAGCTGAGGATGACGTCCTTCGGGCTGGCCGGCGGGTTGTAGAACCCGCCGCCCGACACCAGCGTCTGGATCGCGAACTCCACGTTGGCGACCGTCAGCATGGCGCCCTTCGGCGGCCCGGTCGTGCCCGAGGTGTAGATCAGCGTGACGACGTCCTCGTCGGTCGCCTCGTTCGCGAGCCGGTCGAGCAGGTCGGGGTGCTGCTCGCGGTGGGCGCGACCGCGGGCGAGGAAGTCGTCCCAGGCGATCAGCTTGGGATGGTCGTACTCGCGTACGCCACGCGGTTCGAGGTAGACGATGTGCTGCAACTCCGGACAGTCGGCCTCCACCTCGAGGGCCTTGTCGACCTGCTCCTGGTCCTCGGCCACCAACACCTTGCTGCCCGAGTCGCGTAGCAGGTACGACACCTCGGCGGCCGGGTTGGTGGGATACAGCCCCATGGCGATGGCTCGCAGCGCCACCGTCCCGACGTCGGCGTAGAGCCACTCGGGCCGGTTCTCCGAGTGGATGGCGACGCGGTCGCCGACGCCGACCCCCAGCGAGGCGAGCGCGTGGGCGACCAGCGACGCCTGCTCCCAGTAGTCGGCCCAGGTGATGTCCTGCCAGATGCCGTAGCGCTTCTCGCGCATGCAGACCCGCCCGGGGTCGGCTTCGGCGTGCTCACGGATCCGCGCCGGGATCGTGCGGGCGCCACGTGGCGCGCTGGCCTGCTCCGGACGGTGTTCCAGGGTCGCGCTCATCGACCCACCTCCTCTGCGGCCACGGCCTCGGCGGCGGCCGCCTCTTCCTGCAGCGTCGGCCCCTGGTCGCCCTCGCCGAGGTAGGCGCGGATCACCTCGGGGTCGTTCTGGACGTGCTCCGGCGTCCCCAGCGCGATCGGCTTGCCGAAGTCGACCACCAGCACCCGGTCGGCGAGGTCCATGACCAGGCCCATGTCGTGCTCGACCATGATCATGGCCAGGTCCAGCTCCGTGCGGATGTCGAGGATGAAGCGGGCCATGTCCTCGGTCTCCTCGACGTTCATGCCGGCGACCGGCTCGTCGAGCAGCAGCAGCTTGGGCTCCATGGCCAGGGCGCGGCCGAGCTCCACGCGCTTCTTCACCCCGTAGGGCAGCATCCCAACCGGGAACTTGCGGAACGCCTCGATCTCCAGGAAGTCGATGATGTCCTCGACGATGCGGCGGTTCTCCAGCTCCGCGTGCTTGGCCCGGCCGCGGTAGACCATCCCGGCCAGCATCCCGTAGCGCAGGTGCTGGTGGCGGCCCAGCATCAGGTTGTCCAGCACCGTGAGGTTGTCGAACAGCTCGATGTTCTGGAACATCCGCGCGACGCCCTTGTCGGCGACGACGTCGGGCTTGTTGCCCAACAGGTCCTCGCCGAGGAACCGCACGCTGCCCTCCTGCGGCCGGTACACGCCGGACAGGCAGTTGAAGATCGAGGTCTTGCCGGCGCCGTTGGGACCGATGATCGCGAACAGCTCGCCACGCTCGACGTCGAAGCTGACGCCGCCGACGGCGGTGGTGCCGCCGAAACGCAGCACGAGGTCGTGCACCTCGAGGATCGGCTGACCTTCGGCCACGTCGACCGACGTCCCCGTCAATGCCTCCGACAGTGGTCGGATCTGTGCCACGCTCGCTCTCCCGTCGCCTGCGTGCCGGTGCGTGGATGCCTATGACAGCCAGCGCTTGCGGCGCTTGTAGTGCTTGACGTCACGGAACGACGTCGCCTCGCCGTGGCGGCCGAGGTAGAACTCGCGGACGTCCTCGTCCTCGCGCAGCACGGCGGCCGGCTTGTCCATGACGACCTTGCCGGTCTCCATGATGTAGCCGTGCGAGGCGATCGACAGTGCCATGTTGGCGTTCTGCTCGACCAACAGCACCGAGGTGCCCTGCTGGTTGATGTCGACGATGAGGTCGCGAATCTGCTGCACGATCAGCGGCGCGAGACCCAGCGAGGGTTCGTCGAGCAGCAGCAGCCGCGGCTCGGCCATCAGCGCGCGGCCGATGACCAGCATCTGCTGCTCGCCGCCCGACAGATAGCCGGCCATCTGCTTGCGCCGCTCGGCCAGGCGCGGGAACAGGGTGAAGACGCGATCGAGGCTGGCGCTGATCGTGCCGCGGTCCGCCGTGTGCGCCCCAACGCGCAGGTTCTCCTCGACGGTGAACTCCGCGAACGCGCGGCGGCCCTCCATGACCTGGCCGATGCCCGTGGCCACCGTCGACGGCGCGTCCAGGCGGTGGATCGGCTTGCCGTCGAAGGTGATCGATCCCTTCGTGATCTCGCCCCGGTGGACGTCGAGCAGGCCCGTGACGGCGCGCAGCACCGTCGTCTTGCCGGCCCCGTTGGCCCCTAGCAGGGCCACGATGGCCCCCTGTGGCACCTCGAGGCTGACGCCCTTGAGCACGAGGATCACGTCCTCGTAGACCACCTCGAGGTTCTGCACCGTCAGCACAGGCGCTCCCAAGTTCCCGACCACGACGCACATCCGGGCGACGTCTGGCCGCCCGGCCGCGTTCGTGGTTCCCACGAATGCTCTCCCGGTGCGGATTGGTACCTGTTCGACGACACCGATGTCAACGCTTCTCGCCTGAAACCTCGGGACAGGTCTGGACGGGCGTCCTATCCGCCTCGTAGGATCACCGACCGTCGGTCGGGTGACCTCGTGCAATCCACGAAGCTTCGACGTCAGGGAGCGGCATGGGAGACGGTGCTCGCGCGTCCTCGCGCACACCTGGGGCACGCCGCACGAGCCCCCGTGCCGCGCCGGGTGGCCGCGCCGGGAAGCGCGCGTCGGACGGTGCCACCGGGCCGGGCGGCGAGGGCGCGGTGAACGACGGGCCGGCCGTCGATGCTGCGGCGAACGACGGCGACGCGGGCACAGCCGACCGGCTCCCCGAGGACCGCGATGTCGAGGCGGAAGCCGACGCGCACCTACCCCTGGACCTGCGGCCGTCGGCGTCACGGCCCAGCCGGCCGGTGAACGTGCCACCGGGCTGGGAGCCGATCGCCGAGTTGGCCGCGATCGTCGAGCGCCACCTCGACGCCCTGGTCGAGCGCATCACCGACTGCATCCACGACGAGATCCCGACCTACCGCACCGGCCTCGTCCCACGCGAGGACCTGCGCCACTCGGTGCGCCGCAACCTCGAGGGCATCCTGTTCGGGCTCGCCGAACACCGCCCGCCGCATCCGGAGGAGGTCGCGGTCCGCCGCGAGCTCGGCAGCCGCCGCGCCCTGCAGGGCATGCCGGTGGACGCTCTGATCCAGGCCTACCACGTCGGCTACCGCGAGCTGTGGCTCGCGCTCGTCGACGCGGTGCCCGGCGACGAACCGCAGACGGCCACGCAACTGCTGACCACGGCCACGTTGGTGTGGCAGTGGGTCCACGAGGTGGCCGACGCACTGGCGGAGTCGCACGCCTCCACGGTGCGTTCGTTGGAGGCCCGCGCGGTCGGTGCCCGGCAGCGGTTCGTGGAGTTGCTGGTCGGCGGCGACCTCGACGGCGAGGAGGTGCCCCGCCTGGCCGGTTCGCTCGGGTTCGATCCGGCCGGGGAGTTCACGGTGATGGTGTTGCGGGTGGGCGGGGACGACCTCGACGCCGTCGAACTGCAGCACACCGTCGACCGGCTGGCCGGGCGGCACGCGGTGGTGGCGCGCGGCACCCAGGTCGTGTGCGTGTCGCAGGGTGGCGAGGAGCGTGCCCTGACCACGGCGGCGCGCAACGTGTTCGCGGCGGCGGCGGTGGCGCTCGGCTCCCGGCGACCGGGACTGCGCGGCGCGCGTGCCAGCCTGACCGACGCGGAGCTGACGCTGGCCGTCACCGACGACGGCGACACCTCGACGTTCGAGGACGCCTGGCTGTGGGCGACGCTGACGGGCGCCGACGAGCGGCTGCGACCGCTGCTGGCGGACGGCGCCGACGCCGCCGGCCGCCACCCGCATCTCGCGGAGGCCGTGCGCGCGTTCGCGGACGCGGGCTTCTCCGTCAGCCAGGCCGGCCGCCGGCTGGGCCTGCACGCCAACACGGTCGCCTACCGGCTCGACCGGTGGGCCGAGCTGACCGGCTGGGACCCGCGCAGCTTCCCCGGCCTCACCCGCTCGCTGGCCGCGCTCCGGCTCGCCGGCAGCTGAACGCGCGCGGCGCCGGACCGCGCAGCCCCGGTCCAGGCATCGCGGCGATGTGCGGCGGGAGCGGCGTCGTGGCGGGTGGCGGCGGGTCAGCTGCGTCGTTCGACGAACTGCACGTGCAGTGGGACGACGCCCGCCGCACGGGCGGCGGTGAACACCGCGCGCAGGCGATGGTCGTCGTTCTCCTCCGGGAGGCGCAGCAGCGGCCGCCCGTCGCGGTCGAGCGCCGTGACGTCGACCAGCCGCAGCCAGGCACCGACGCCGGCGCCCGGCCCACGCGGGCGGCGCTGCCCCCGCTCGCGCAGCTCGAGCACCGCCACGTCCGACCAGGCGACCACGTGTCGTCGTCGACCACCGCCGACGACGAGCCCGCCCGGCTCCACCCGCCAGGCCGCGGCACGTCGCTGACGCCGCGCGAGCGACACGACCACGACGGGGCCCGCGAACAGGCACAGCCCCGCCACCACGAAGACGGCCGGCACGGGCTCGCCGAGCCGCTGTAGCAGCAGCCCGAACCCCACGCCGCCCGACCCGAGCACCACGAACGCGGCGACCAGACCGACGGCGAGCCACCGGCTGCTGCGGCGCATCCGCACCTCGAAGCCGCCGTCGGCGGTGCGGTGCACGTCCGGGCCGATCCCGCTCCCACCGATGCCGCTCACGGGGGCGACGGCCGGTCCGTGGCGTGACGCACGCGCGGTGCCGCCGCGGCCACGACGGCGCCGGTCAGCGCGGCCACCCCGCCCGCCGACAGCACCGCAGCTCCGAGCCCGGCGGCCCCGGACCCGACGGCGAGCAGGCCCTGGAGCACGCCATGGGCGGCGGCGCCGCCCGCCGCGACCTTCACGCCGGACCGGCGCGGCAGCCGGCGCCGAGCCAGGTGCCCCCCGACCAGTCCGCCCAGCAGACCCGCCAGCGCGGCGACCAGCGAGGAGCCCGCGACGAGCGAGCCGGCACGGTCGAAGCCGAACTCGGTGGCCGTCCACACCCCGGTCACGACCGCCGACACGGCGGCAGCCACGAGGAACGCCACCCCGCCGACGGTCACCGCGGCCTTCGGTCGCATCAGTCGCCGTCGAACCGGAGGGTCTGGATGATCTGCTCGATCGTCGGCTCCTCCTCCGTCAGGTGCTCCGCCGGCCCGCCGATGCGCATCTGGGCCTGGCCGTCGTCGCCGTACCAGGCGACCACGAAGCGCTCCTCGAGGGTCACGGGCTGCCCGTCGGCCTGCGTCTCGTATCGGAACGTGCCGACCTGGGCCTGGTCGGCACCGGGCAACTCCACGGAACGGGACTCCCCCGGTTCCACGTCGGGGAACTGCAGGTTGAGTTGCGCCGACACGAGTTGCAGCAGCTGGTCGAACGGCGTGCCGTCGCGCTCGGTCACCTGGAGGCGGGCGATCGGCGGCAGGCCGTCGCCGGGGTCCGGACCCTGCAGGGTCAGGTCGTCGGTGTCGATCGGCGCCACCTCCGACCAGTCGGGTGGCGCCGCCACGGCGCCGCCCTCGAAGGTGTGCTCCTCCCAGCCGTCCGGGATCGAGGCGGCCGGCGTGGTCGTCGCCGCCTCCCCCCCGCCGGTGCACGACAGGGCCAGCACGGTCGCCACGGCCAGGACCGCCCGACGGGTTCGCAAGGTCATTTCCTCGGAGCGCATGGTGGGGTCAGGAACAATAGCCACGCTGGAAGTGGCCACCGGCCGGGCGCATCCACGCGCCGGCGAGCTGAAGCGAGGACTCTTCGTGGGAGAGGCCGAACCCGAAGGCGAGTCCCTTGCCGCCGGACGCACCGAGGTCGAACTGGTCCCGCGAGCCGCGGTGCAGCTGCGCCTCCAGCGGCGCCTCCCGAACGAGGTGGTCGGCCAGGCGGGTGCCGGCCGTGGCCAGCGCCACACGGTCGCGGGTCGCGATCGCCGCCAGCACGTCGGTCCCGAGCTCGCGGACGCCGGGCTGCGTGAGATCGAGCGTGGCGGTGGCCGACAGCCCGAGGGACCGCTCCGTGCGCGCGTCGAGTTCCAGCGCCGCCACGGCCGAGTCGAGGTCGGGTCCGATGGCCGTGAACGGGCTGGCAGGCAGCAACAGGCCCTCGAGGCCGAGGTCCAGACCCGCGTACCCGGCCGCCGCCGCGCCGAACGCCAGGGTCGTCGGGTGCCCGGCCGCGTCGACGGTCAGGGCGACGGTGACGTCGCCGGCGAGCTCGCCGGAACCGGAGACGCCGCCCCCGACCGGCACCGTGCTGGGGCCGAGCTGCAACTCCGCGGCCACGGAGGCGTCCAGGGCGACGTAGTAGGTCGTCTCGCCGGTCTCGAAGTCGAAGTCGGCGCCCAGCGACTGTCCGGCCGAGAGCACGCCAGCCGCGCCGTACGCGTTGCCGTACAGGTCGCCGCTGGCCGTCGTGGTGATCTCGCCCTGCACGCGCAGGCCCGACGGCGGCGGGGCCTGGAAGTCACGGATGCGCTGGTACTGGTTGACCGGGATACGGCCCGGCCCGTACACCGGGATCAGGGTCCGCCAGTCCCACAGGTCGTCGACCGGGCCGGCCACCAGGTCGCGGGCCTGCTCGGCGAAGGCGACGGCCGCCTCCCGGGAGGAGAAGGAGAACGCGGGCGCGACCGTGACGTCCGCTCCCAGCTCCACGGCGCCCTCGCGGCCCTGTCGTACCCCGAGCGCGTCCGCCGACAGGCTGCCACCCGTGGCCAGCTTGCCGGCCAGTCCCCCCGACAGCTCGAGGGTGACCTCGTGCCGGCCGTCGGAGGTGCGGTCGATCTGGTAGGACAGGTCGCTGCTGACCTTGGCCGAGAAGACCGTGACGTTGCCGCCGACGCCCTCCCGGTCGCTGGCCTCGAGGCACACCATGCTGACGGGTGCGAACTCCGGCGCTGCTGGTCGGGCCTGCGGGGCGTCGCAGTCGTCGCCGAACAGGCTGCACACGGCGTAGCGGGCCCAGTCGGCCACGTACGGCGCGAACGGGGCCAGCGTGAGCGTCCCCACGAGCGCGCCGATCACGACAAGGACCCCGACGTACTCGCCCGAGACGCCACCGTGCTCGCGTCGGCAGCGGACGCGGCGAAGCCGCCCGTCGGGCCGCCGCGGTTCGCCCATGCCCCTGCCTCGACGTGTCGTCGCTGGCCCACACGCCGGTCTTGGCCCGTGGGCTCCGTGGCACGTGGTCCGTGCACGTCGGGTCAGACTCGCGATCCGAGGGGACCGCGCCGAGGGTCCCCGGGCCTCAAATCCGCGACGCGACGGGCGGGTGGTCCCGGATCGGGGCCCGGGCCCGACCCGCGGTCCGGCGTCGGGCGGGGCGCTGGTCAGGCCGGGGCGGCCGGTCAGGCCGGGGCGGCCGGTCAGGCCGGGGCGGCTGGTCAGGCCGGGGCGGGCCCGTCGCCGCGGACCCGGGCGGCGAAGTCCGCCGCCTCGGCGCGGTCCCATGCCTCGCCCAGCTGCCGGTCGAGATCGTCCCGGAACAGCTGCTGGCCACCCGGCTGAGGGGTGATCTCGCCGAACACGACCCCGTCGGGCGCGTCGTAGAGGTCGACGCGGACGAAGTGGCCGGGCAGCGCGGCGGCGATGCGCTCGGCGACGGCGACCAGCTCGCCCGGGTGGTGCGGGCGTGCCATCTCCTGGTCGCGGTCCTGCAGCAGACGGGCCTGGCCCAGGTCGGTGAACTCGCGGGTCCAGAAGCGCATGCCGGCCTGCCGGCCGGCGCGCTGGTTGCGGGCGTCGCGCTGCAGGACGAGCTGGACCCGGCCGCCGACGCAGTACAGCTTCCAGTCGTAGGGCAACGCCAGCGGCCCGGGCCCCGGGATGAGCTCCTCGACGATGAAGCGGCTGGAGATCTTGCCCTCGGCGACGGCGTCGCGCAGCAGATCGACGATCTGCTCCCAGGTGTAGGTGCGCGACAGGTCGAACAGCAGGTGCCAGGCACCGTCGTCGGCGGCCACCAGCGGCATCACGCCGCGGGCGGTCGAGCCCTCCACGGGCTTGACCACGACCCGGGCCCGGGTGGGCCGGGCGAGTTCGTCCAGCTCCGTGGGGCCGGCCACCAGCTCCGGGACGCGGACGCCCAGGGAACGCGCCAGCTCGTAGCCGGCGGACTTGCTGTTGTGCGCCCAGATCGGGTCCGTGACGCCGAATTCGTCCTGTGCGAGCGCTCGGACGCGGCGCAGCGTCTCCAGGCGGGCGAAGAAGCTCGGCTGGCTCAGGCGGGCCTCCAGCGCCCGCTGCTCCGCCGGGGAGCGCAGCCCGTTCGCCGTCGACGGCGAACGCGTCGCGTCGCCCGTCGCCGCGGCGGGGTACGGGCTCGTAGCGGCGCCCTTCCGCGAGTGCCCCGACTCGGCCTGCAGCCGTGCGTGCCGGTCCTGCAGCTCGGCATGCTCCTCGCGAAGGGCGGCCTGCGCGTCACGGAGGGCGGCGTTCTCCTCGCGCAGCCGGTCGCGCTGGCGGCGCAGCCGGTCACGCTCGTCGCGGGTGGCGTCGAGCGTGCGGACCAGGCGCCCGACACCCGGGAGGGCCGTCACGGCGCGGCGGGAGGTGCCCATCAACGTCCCCGTGGTGGCGGCGGCGGTGGTGGCGGTGTCGTACCCGGGATCGGACCCCAGGGCGGCATCCCGCCCCAGGGCGAATCCCCGGTCGACGGCTGCCCTTCCGGCGCGCTGGCGGGTCCGCCGCCGGCGTCGGGCCGCGGACCGCGACCGGGCGGCGGTGGCAGCGGGTCGTCGAGGCGGACCGTGCCGGCGTTCAGGCGCGCCAGCCGCTGGATGCGTTCCTGGATGCTGGGGTGGGTCGCGAACCGCCGGGCCATCTTCGCCCCGCGGTCCCGGCCCTTGGTCTCGTTCGGCTCCTCGAACCACAGGTGCGCCGTCGCCACCTCGAACTGGCGCAGCTCGGTCTTGTCGGCCTCCAGCCGCCGCAGCGCGTTGACCATCGACTGCGGGTCACGCAGCAGGTCGGCCGCGGTCGCGTCGGCGAGGTACTCCCGCTGGCGCGACACCGCGAACCTGATCAGCTGGGCCGCGATCGGCGCCAGCACCACCGCCAGCAGGCCGAGCACGAGGAAGATCACCTGGGCTGCGCCGGCGTTGCCGCCACCCCCGCGGTTTCCGCCGCGGTTGCCGCCGCGGGCACCGCCGAACCACAGCGCCCGCACCAGCACGTCGGCGAGCAGGGCGACCAGGCCGGCGGTCGCGACCGCGACGGTGACCGCGCGGATGTCGTCGTTGAGGACGTGGGCGACCTCGTGGGCGAGCACGGCCCGCAGCTCGTAGCGCGGCAGCTGTTCGACCAGGCCGGTCGTGACGGCGACGTGGCTGTCCTCGAGCTTCAGGCCCGTCGCGAAGGCGTTGGGCGCCGGGTCGTCGACGATGTACAGCTTGGGCTTCGTGCCGGAGATGCCGGCCGAGACGCACACCTCGTCGAAGACGTTGTGCAGCTGCGGATACGCCTCACGGCTGGCCGGTCTGGCCTTGGCCGCGCGCAGGGCCAATGCTGGACCGCCGCGGTAGGCGAGGTAGGTGCCGCCGAGGCCCAGCGTCGCCGCACCCAGCGTGACGGGGACAGCCGTCAGGGGGTCGAGCGCGGCCTGTGGCGCGAACCAGCCGACCACGATCCATACCAGCACGACCGCGAGGAACACGCTGCCGGCGAGCAGCACGCGCGTGGCCCGACGGTTGGCGCGTTGCAGCTCGTCGTAGACCGCGGGTTCGGACGTGTGACTCACTACTCGAACGAGACGTCGGGCACCGAGCGGACCTCGACGGTCTCCACCTCGAAGTACTCGCGGGGCTCGAAGTTGAACGCGCCGGCGATGACCGATGTCGGGAACACCTGGCGGGTCTCGTCGTAGCTGCGCACGGAGGCGTTGTAGTGCCCGCGGGCGCCGGCGACGAGATTCTCCGTGTGGGCGAGCTCCTCCTGCAGCTGGCGGAAGTTCGCGTCGGCGCGCAGCTGGGGGTAGTTCTCGCTGATCGCGAGCAGCCGACCCAGCGCCTGGGTCAGCTGGTTCTCCGCGTCGGCGAGCTCGCCCGGCGAGGCGACCTGCAGCGCTCGCGCGCGGGCCGCCGTCACCTCCTCGAACGTCTGCCGCTCGTGCGCCGCGTAGCCCTTGATCGTCTCCACCAGGTTGGGGATCAGGTCGTGCCGGCGCTGCAGCTGCGTGTCGATCTGGGCCCAGGCCTCGTCCACGCGCACCCGGGCGCGCACGAGCCGGTTGTACATCGCCACGAGCCCGATGCCGAGTACCAGGACGACGGCGAGAACGATCAACCACTCCATCGCGTGCCCTTCGACGGACGAGGAGTTCCCCTCACGGGTGTGCGCCGCGTTCTGCGCACGCGACCTCAACGTAGCGCAGCACCGGTCGACCATCAGTGAGTCGGCGCCTCATGGGCCGACCTCCAAGGGGCAAGCACCACCTGCATGTGCAGACGCTCACCGGCGTCCGCCTGCTCACGCGTGCGTCCTGCCCCTGTCCCTCGTGCCCCGAGTGTCAGGTACCTCGTGACGTTCGCCACCCCGCCGCACCTCGGCCTGCCCGACCCCGCCCCCGCGCCCGTGACCTACTCGCGGCAGCTGCCGACGCGGCGGCTACGCGCCGCGGTGCTGGCCACGCTGGTGATCCTGTCGTCGGTGACGGCCGCGGTGACGGCACCACCGGCTGCCGACGCGTCGACGCAGACGCCGGTCATGCAGCGCGACCGCGTCAGTGCGGCCCAGATCGCGGCCTGGTTCCGCGCGTCGCAGCCCACCGGCTCGGCATACCGCGCCACCGTGTCGCCCGAGACCCTGGCGCAGCTGTTCATCGAGGAGGGGCGGGCCGAAGGCGTGGCCGGCGACATCGCCTTCGCCCAGTCGGTGCTGGAGACCGGCTGGTTCCGGTGGCCCTCGCACGGCCAGGTCCACGCCACCTACAACAACTTCTCCGGCATCGGCGCCTGCGACGGCGGCACCTGCACGGTCGCGCGGTTCCGCAACGCCCGCATCGGTGTGCGGGCCCAGATCCAGCACCTGCGGGCCTACGCGGACCCGAACGTGACCGTGGCCAGGCTCGCCCACCCGTTGGAGAGCCCGCGCTTCCACCTCGTCAGCCCGAAGGGCAAGGCGCGGCTGTGGGAACAGATGGGCAACGGCAACTGGGCGACCGACCCGCAGTACGCGACCAAGATCCTCTCGATCCACCGGTCCATGATCGTGCACGCCGAGCGCAACGGCGGCGTCGCCGCGCCGCGTGAGGCCGTCGCGAAGCCCGCCGCCCGCTTCACCGACGTGCCCTTGCACCACGCGCACCGCACCGGCATCGAACGGCTGGCCGACCGTGGTGTCGTGCGCGGCTGCACGACCACGGCCTACTGCCCCACCGCCGGCGTGACCCGCGCGCAGCTGGCCACGATCCTGAGCAAGGCGCTGGACCTGCCGCCGGCGGCCAACCGGTTCCGCGACGTCTCCGGCACCCACGCCGCCGGGGTCGGCGCCCTGACCGCTGCCGGCATCACCAAGGGCTGCGCGCCGAACCGCTTCTGCCCCGACCAGAAGGTGACCCGCGAGCAGTTGGCTTCCATGCTGCAGCGGGGGCTGAAGCTGCCGGCCGCCACCCCGCCGTTCCGCGACGTGCAGCGCTCCGTGCACCGCGACGCGATCGGTGCGGTGTCCAAGGCCGGCATCGCCAGCGGCTTCCCGGACAACACCTTCCGCCCGCGCGACGTCGTCAACCGCGGGCAGGTGGCGACCCTGGTCGACAACGCCACGAGCTGACCGAGTCTCCGGCGGCGCGCCCCCGGTCGGCGGCCGCGCCGCACCGTCGGTAGGGCACCGCACGGTCGAGCCAGCGGCGCACCGTCGGCGGGACGTTGCACGGTCGGCGGAGTGCTGCACGGTCGAGCCACCGCCGCACCGGCGCGCCATCTGCCCGACCCCGCGTCACCACCTCGACATCGAGGCCTCCCGCAGTCGACCCACCTCCGCACCGTCGACGCTCCTCACCACCGTGCCGAAGGGACCGGAGGTCGGCGCAGGTCGACGTGCCGGTGGGGTGACGTCCGTATGCTCCTCGGATGACCGAGACGCACGAGACGGGCGGTGGCCTCGCCGACCAGCGAGAGATCCGCGAAGACACGCTCGACGAAGTCGAGGAGGAGCGCGAGCGGTATCGCGAACTCCTCGAGGAGCTGCGCACCATCCTGCCAGGCGTGCAGGTGCTCTTCGGCTTCCTGCTGATCGCCCCGTTCAGCCAGCGCTTCGGTGACCTGGACGCTTTCGGCCGCGACCTCTACGCCTGGGTGATCGCCGGGACCGGCCTCGCCACCGCGCTGTTCCTCGCACCGGCCTCGTACCACCGCATCGCCAACCGACGCCGGCGGCGAGAGCGGCTGCACACCGCCATCCGTCTGGTCGTCGTCGGCATGTCTCTGCTGGCCGTTTCCATGGTGTTGGCCGTGTTCACCGTCATGCGGTTCATCTACCAGGGCAGCGTGATCGCAGCGGTCACCGCCGCAGGGCTCGCCGCCGTGATCCTGGTGGTGTGGTACGTCGTCCCGTTGGCCCGTCGCGTCACGAACGACGAGCCGACCTGACGCGGGGTCGTCGGCGCGACGCTTCCTCAGGCTCAGGCGCCGCGGCGGAGGTCCCGGACGAGTTCCGGCAGCACGTGACCGCCGAGGTCGGCGCGCCGGACCACGACGACGCGCCAACCGAGAGCGCGGAGGCGGTCGCGGATGCGCTCGTCCTCGGCGCGGGCGTCGGTGAGGTCGTGGTAGGCGGCTCCGTCGAACTCGAGGAGGACCCGCAACTCCGGCCAGGCGACGTCGACACGCTTGATCCGTGCTCCCGACGGGTCCCGCACCGTGTACTGCACCACGAACGCCGGTGCGCCCAACTCCTGGATCTCCAGGATCCCGAGGACCTCCAGGGGGGAGCCGACGAGCTCCACGCCGTCTGGCAGGCGGAGCACGACCTCCAAGAGTCGGCGACGCCCAGGGACGGCACGGTGCCGGTCGAGGAGATCGCGGAGATCCGTCAGGATCGACGCGTCCTTGCGGGCGAGGTCGACGATCCAGCGTTCCAGCGTGCCCGGCGACGTCGTCGCGGCCAGGTCGAGCAACGTCCGTGCCGGGGTCGTGCACCGGATGTCGTGGCGCTCGGTGATCTCGTCGGCGCCCAGCGACCGGGTGGTGTGGACACGGTGATCACCGATGGACCGCCGCCGCGGCCGCAGCACGAGCAGGTCGAGCTCTTCCGGGCGGCCCAGGTCGAGGAAGCGGTGCAGGTGTCCGGCGGTGAGGTGTGACGCCCAGGCTTCCTGACCACCTGCCAGGACCAGTTCGGCCACCTGCGACCGCCACGACGGCTGGTGTGAGCCGAGGTCGATCACGCCGGGCAGTGGTTCCGACCACACCTTGGCCTCGAGGCGACGGGTGATGGTCGCCCGTGACACGCCGGCGGCCTTGATCAACTGCCGCCGAGTAGCCCGGCCGTACTGTTTGCGCGCCACCACTCCGGCGCGGAGATCCACGGTGTCCATGCCGGCAGCCTGCCGGACGCGACGATGGACACCCGGATGGATCCGCGGAGGCCTGTGGACGACTCGCGGCGGATCCCGCCTGCCGGCGCCACGGCCACCTCGATGTCGAGGCAGCGACGCACCGTCGAACAGACGACGCACCGGCGCAACGCTGGCCCGACCGCGCGGCGCTGCGCCGACCGTGGGGCGCTGCGCCGACCACGCGCCGGCGGCTCGACCGGCGGCCACCTCGATGTCGAGGCAGCGACGCACGGTCGAACAGACGACGCACCGGCGCAACGCTGGCCCGACCGCGCGGCGCAGGACCGACCGTGGGGCGCTGAGCCGACCACGCGCCGGCGGCTCGACCGGCGGCCACCTCGATGTCGAGGCAGCGACGCACGGTCGAACAGACGACGCACCGGCGCAGCACTGGACCGACCATGCGGCACTGGACCGACCGTGGGGCGCTGCGCCGACCATGCGGCGCTGAGCCGACCATGCGGCGCAGGGCCGACGACCTGTGGCGAGGCGCCGGGCAGGTCTAGGGGCGTGCGGGGGTCATTCCCACTCGATGGTTCCGGGGGGCTTCGAGGTGACGTCGAGCACGACGCGGTTGACCTCGCGGACCTCGTTGGTGACGCGGGTGGAGATCCGGGCCAGCACGTCGTAGGGCACCCGGGCCCAGTCGGCGGTCATGGCGTCCTCGCTGGCGACCGGGCGCAGCACCACCGGGTGACCGTAGGTGCGACCGTCGCCCTGCACGCCGACGGAGTTGACCTCGGCGAGCAGCACCACCGGGCACTGCCAGATGTCGCGGTCGAGGCCGGCCGCGGTCAGCTCCTGGCGGGCGATCGCGTCGGCGTGGCGTAGCAGCTCCAGCCGGTCGCGGGTCACCTCGCCGACGATCCGGATCGCCAGGCCGGGCCCCGGGAACGGCTGCCGCCACACGATCGACTCCGGCAGCCCGAGCTGCAGGCCGACGCGGCGGACCTCGTCCTTGAAGAGGGTCCGCAGCGGCTCGACGAGGTCGAACTGAAGGTCCTCGGGCAGCCCGCCGACGTTGTGGTGGCTCTTGATGTTGGCCGCGCCCGCGCCGCCGCCGGACTCCACCACGTCCGGGTAGAGCGTGCCCTGGACGAGGAAGCGGACCTCCTCGCCGTGGGCGCCGGCGTCGGCGACGACCTCGCGGGCGGCGTGCTCGAAGACGCGGATGAACTCGCGCCCGATGATCTTGCGCTTCTCCTCGGGGTCGCGGACGCTGGCAAGGGCGTCGAGGAAGCGGTCGGCGGCCTCGACCACCTTCAGCGACACGCCGGTGGCCGCCACGAAGTCGCGTTCGACCTGTTCGGCCTCGCCCTGGCGCAGCAGCCCGTGGTCGACGAACACGCAGGTCAGCTGGTCGCCCACGGCCTTCTGCACGAGCGCGGCCGCGACCGCGGAGTCGACGCCGCCGGAGAGCCCGCACACGACACGGGCGTCGCCGACCTGCTCCCGGATGCGCTCGACCTGCTCGTCGATGACGTTGCCGGTGGTCCAAGTCGGCTGGCAGCCGGCCACCTCGTAGAGGAAGTGTTCGAGGACGGCCTGGCCATGCTCGGAGTGCAGCACCTCGGGGTGGAACTGGACGCCGGCCAGCCGGCGGGCCGTGTCCTCGAAGGCCGCCACGGGGGTCTCGGACGTGCGGGCGACGACCTCGAAGCCGGGCGGCGCCTGGGTCACGGTGTCCCCGTGGGACATCCACACCGACTGCTGTGCCGGCAGGCCGTGGAACAGCGTCGAGTCCGGTGCCACCACCTGCAACGGCGTGCCGCCGAACTCCGCGATGCCGGTCGGCTCCACGCGTCCGCCCAGCGTCGACGCCATCGCCTGGAACCCGTAACAGATACCGAAGGCGGGCACCCCGGCGTCGAACAGGCCCGGATCGACCGACGGGGCACCCTCGGCGTAGACCGACGAGGGGCCGCCCGAGAGGACGATCGCGGCGGGCTTGCGCGCCAGGATCTCCTCGAGCGGCGTCGTGTGCGGCACGAGCTCCGAGTAGACCCGCGCCTCGCGGACGCGGCGGGCGATCAGCTGCGCGTACTGGGCGCCGAAGTCGACGACGATGACGACGTCGCGATGCGGGCTGGTCACGGGCGGACTCCTGCCGGTGCTGGCTCACGACCGTGCCGACACCACGTCGCGCGGCCGTGCCGGCAGGCTATCCGCCGGCCGGGCCGGACCCCGGCGCGTCCAGCGCGGGCCCGGCCGGGTCGGACCCCCGCGGGTCCACCGCGGGCCCGGCTGGCCCGCGCTCCGCCGCGCCACCCGCGTCGCCCGCCGCTGCGCCCGCCAGTCCGACCAGCAGCGCCAGCAGCACCTCGTAGCCGAGGCGGCCGGCGAGGATCTCCACCTGGGCGTGCGCGACGAGGCCGGCTCCACCGAGCAGCACCAGGTCACGTCGCGGACCGCTCGGCGAGGTCAGGGCGCGCCACGCCAGCGTCGCCACCACGACCAGTGCGGCTGCCAGCAGCAGCACGCCGCCCTCGGCGAACGCGTGCGCGAACGCCTGGTGGGCGTGGTCGTTGGGCTGCGGCAGGTCGTCGGCCACCTCGGCGAAGCGCCCGAGCCCGATCCCGACGACCGGGTGGTCGCGGCCCACCTCGACCCCGCGGACTGCGAGGTCGACGCGACCGAGCACCGACGTACCGAACGGCCCCGCTCCGGCCTGACTCGCGGGACCCGGTGCGGCGGTGCCGGGCGGCGCGGCGGTGTCCAGGCCCACGCTGGCCGCCGTGAGGCCGACGACCACCACCACGAACGCCGCCACCAGCACCCCGGCGACGCGACGGCGAGAAGCCGTGACCGCGGCCAGCAGGACCGTGCCCGCCAGCACGACGGCGACTCCGCGCGAGAGCGTGGCGGTCGTGCCCAGCGCGAGCACGGCGACGCCCATCAGCCAGCGACGGTTACGGGCGGCCAGCACCGCGGCCGCCACCAGCGGCGGCAGCAGCAGGCCGGCGGCGGTGTTGTGGTCGCCGAGCGGGCTCGTGATCTGCAGCTTCAGCCGGTAGAAGCCGTAGGGGGCGCCACTGGCGCCGGGCAGCGCCACGGCGAAGCGGACCAGCAGCCAGGCCGCCAGCGCGACGCCGGCGAGAGCCAGACCGGTGGCCCAGACGTCGAGGGAATACCTGGCCAGGCGTCGATCGTGACGGCGCAGGGCGACGACCACCGCCAGCGCGGTCGCGTACGGCACGGTGGCCACGAGGATCCGGCTCGCGGACACCGCCGCGTCCTCGGCCGCAACCGACGTCCCGGGCACGCCGCCGGTGGTCCAGGTCAGAAGCGCCTGGCCGAGCCCCAGCACCGCGGCGAGCACGTAGGCCGCGACCGCCGGGTCAGGCCGGCGTCGCCGACCTGCGTGGCGGGGACGGCGCGGATGGCCCGCCCGACCGGCGCGGCCCGTCCGACCGGCGCGGCCCGCCCGACCGGCGCGGCCCGCCCGACCGGCGCGGCCCGTCCGACCGGCGCGGCCGGTGTGTCCTGCCTCGGCGTCCACGGTCCCGCGCCCCGGCCGGTCCGGGCCCGTCAGTGGCGGCAGGCGCTGACGCTGAGCTCGGCGTCCTTCAGTCGCGCGAGCGACTCGTAGCCGGTGATCCCCATCACCCGCCGCAGCCCGCCGACGAGGTTGACCGTCCCGTCGGCGCGGTGGCCCGGACCGTTCAGGATCACCTGCATCGGCCCGAGCGGTTCCACGCGGTCGTAGCGGCCACGCGGCAGCTCGTGGTGGGCGGCCGCCAAGCCCCAGTAGGCGCCGCGGCCGGGTGCCTCGTCGGCCGACGCGAGCGCGCGGCCGAGCATGACCGCGTCCGCGCCGCAGGCGATGGCCTTGGCGAGGTCACCGCCCGTGCGGATGCCGCCGGCGGCGATGACGTGGACGTAGCGGCCGGACTCCTCGAGGTAGCGCATCCGGGCGGCAGCAACCTCGGCGATCGCGGTGGCCAGCGGCACGTGGATGCCCAGGGCGCCGCGGGTGGTCTCCACCGACGACGAGCCGGTGCCGACGAGCACGCCGACGGCACCGGTGCGCATCAGGTGCAGCGCCGACTTGGCCGAGCCGACACCACCGACGACGACCGGGATGTCGTAGCGGGCCGTGAACGACTTGAGGTCGAGCGGGTCGGTGCCCGGCAGTCCGACGTGCTGCGCCGTGACGGTGACGCCGTTGACCAGCAGCAGGTCCAGGCCGGCCTCGAGCGCGGCGCGGTGGTAGCGCTCGACCTTCTGCGGGGTCACGCTGCCGGCCGCGAGCTGACCGGACGCCTTGAGCTGCTCGACGCGACGGCCGATCAGCTCCTCGCGCACGGGCTCGTGGTACAGCTGCTGCAACCGGACGGTGGCGTCGGGCCCGGGCGCGAGGCCGGCGATCTCCGCCAGCACCTCCTCGGGGTCCTCGTAGCGGGTCCACAGCCCCTCGAGCGCGAGGACGCCCAGGCCGCCGAGCTCGCCGAGCAGGCCGGCGGTCGTGGGCGACATCACCGCGTCCAGCGGGGCGCCGAGGATCGGCAGGTCGAAGCGGTAGGCGTCCAGCGACCAGCCGACGTCCACCAGCTCGGCGTCGCGGGTCCGCCGGCTGGGCACCAGCGACACGTCGGCGAGCTCGTAGCCGACACGTGCCTGCTTGGCGCCACCGATCGTGGTCGTTTGCACGGCGAGGTACCCCTGGTCGCTTCAGGCGGGCGGCCCGGAGCCTACTGGCCGGACCCGGATCCCTCGTGCGTGCGGTCGGGCGGCGTGCCGGAGGTCGGCGCGCCGGTCCGCACCGACCGTTCCGGGCCGACTGCGCCGGGTGTGGGTACCACTCCCCGACGTCAGCCCGCACGCGTACGCTGGACGGCCACGCCCGGATCGCTGCGTCCGAAAGGCTCCCCGTGGCGGACGACGACTTCGACGACGAGCGCTTCGACGACGAAGGGTTCGACGACGACGACCTCGACGACTTCGACGACGAACCGCTCGACGAGCACGAGACCGCACTCGTGCAGCAGGACCTGCACGACCTGGCCGACTTCGAGGCGACCTTCCGCCCCGAGGGCTACCGCGGCGTGGCCGTGTGGTGTCACGACTGCGCCGAGGAGCACTATTACCCGTGGGACATGCTGCGCGAGAACCTGCAGCTGCTGATCGACACCGGTGAGACGCCGGTCCACGAGCCCGCCTACGCGCCCGAGCCGGACCGCTACATCCAGTGGGAATACGCGCGCGGCTACGTGGACGCGCTGCGCGACGCGGGCGTGCAGGAGCGGATGGACCTGTCGGTCTGCAACCGGTGCGGCTTCCGGCTGCCGGACGCGCTGGCGCAGGGCAACTTCTGCCCCCGCTGCGGCAACGCGCTGCTGGCCGGCCGGCTGGCCAAGGCGCTCGAGGAGGCCGGCTTCGGCGGGGACGACCTGCTGCAGGTGCTGCGCCGGATCGGGCTGCCGGGCTGAGCAACCGGGTCACCGGTCACCCGAACCGCCGCCCGGTCGACCTCGGACCTCGCGGGCCGGTTCGCCGGCGGGACGCGTCGACCCGGCCCGCGCGCGGGCGGCCTGGCGGACCAGGTGGTCGCGCTCGGCCAGGTTGGTGGCCCGCCGGGCGGCCTCGGCATAGGCCGTCGCGGCGGCCGTCAGGTCACCGTCGAGTTCGTGCAGGTGTCCCCGTACGGCGTGCCAGCGGTGCCGCTCGCCGATCACCTCGCGCAGTCGGTCCGTCTCGCGGAGGCCGGCCGCGGCACCATCGTCTCTTCGCGGCGGTGGCGGGCGGCGTCGCTCCGGCGGGCGTCGACGAGCCGCCGCGTCGCGACCGCGTCAGCCACCCGTGCGGGTCGCGTGGCGGGTGCTCGGGCCAGACCCGGAGCGCCGCCGTCAGCGCACCCCGCGGCCAGGTCGCTGGTCTCGGGCAGCGGCCGTCGGTGGTGACGGGCGCCGCGTCGGGACCCCCGAAGCGCACCCAGGTCCGCGACGGCGCGAGCGCCTGCGCGTCGACGAACTCCCCGTTCTCCCGCAGCAGCTCGCCGACGTGCCGGAGGAACGCCATGTGCGCCTCCACGTCCTCGGGCGCTCACTGGTCCATCGGTGGCACGGGGCGGTGCGGCTCCGGGCCGCCGCGGTAGTGCTTGAGCAGCAGGTACTTCGGCATCGTCGCCTCCTCGTGTCGCGGACCTCGTCGCGAGGCCCGTCACCCGGAGAGCGGAGCGTGCCGCGCCGTCTCGACATCCCGCCGCCCCGCACGTGCGCGGATTACCCGGCCCACTCGGCAGGGCCGCAGGGGCAGCTCAGCGGCAGGGTTCAGCGGCCGAGCTCAGCGGCAGGGCTCAGAGGCGTCGGGCGAGGACGACCCAGACGGTGCGCAGCAGGATCTCGACGTCGGCGACGGGCGACCAGTTCACGAGGTACTGCAGGTCGTAGCCGAGCTTGTACTCCGGATCGGTGTGGTAGCGCCCGTGGATCTGCGCGAGCCCGGTCAGGCCAGGCGGCAGCGCGTGCCGGCGCGCGTAGCCGGGGATGGCGGTCTCGAACTGCGCGGTGAGCTCGGGGCGCTCCGGGCGCGGCCCGACCAGCGACATCTCGCCGCGCAGGACGTTCCACAGCTGTGGGAGCTCGTCCATCCGGGTCGCGCGCACCCACCGGCACGCCGGGATGATCCGCGGGTCGTCACGCTCGGCGAGGCGGGCCCCGCGGCCGTCGGACTCCGCGTCGGTGGACATCG
The DNA here is from genome assembly GCF_041821065.1 of Egicoccus sp. AB-alg2. Lineage (NCBI taxonomy): Bacteria > Bacillati > Actinomycetota > Nitriliruptoria > Egicoccales > Egicoccaceae > Egicoccus > Egicoccus sp. AB-alg2. Next base: position 114,619 of record NZ_JBGUAX010000003.1, on the reverse strand, counting down.
TCCGGAACTTCACCATCCGGAACCGCCGGCCGGCCGCGCCCACGCGTTCCTGCCAGAACAGCAGCGGCCGGCCGGCGACGACCAGCTGATGGAGGGCGATCGCGCCGGTCAGCAGCAGCAGGACCGGCGCGCTGACCGCGAGCACCGTGAGGTCGAACAGGCGCTTGAAGTGGGCGCGCGAGCGCGGCATCGTCTGCGGTCGCAGCAGCACGAACGGCAGGCCCCCGATTTCCCGCAGGCGCTCGAGCCCGAACATGGTCTCGCGGCCGGTCACCCGTAGCAGCATCGTGACGCCGGCATTGTCGAGCCGTTCGACCGCGTGCGGGTACAGGTCGTCGAGCCAGCGGCTGGTGACGACGACCACGTCGGTGACGTCGGTGCGCCGCACGGCCGGCAGGATCTGGCCGGGCTCGGACACCTCGACGACGATCTGGCTGCGGCGAGGGTCGATGGCGACGTGGCGGCGGGCGATCTCCAGGTCCGCGTCGTCGCCGGCGAGCAGCACCTTCGGCGGGCCCTCGCGGCGCGTGCGCACGACCTGCACCCACCACCGGTTGGCGGCCACACCGACCGCACCGGCGACGATGAGGAAGATCAGGTTGGGGACCGGGAACGGCAGCACGCGGGCGGTCGTCACCCACTCGAGCTCGCGGGCGAAACCGGTCAGGACCAGATCCGCCAGGGCGACCAGCCCGCCGGCCGCCAGCGTCTGACGGGCCGCGCGCGGCAGCGTGGGTGGCGCACCCAGCCGGGGCTCGCGTTCGTAGAGGCCGCCGAAGTACAGGCTGGCGACGAAGATGATCGTCACGATCGTGAACGACGTCAGGTACAGCCACATCGGGTAGGTCGGCCACGGGCGGCCCTCGAACGTGAACCGCACGAGCATGGCGAGCACGGCCAGCCCGTACAGCATCAGCGCGTCCAGCAGCATGACCAGCCGGAAGCCCATCGCGTTCAGGCGGGCCAGCAGCGGCGCGTCCTCGTCGAGGTCGGTCGCCAGCGGGCCGAACCGCGACTCGATCGGTCCCGTGTCCAGCGGGTCGCGGGACGGGGCGGCCGCCGAGCCACGGGTGAGGGGCTCGGACGCCTCGGTCACGGGTGAGGGCGCCGCGTCCTGCGGCGGGGGTACCTCGACGGGACCGCGCGCGGGCACCGGCACCTCGGCATGGCCGCCCCCGGCCGGCGGCTCCGTGGCGGTGTCGGTGGAACCCGGCGACGGCGACGCGGACCCGGTGCGGGCGGCGTCCGGGTCCGGTGCATCCGGGTTCGCGGGCTCGCCGGGCTCAGCGATCGGCGTCCCCCGCTCTGGAACGTTCGACATGGGTCATCCGTGGTGGCCCCAGCAGGAAGCCTATCCCCCAGGCCAGGTGCATCGTCCCGAGTGCGAGCACGACGCCGGGCAGCAGGCGCAGCGTCGGCACGGCCGGGGCGGCGGCCACGATCAGCGCGGCGAGGTAGGTCGCCACCGCCAGGCCGAGCACGATCCACAGGCCCGTGGCGGCCGACAGCAGCGCCGCACCGGCCAGCCCGAGCACCAGCGTCGGCGCCGCCAACTGCCGCGCGCTGAGCGAGCCCTGATGGGTGCGGCCGGTCAGGCGGCGCCAGCGTCCGTACTGCAGGTACTGCGAGGCCAGCCCACCGACGGTGCCACGCGGCTGGTAGTCGACCGCCAGCTTCGGGTCGAACCAGACCGTGTGACCAGCGGCCCGCAGCCGCACGTTGAGCTCGGCGTCCTGGTTGCGGGTGAAGCGCGGGTCGAACCCGCCGACCTCGTCCAGCGCCGCACGCCGGAAGACGCCGAGGTAGACGGTGTCGGCCGGGCCCTCGCGGCCACCGACGCGGTACGTCGCACCGCCGGCGCCGGCGGGCGACGCCATCGCGACCGCGACGGCGCGGGCGAAGCCGCGCTCGGCCACCGGCACCTGCTTGCCGCCGACGTTGGCGGCGCCGGTACGGCGCAGCGTCTCCACGGCCCGGGCGACGTAGCCCACCGGCAGCTCGGCGTGCGCGTCGAGCCGAACCACCACCTCGCCGTGGCTGGCCGCGATCGCGGCGTTGAGCCCGTCGGGCGTGCGACCGGACGGGTTGTCGACGACGCGGACACGTGGGTCGCCGCCGGCGGCCTCCCCGACCGCCCGGGCCGTGCCGGGATCGCCGGCGGCCACGACCACCTCGTCGACGAGGTCCTGCGCCAGCGCCGATCTGACGGCCTTGCCGACCACCTGCTCGGCGTGCAGGGCCGGGATCACCACGGCGACACCGGCACCCTCGGGCAGGGGCGGCAGGCTGCTGTTCGCCGGCGCGCTCATGCCGCCGCTCCCGTGCCCGCCCAACGCTGGAGTTCGGCGACGAAGCGCGGGCCGACCGCGTTCCAGCTGTGGTGGGCCGCCACGTAGGCGCGCCCGGCCGCACCGAGCGCGGCGCAGCGGGCCCGGTCGGCGGCCAGTTCGCGCACGGCGGCCAGCACGGCCTCGACGTCCCCGAACGGCACCACGAGCCCGCCCCCCGACGCCTCCACCAGCTCGGCCGCCGCCGGCAGCGGCGTCGTCACCGCCGGCACGCCGACGCTCAGGTACTCGACCACCTTGGTGGGCATCGACCCGCGGTAGTTGGGGACGTCGTGCAGCAGGCTGAGACCCGCGACGGACCCGCGCACGACGGCCAGTGCCCGGTCGTTGGGCAGGTAGCCGTGCCACACGAGGTCACCGCGGTCGGTCGCGCTGCGCAGCAGCGGTTCCACGTCCCGGTCGGCCTGTCCGACGACCTCGAGCCGCGGACCGGCCTCGGCCCGCAGCCGCTCGCCCAGTGCCAGCAACTCGTGGGCGCCGCGGAAGCGGGACACCCGGCCGACATAGACCACCCGGTCGGCGCTGCCGGCCGGCGGCGGCTCGGCCTGGGGCAGCCACGGCACGTTGGGCACCACCGGATGGGGACGGGAGAAGCGCTGCCGGTAGGCGTGCTCGGCCAGCAGCAGGTGCAGCCGGCGCTCCGCCCACCGTTCCAGCAGGTGTCCGAGGCGCGCGACGGCCGGACGCGCGGGGGCGGGCACCCAGGGCCGGTCCGGGAGACTGCCGACGAGGTCCTCGTGCACGTCCAGCACGACCGGCGGCAGCCGCCGCAGCCGCCCCACGACCCCCAGCACGAGCTCCGGGTCGTGCAGCACGACCACGTCGAAGCATCCCCGACCGGCCGCCCTCACCAGCCGCCGGGCCGCCAGGAGCGACGCCAGCCGCCGGCGGCCCACCGAGCGCGGCAGGTCGATCGTCCGCACGCCCGGCAGGACCGCGGCCGGGTCGGTGCCGGTGGCCGACCACGGCGCGGCGTAGGTCACCTCCGCGCCCGCGCCCACCAGCGAACGGATCTGCCGATGGTGGATGCGGGCATCCAGCGGGGTGTGGACGGTGGTGACGACCAGGACGCGCACGCGAAGGAGTCGCAGGACGTCGTGGCCCTAGAGGGCGACGACGTTGTCCGCGTCGATGCCGCGGCGGCGGTAGATGCCACGGGTGTCGAACACGAGGTCCACCTGCTTGGCGACGCGCTCGTAGTCGACGTCGTCGTGGTCGGTCAGCACCACGGCGAGGTCCCAGCCGGTGAGGTCGGCATCGTTCTCCAGCGCTTCGAAGCCGTGGCGCGCGAGCCGGTCGGTCGGCACGTGGACGTCCAGGACGCCGACGGTCGCGCCGTGGCGTTCCAGCAGCTTGAGTACGTCCATCGACGGGGATTCGCGGTCGTCGCCGATGTTCTTCTTGTAGGCGGCGCCGAGCCCCACGATGCGGCTGGACGAGATCGCCTTGCCGCGGGCGTTGAGCAGCTCGGTGATGCGCCGCACCACGTAGTCGGGCATGTGGAGGTTGACGTCCTCGGCGAGGTCGATGAACCGCGTCGCGACGCGCAGTTCACGGGCCCGCCAGGCCAGGAACTGCGGGTCGAGCGGGATGCAGTGCCCGCCGACGCCCGGACCGGGGTAGAACGCCTGGAAGCCGAACGGCTTGGTCGCCGCGGCGTCGACGACCTCCCAGATGTCGATGTCGAACACGTCGGCGACCTGCGCCAACTCGTTGATCATGGCGATGTTGACGGCCCGGTAGGTGTTCTCCAGCAGCTTCGTCAGCTCGGCGGCCCGGGCCGACGTGACGACGTGGACGTTCTCCACGAGTCGCCGGTAGGCGGCCGCGGCGACCTCGCCCGAGGCCGGGGTGACCCCGCCGACCACCTTCGGGATCTGGTGGGTGTGCAGGACGTTGCCCGGGTCGACGCGCTCCGGCGAGAACGCGACGAAGCCGTCCTCGTCCAGCGTCAGGCCGGCCTTCTCGATCGCCGGCAGCAGGTAGTCCTCGGTCGTGCCCGGGTAGGTGGTGGACTCGAGCGACACCAGCATGCCCGGCCGGGCTACGCGGGCGACCGTCTCCGCCGCGGCCTCGATGAACGACATGTCGGGCTGGCGGTTGCGACCCAGCGGGGACGGCACGGCGATGAAGATGGCGTCGGCGTCGGACAGGTCGGCCTCGGTGGCGGTGAAGCGGGCACCACCGGCCAGCGCGTCGCGAAGCTCCTGGTCGCTGACGTCCTCGACGTGGCTGGTGCCGCCGTTGAGGGCGTCGACCTTCGCCTCGGACACGTCGAAGCCGACGACGTCGAGTCCACGGCTGGCGGCGGTCACGGCCAGGGGCAGGCCGACGTAACCCAGGCCGATGACGCCGGCGGTCCAGCGCTCGTCACGGAAGAAGGTGGCACGGTCGGACATCAGCACGTCTTTGTGATCGCGAAAGGGCGGTGTTCAGGGGCCGGCTCGCGCGAGTGCACGGCGCCGAACCGGTGACCGTCGGGGGATGCTATCGCGCACCCCGGTTCAGGAAGCGGCGCCGGGTCCCTCGCTCTTGCCGCCCTCCTTGATGGCCTTGAGGTATTTCTTGTAGGACTTGACGACCTCGACGGGCGTGCCGTCCTCGCGGACGAGCCCCTTGTGCAACCAGATGGCCCGAGTGCACAGATCGCGGATGCTGCCGAGGCTGTGGCTGACGATGAAGACGGTGCCGGCCTGGTCGCGCAACCGGTCGATGCGCTTCTTGGAGCGCTCCTTGAACTCCTCGTCACCGACCGACAGGGCCTCGTCGACGAGCAGGATCTCCGGCTCCACCATCGTGGCGATCGCGAAGTGCAGGCGCGCCCGCATGCCGGAGGAGTAGGTCCGGATCGGCAGGTCGATGAAGTCGTCCAGGCCCGTGAACTCGATGGTGTCGTCGACCCGGGCCGCGATCTCCTCGCGGCTCAGCCCGAGGGCCAGCCCACCCAGCACGATGTTGCGCCGGCCGGAGGAGTTCTTGCTGAGCGCGGCCGACACGCCGAGCAGGTTGGGCTGCGAGCTGGCGTACACCTCCCCCTTGGACGCCGGCAGCAGACCGGCGATCGCCTGCATCAACGTCGACTTGCCCGACCCGTTGTGGCCGAGCACGCCGATCGCCTCGCCGGAGCGGGCCTCGAGGTCCACACCCCGCACGGCGTGGATCTCCCGGTACGAGGGGCGCTTGAGGCCGCCGGCGAGGAAGTCCTTCATCCGCGGGCGGCGGTCCTCGTAGACGCGGTAGGTCACGTGCAGGTCGCGGGTGAGGACCGTGAGGTGGCCCTCCTCCTCCTGCGCGGTCACCGGTGGCGGTGCGGAGACCTCGGTGTCAGCCACGGCCGTAGTCCTTCTCCCCGGCCCGGAACAGCAGCAGCCCGACCACCAGCAGTCCGACCGCCCAGATCCCCGCCGAGGCCCACAGCAGCGGCAGGTTGCTGATCGGCTGGCTGCTCATGAAGGCGTCGCGCCAGATGCTCAGCAGTGCGTAGAACGGGTTGGCGATGAACGCCCACTGCACCCAGGCGCGTTCGAAGGCGCCGTGGAAACGGCTGTCGACCACGTACAGGACGCCGGACATGTAGAACACGAGCCGGAACACGAAGGGCAGCAGGTTCTGGGTGTCGCGGAAGACGTGCGTGGCCCGCGCGGTCACGAACGCGCCGCCGAGGCAGAACAGGCAGCCGAGCACGAAGGCGGCCGGCGCGAGCAGCCAGCTCACCGACAGACCCTCGCCGGTCAGCAACATCACCGCGATCATCACCAGCACGCCCGGCAGGAACGCCAGGGTCTCCTTGATCACCGTGGAGATCGGCAGCAGGGCCCGCGGGAACTGCAGCGAGCGGATCAGCCCCTCGTTGCCGGTGATGGCCGTGGCGCCGCCGGTGATGGCCTTGCTCGACCAGTGGAAGACGAACACGCCCACGGCGAGGTAGCCGACGAAGTTCTCCACCCCGCGGTCGACCTGCAGGATGAGCCCGAAGATCAGGTAGTAGATGGAGATCTGCAGGATCGGGTTCAGCAGGTGCCACAGGGCGCCCAGCGTCGTGTCCATATGCTGCGCGCGCAACTCGCCGACCGCGGTCTCGCGGGCGAACTCGCGCCGGGCCCACACCTGTGCGAGGTACTCGCGCAGTGGCGGCGTGCCCCCGAGCCGGGTGAGGCCGGGCGGCGGCGAGGGAGAGGTGATCGACACGTGAGCAGGGTCCTCGGACGGGCGGAACCGGCTGGCCGGTCCCCCAGGTGCTGCGCGGCGGCGTCGGCGGGTCGGCGGCGCGAGACCCGGCCGGCGCGCGAGCGGAGCGAGTCTAACGGTACGTCCTCCGGGCCGAACCGGACCATGCCCGGCCCCGCGTCGGTGCCGCCGCCGTCGACATGGCCGTGAACGAGCCCGCGGACACCCCGGACGGCAGCCCGCGTGCCGACCGAAGCGCCGCCGAGCTCGAGGCGGCGCGGCTGCGCTACGAGCTGTCCCGGCTGCGCGACCGGCGCCCGGTCCGTGCCGCCCTGGCCCTAACCTCGTGGCGGCGCGACGGCGCGGCCGCGGCCTGGCAGACGCTGCGGGGCCGCCCGCCGCGCTGGGACGCGGCCGGCCCGGACGACGTTCCGGCCCGGCCCCGCTATCCGCACCTGCGGGTGGCGCACCTGTCGCCGGACCCGGTCTCGGCCGGCGTCGCGCCCTCGCTGCGGATCCGCCCCGGCGACGTGCGGGCCGTGCGGCGCGACCGGGTCGACCTGCTGCTCGTCGACGACGCCGGCTGGGAGGCCGGCGCCCTGGCCGAGGCGGTGGCCGCGGCTCGCGACGTCGGCGCGGCCGTGGTGGCCGTCGGCGGTCCGGCCGCGGCGGCGCTGGCCGCGGCGGGCGTGCGGCCGACGCTGCGCGTCGCGCTCGCCGGGCCGGACCTGGGGGGCGACCCGGGGGAAGAACCACCCCGGGTCGCTCCCCACATCGAGGCCGAGAGCGGAGTCGCCGAGCGGGCGGCCCTGCGGTGGCTGCCGGCGGTCGACCCGCGCGTCGACGCACCGGTCGGGTGCGACCCGCGTGTCGTCGACGGACGCGGCCTCCACCTGGCGGCGGTCCTGCGCCATGCCGCCCGGGGCGAGGTGCCGATCCTGCCCGCCGACGCGGTCCTGCGCGAGGCGCTGGGTCCGGTGGCCGACGACGTCCTGGTCGAGAGCGCAACCGGTGACACCGCCGCGGCGGTCGACGCCCGAGTGGCGGCGCTGCGTGAGGACGGTGACGCCCTGGCGGCGCTGTCGGTCCGGCTGCGGCGTCACGTGCTGCGTACCCACGGCCGGGCCGCCCGCCTCGACGAGGTGGTGGAGGCGCTGGGCCTCGACGTGCCGCCGCGACGGCGCGTGTCCCTCCTGTTGGCTACCCGCCGGCCCGAGCTGTTGCACCAGGTCACCGCCGACCTGGCCCGTCAGACGCAGGAGGACCTCGAGCTGGTGCTGGCCGTCCACGGCGACGAGCCGGTCCCCGACCGCCTGGCGCTGACACCTGCCGCGGTCGTGCAGGTCGGTGCCGAACGTCCGCTGGGCGCCGTGCTCAATGCGGCGCTGGACGCCTCGACGGGCGGGCTGGTCGCCAAGATCGACGACGACGACCGCTACGGCCGCCACCACCTCGACGACCTCGTGCTCGCACTCGACTACAGCGGCGCCGAGGTGGTCGGCAAACGCCGGCACGCGGTCCACGACGTCGCCGCCGGGACGCTGCGCGTGCAGAGCGGCCAGCACGAGGAGCGCTGGGAGGACCACCTGCCGGGCGCGACGATGCTGGTGCGCGGCGAGGTGCTGCGCGCGCTGCGGTGGCGACTCGTGCCCAACGCGGTCGACACGGAACTCGTCCGTGCCGTCCACCTCGCCGGTGGCGCGTGCTACTCGACCCACCGGTTCGGGTTCGTGCGCACCCGCCACGGCGACCACACCTTCGCCGGCGACGCGTCCCTGGGTGGCGCGGCGCTCTCGCCGGCCGACCTCGCGGCCTACCTCGACGTCTGAACGGGCCCTCCGGCTGGTGGTCACGTGACCGCGTGACCGTGTGCCGGTCGGGCCTCGAAGCGCGCCGGGACGCACGCCCACGGAGCTGCCGTGGGCGGGCCGCGGAACGGGCGTGTCGCGCCATTCGGACGGGGCGGCTTCGTTTAGCATCGCCGCCCGGAACCGCCGCCACCCCTCGCCGCGAAAGCCGCCTGCATGCGCCACTACGACGTGCTCATGGTCACCGACTGCCGACTGCCCGGCGGGACGTCCGCCAGCGTCGCGGAGGAGATCACCGCGCAGGCCGCCGGCGGGTACCGGACCGGCCTGGTGCACGTCGACTCGTCGCTGGTCGCCCTGCCGACGTCGTTCGAGCCCCGGATCCAGCGTTGCCTGGAGGACGGGCGCGCCGAGCTCGTCCTGGGCACCCAGCCCGTGCAGGCCGACCTGGTGGTGCTGCGCCATCCGACCGTCGCCGCGGAGGTCGGCGAGCAGCAGCCGACCGTCCAGACCCAACAGGCCCTGTTGGTCGCCAACCAGGCGCCCGGTGACGTCGACGGGCCGGTCGTGCACTACGACCCGGGCGTGGTCGACACGCGGGTGGCGGAGTGGCTCGGCGTGCGCCCGACGTGGACGCCGATCGGGCCGCTGGTGCGGCAGAACCTGCAGCGCCTGGCCCCGGAGGTGGCGCTGACCGAGGACGACTGGGTCAACGTCATCGACGTCGACCGTTGGCACATCGCCCGGCCCGGGCCGCTGCACCGCATCCCCGTCATCGGCCGCCACAGCCGCAACGCCGCGGGCAAGTGGCCGGCCACCGCCGAGACGCTCCTGGCCGTGTACCCGGACACCGACGACCTCGAGGTGCACGTGCTCGGCGGCGCCGACACACCGCGGGCGCTGCTCGGCGGGCGACTGCCCCAGAACTGGGTCGTGCACGAGTTCGGGGCCATCAGCCCACAGCGGTTCCTCGGCGGCCTGGACGTCTACGTCTACTACCACCACCCCGCGCTGGTGGAGGCGTTCGGGCGCACCATCCTGGAGGCGATGGCCAGCGGCCTGCCGCCGGTGCTGCCCGAGCACTTCCGTGACCTGTTCGGCGACGCGTGCACCTATGCGCCGGTGTCGGGGGCGGTCACGGCCGTGCGCGAGCTCACCGCCGATGCCGACCGCTACCGCGAGCGCTCGGCCGCCGCCACCGCGTGGGTCCGCGATCACAGCGGGCACGAGGTACACCAGCAGCGCCTCGGCCGGCTCGTCCAGCCCAGCGGTGGCACGGCACCCGCGACACGCGCCGCACACGCGGCACCCGCGGCGACCGACGCCACCACCGACGGCGATGCCGACACCGACACCGACGCGGACCGCTCCGCCGCCCAGGCCGCGACCACCTCGTCGCGGCGGCGCGTGCTGTTCGTGTCGTCCAACGGCGCCGGTGTCGGCCACCTGATGCGGCTGATGGCGATCGCACGGCGCATGCCCGACGACGTCGAGCCGATCTTCCTGACCCTCTCCCAGGCGGCCCAGGTCGTCGACGACCTCGGCCTGCTGGTGGAGTACCTGCCCTCGCGCGGCTACACGCGCGCGCCCTACGGCGCCTGGCACGAGAAGTTCCGTTCGCGCCTGGTGGAGTTGATCGACCGCTACGACGTCGAGGCCATGATCTTCGACGGCACGATGCCCTACTGGGGTTTCTTCGACGCCGGCGACGACCGGCCGGGCGTGCGGCTGTGGTGGTCGCGCCGGGCGATGTGGAAGGAAGGCACGACCAACGTCGTCATCGACCACTTCTCCGACCGCTTCGACCTCATCCTGGAACCGGGCGAGTTCGCGGACAACGACCGTGGCATCACCCGCCAACGCCGCGACGAGGCGACCGTGGTCGCCCCCATCACGTTCCTCGGAGCAGACGAGCTGCTGGACCGTGACACCGCCCGCAAGGAGTTGGGTCTCGACCCGGACCGCCCGAGCGTGCTGGTCAACCTCGGTGCCGGCAACATCAACGACACGGCGTCCCAGCTGGGCATGGTCATCGAGCGGCTGGGACGCGAACCGGAGCTGCAGGTCTGCGTGACGCGCTCGATCATCGCGTCGCAGGAGCGCCACCTGCCGGACAACGTCCAGAGCATCTCCGTCTACCCGCTGGCCCGGTACCTGGCGGCGTTCGACTTCGCGTTCGCGGCGTCCGGCTACAACAGCTACCACGAGTTGGTGCTGGCGGGCGTGCCGACCGCGTTCGTTCCCAACCTGGAGACCTCGGTCGACGACCAGGGCGCCCGCAGCGAGTTCGCCGAGCGCATCGGCGTCGGCCTGGACCTGCGCGAGGTGACGGCGGAGACGGTCGACGTCGCGGTGCGCAGGCTGTTGGACGCCGACCTGCGCCAGCGGATGCACGAGCGTGCGCTGGCCCGCCGCCCCGGTGACGGCGCGGCCGAGGCGGCCGAGGTGCTCGCCCGCGCGCTGGACGAGGTCCCCGGACGACGGCCGACGCCGAGGCAGCTGGCGGAGCGCCGCGAAGCGTTCGAGCAGACCGACGCGACCCCGCCGGCGGGCGCGCCACGCGCCACGTCGGTGGTGAGCCCGCAGACGGCCACCGCGACGCCCGCCACCGAGGAGGCCGACGACGAGACGGTGGCCGGCGCACCGGCCACCGGTCCGGTTCCCGCGCCGCCCGAGACCGGTCACACACACCCCGAGGCGCCTCGCGACGCCGCGCCCGCCACCGCGGACGCGTCGGCCGCACCGGACGCACCGGACGCACCGGCCACACCGGCCACGGCCGCGCCCGCCGCGTCGGCCGGATCAAGCGCGCCGGGCGCATCCACCGCGCCCGCGACGGCGCCGGCGAGCAGCCCGTCGACGCAGGTCGTCCCCACCTCGCCGCGCGCACTGGCCCCGGTGACCTCGCGCAAGCGCCCCGGCGGGGCGAAGAAGCTGCTGGCCGAACTGCGGGCCGATCCCAAGCGCTTCGCCGTGAGGGTCGCCAACGACCAGCGGGTGCGCTCGCTCGGGGGCAAGGCGTTCCACGCCCTGCCGGCCGCCGCCCGGAAGAAGGTCCGCAGGCGCCTGACGCGATGGGAGGTGGCGGCGGGCAAGACCGCCAAGGGAGCCGGCCGTCCCCGCTCGGTGCGCCTGCCCGTCCAGCCCGGCAACCTGCTGCCCGAACACGAGCACCGCGGGCTGCTGCCGATCGCGATCGTGCTGCCGACGGGTCTGACGCCGGAGCAACAAGCGCGCCTCGTCGACGTCGTCGGCCAGATGCAGCTGTCGCTGCGGACGTTCACGCCGCTGCTGGTGACGTCGTGCATCGACTTCCGACCGCTGCGCAACCTCGACTACCTCTTCGAGTACCAGCCGGACGCGGACCGCTACGCCCGCGTGCACGTCGACCAGACGTGGGAGGAAGCCCGCCGCCAGCGGCTGCACGACATCATGCACCGCTACCGGATCACGTCCGTGGTGACGCTGCCTCGACCGGCCGGCGGCACCGTCGAGGACGTCGAGCCGTTGGCTGCCGACCTGCGACTGGCCCTCGGCGCGCTGCAGGCCTGACCGCGCCACCGGCGGGCCGCACGGGACGTCAGCAGCCGGTCAGGCCGGTCAGGTCGCGTCGGGGTCGCTGGCGGCGAAGCCGACGTCGAGGCCGGGTCGCTGGTCGATCGCTTCGTCGAGGAAGGCGCGGTCGTCCAGCGTCCAGGCGTGCTCCTGGCCGTGCCGCTCGAGGATGACGTCGCGGCCGTGGGTGCGGTAGATCCGCCCGCCGTCGGCCAGGACGCGCTCGTAGAACGTGCTGTCCACGCGGCTGGGCAGTCGCAGGAATCGCGTCCGACGCAGCCGCTCGGCGGTGGCGAGGATCGTCGGCCCGCCGACGTGGTCGCGCTCCGCCTCGACCCCGCTGGTCGCGCGGCGGATCGTGACGTCGCGGGCGGCGAGGTACACGAACTCGATGCGCTTGCCGACGACGTCCGCGCCGCTGTAGCGCTGCGCCAGCACCAGGTCCGTGAGGTGATGCGGGCCGTAGTGGTCGTCGTCGTCCATCTTGGCGATCAGGTCGCCGCACGCCTCGTCGAGCCCCGCGTTCAGCACGTCGCCGAGCTGCTGCACCTCCGGGATCCGGATCACGGCGCTGCAGCGCGGGAACCGGTCGCAGATCTCCGTGTCGAACCCCTCGCCGTGGAGCGCGAGCACCACGTCCACGTCCGGCTGGGCCTGCCGCTGGATGCTGTCGGCGACGCGCGACAGGAACTCCGGACGGTGCGTGGCGACCAGCACCGTCGTCCGCGGCGCCCGTGGCAGGGGGATCCCGACCGCGGCGCAGACCTCGCGCAGTGCCACCTCGCGGTCGGCGTGCAGCAGCGCGTCGCGGCGACCGACGATCGAGTGCCGCTCGCGGTGGTCGTCGTCGATCAGGAAGCGGTGCGCCGCCGCGGCCTCCTCGCCCTGCGCGACCGCCGTGAGCCCCGGAAGCTGCAGCTCCGGGTCGGTGGCCACGACACCGACGCCGCATGCGCGGGCCGCCTGCCAGGTCCGCAGCCGCTCGGCCGGCTCCGCATGCAGCTCGGGCAGGTCCACCAGGACACTGACCCGCTGCAGCAGCTGGTGCAGGTGCTCGCTGGAGCGCACGACCCGGCGGCGTCCGGCCCATCCGTCGGGGCGTAGTCCCGGCGGGTGCAGCAGCAGGACCGGCGGGTCGATGGCGGCGAGCCGGTCCAACGCCTGCGCGTCGAGGGCCCGCGTGGCCAACGCTGCCACCGGATTGGGTGGTTGACGGCGCCAGCCCATGGGGTTGAGGCGGCTGGTGTCGACCGTGACCGGCAGCCCGTCGTGGCCCGGCAGCGCCTCGACGAGTTCGTGGTCGGCGCGGGCAACGTCGGGCTCCGGCCCGCCGCCGGGCAGGTGGATGCGCACGGTGGGGACACCGGCGTCACGGGCCGCGGCGAACACCGGGCCCAGCCCGTCCGGGGGCAGCAGCTTCCCGTCGTCGCCCGTCGACTCCACCAGCAGCAGGTCGACGGGCCGCTGTGCGAGCTGTTCGCGCCAGCCGTCGGTGTCGAGCGGCGTCAGCGACACCAGGCTGGCGAAGCGTGCGACGGCGCCGACGTGCAGCACGTGCAGGTGAGGGAACCGCACCGGTGGCGGCACGTGCACGTCGGGGTCGGGAAGGTCGGCGGCCTCGGTGACCCGACGCTCGACCTCGTCGGCGGGGTCGACCGGTGCCGGTGGCGTCGGCTCGGGCGGCGCGGCCCGTGGCGTGGCGGCGGCCCGCAACCTCGAGGCGAGCTCGCGCGGTGGCCGCCGACCGGCCGACGCCAGCTCGGTCGCCAGCCGGACCGCACGGCGGCGGCGCAGGCGGTCGCGTTCGAAACGGGCCACGTCGGCGCGGTAGCCGGCCTCCGCCAGGCGTCGTTCCAGGTCGGCGATCCGCTGGTCGGCTGCGCGAGCGGCGTCGACGAGCCGCTCCCGACGCTCGTCGTGTGGTTCCTCAGGGCTCGCCAGTCCGTCCAGCAACGGCCAGGCGCTGGCACGCTCGCGCGCGTCGGTCACGGCGGCTCCCCCGTCGGTGGTCGACCGGGCACGCTAGCCGCCGCAGCCGAGCCGGAGCACGGCCGTGCCGAGGGTTTGTCGTGCACCAACGGTCCTCCGCCGCGAGGCGCTAGCCTTCCGCGCCCAGCCAGCGCGCGTCCTCGCCTCCCGGGATCCCTCCGTGCACGCCCCCGCATCCCGCCGTGTCAGCGCACCGGCACCCCTCGTGCTCGGGCTGCTGCTGGCGGTGCTGGTGCTGACGAGGGTCACCGCCCTCGGGCGCTCGCTGTGGTGGGACGAGGCGTTCACGGCGAGCCGCTACGTCGCCGGCGGTCCCGCGACGTTCCTCGACCCCGAGGCCTACGTCGCCAACAACCACGTGCTGTTCTCCGCCGTGACCTGGGCGACGACGCGCGTCACGGGCACCTCGGAGCCGATGCTGCGCCTGTGGGCGGTCGTCCCGGCGCTCGTGGCGGTCGGATTGCTGCTCGGGCTGTTGTGGCGCCGGCTCGGACCGTGGACCGCGGTCGTCGTCGCCGCGCTGGTGACCGCCTCGCCGCTGCACTTGACGCTGTCGACCGAGGCGCGCGGCTACGGCCTGGTGCTCCTGGCCTCGACGACGATGTTGGTCATCGGGGTCGCCCGCGACCGCGCCCCGCGGTGGCGCGACGACCTGCTGCTGAGCCTGTCCGGCGTCGTGGCGATGCTGACCTTCCCGCCGACGGTGGCACTGTACCTCGCCCACGCCGGCACGTCGCTGGTTCGACGCCCGGTCGACCGTCTCCGCCTCGTCGTACTGACCGCGCTGGCCGGCGGGGTCACCCTGGCCGTCTACGCGCCGCTGCTCTCCGTGATGCTCGGTCGTGCCGACCGGGTCGGGAGCCGGTTCGCCGACCCGGTGCGCTGGTGGTCACCCGTCGTCGACCCGCTGCGGTTGACGGCCACCCCCGCCCTGGAGACGGCCATCGGGCTCCGCGGGGTCGCTGTCGTCGTGACGGTGGCGGTGGGTGTCGCCGGGCTCGCGGCCCTGCTCATCGGCGTCGATCGGGGGCTCGGCTGGCACCTGCTGGCGGCCCTTGGCGGCTCGGTCGCGCTGCTGGGGCTGGTGGGCTTCCACCTCGCCGACCGCTACGTCGGCTTCCTGCTCCCGCACGCGGTGACCGCGGTCGGCGTCGGTGTCGTGGCCGTGGTCGGTGGACTGCGGGCCCGCCCCGGCCACTGGCCCGGATGGCTCGCCGGGGGCCTGGCCGTGTTGCTGGTGACCGCGGCCCTGCCGGGGCTGTGGCGCGCCACGACCGTGCCCGTTCAGGCCTTCGCCGACGCGGTCCACCACCTCGATCGCGAGGCCCCCGGCATCGACGTCGTCACCGACCGTCTGCACCCGGGCTGGCGGTGGTACCTCGCGGACCGCGACGTCGAGGTGATCCGGCAACAGGAGCGCCTGGATGCCCGGCTGTGCGAGAAGTCCGCCCCCGTGGCCTTCCTGCCCGACCCCGACATGGGTCCGTTGACGGTCCCGACCTGCGTGGACGACGGCGCGCGACGCGCTTTCGAGCACCTGCGGCCGCCGGGTCACCTCGAGGTCTGGGTGCTGACCGACGCGACCGCTCCCTGATGGGTGCCGCGCCGGCGTGCGCCAAGACCTTCGCGGCGCACGCGGCAAGTGCGGAGAGCGAACTCGCACTGGGCCCCGGGAGCCGGTGGCCGACCGCATTCGTTGATCAGCTTCGGCGGCGCTGCTCGCGCGCCGGTTCGGGGGCGACAGAGCGCCGGGCCGGCTCGTGCCGTCGCCACCAGATACCCGGCGCCGTCGTCGCCGGCTCGTCGAAAGCACCCCGTGATCCGCCGCGCCTTCCTCCTGTTGCTGTCCGTCTCGATGCTGTCCGTGCCGCTGGCACCGGCCGCCGTGGCCCAGTCCGCGGACGCCACCGTGCCGTCGCCGTTCCCGGACACCGAGGGCAACGTCCACGAGCAGGCGATCATCGCGCTGGCACAGATCGGCGTCACGTCCGGCCGGCAGGACGGTTCCTACGGGTCCCGTGTCGCCGTCCGGCGCGACCAGATGGCGACGTTCCTGACGAACGCGCTGCGCTACCAGCCGACCGCGCATCCGTTCAGCGACGTACCGAGCCACCGTGACGCGGACTACCCGCACGGCGGCGCGGTCGGCGCGCTGGTGTACAACGACGTCACCCAGGGCTGCGACGTACGCGACCCGTCGCGGTTCTGTCCGGGCCGCAGCATCACCCGCGGGCAGTTCGCCACCATGCTGACGCGGGCGTTGGACCTTCCCGAGGGCCGCAACCCGCGCTTCACGGACGTGCCGAGCGACCACGCCCACTACGACGGCATCGCCAGCGTCGCGGCCGCCGGCATCACGACCGGGTGCACGCAGGTCCAGGGCGGCTTCTGCCCCGAGGATCCCGTACGTCGCGACCAGATGGCGACGTTCCTGATCGCGGCACTGGACCTCGAGGGACCCGTACCTTGCCCCATGGTCGACGGCACGGCGCAGTTCACGAACACCGAGCGGGTCGCGGCCCCGCTGGGATACCCCGTGACCGCCGGGCACTGGCACGACGGGCACCTGGTCGTGTTCCCCAACGACCTGGACACGCCCCGCGTCGCGCGCCTGTCGGGCCAGCCCGGCGCTTCGCCGGCGGTGGCGTCCTGGTTCGAGCAGCCGTCGGGCCGCCGCACGTGGGCGACCGCCGAGGCCAGCGGCCAGCTGTGGTACGGCGTGTGGGGCGCCGGTGGCAACAACCTGCACCGCGCCGGTACGCCTGCCGTCGGCACCCGCATCGACATCGGTACCGAGTTCTGGGACCTGGCCACCGACGACCAGCAGCGCCTCTACGCGGCCGGGCGAGCCTGGAATGTGAACGGCGCCCTGCACCTGCCGGGCGAGTCGGCCGAGACCGACGTCAGCGACCGGCACGTGCTGCACCGCGTACAGACCGAGGCGAACTCGATCGGCACACCGCAGAAGCTGCTCTTCCGCCTGCCGCCGTCCGCGTTCGACTTCCGCAAGGCCGACGCCAAGCAGGTGGCCTGGCACGACGGTGAGGTGTTCGTCGCGTTCGGCCCGGGCACCGATGCCGCCCGCGTGGTGCGCCTGCAGGCCGAGCAGCTGGTCGGCCAGCCCAGCAGCGTCGACCAGTTGCCCGTCGCCGAGGACCTCACGCCCGCGTCGGTCCAGGGCGCGCGTGACGTGTTCGCGCTGGAGGTGACCGACGACTGGATCGTCATCGGCACGATGGCCGGTGGCGAGGAGCACCCCGAGGCACGTCTGGTCGTGCTCGACCGCGACGACCCGACCGGGCCGCCGGTGATCGACCGGCCGCTGCGCCGCGACCTCGCCGACGACCAGAGTGGCGAGAGCCGCGTGGACGCCGTCGCCGTGTCGGGCGACACGATCGTCGCCGTCGGCTTCCCGTCGGGCATGGTGTACCGGGCGGAGCCGGCGACGGGCCTGGTGACGCCGACGCGGGCGCCCGAGGCGAACACCACCACTCGCGCGCTGCGGATCGTCGACGGGGACGTGGAGGGCATGTCGGGGCGCGGTGACTGGTGGCGCATGCCGTTGCCGGGCGCGGTACCCGCCCGGGCCGAGGTGTCCCGTCTCGAGGGGGCGGCGCCGATCGTCGGGGCGGGTGCGGTGCACAGCCTCGGCATCGACGACGGTCACGTCTACGTCGGCACGTCCAACCGCGTGTTCGCGCACCGTCACACGAACGGCACGACCCCCCCGGCGCCACGCGAGGGGGACGTCGCTGGTGAGGTGAAGGCGATCACGACCGACGGGCAGCGTGCCTATCTGGCGATCTACCCGTCCGCCGAGCTGTGGACCTGGACGCCGGGCAGCGGCGCGCCGCCGCAGAAGGTCGCTGCCTGGGACGGCAACTTCAACCGCCCGCGTGCGGTCACGATGTCGGACGCCGGTGACGGGCGCGTCTACGTCGTCGCGCGCGAGGACAGCCCCGAGGGGCGGCACCGCAGCCAGCTGGTCGTGATCGATCCGAACGCCCCGGAGGACCAGCGCCTCGTCGGCGAGTACGAGCTCCAGTCCCGCCGACCGAGCCACGGCTCCGGCCTGGAGGTCGAAGGCCTGTCGGTGGCGGCCGTGAACGGTCTCGCCGTGGTCGGCGAGGCGCGCGGCGAGGTCCGCGCCCTCGACCCCGACACCGGCGACGAGGTGTGGCCGGACCCGCGCGGCGCCGTGCGGCCCATCGGCAACCTGCCGATCCGCACGCTGGACGTCGTCGACGGCGTCGTCGTCGCCATCAACGAGCAGGGACGCTGGGCCGAACTCGACCCGAGGACCGGCCGGACCGTTGCCCAGAGCCGTCACAGCAGCCTGTCGGGCACCGAACTGGTGTGGGACTCGGTCAGCTTCGGGCCGGTGACGGTGGCCAAGCGTCCGCGCGGCCTGGTGGGGCTGGACCGTGCCGCGGACACCGTTGCCTCGGTGCGCACCCACCAGGTCGGGCGCACGTTCACGGCGGACACGGAGATCGTCGCGGACGCCAACTGCCGGATGCACTTCGCCGTCGGTCGGTTCCTCCAGACGCTCCCCTACGATCCGAAGACCCGCCTGCACGGTTCGTAGACGCGGCCGTGCCCGGTACCCGGGAGCGACCGACCAGCCGGGCTAGCATCCGGCGCCACGCCCGAAGGGCGCGCCGCCTGCCGCCCCCTCGCCCGTAGGCCGCGTCGTGGTCTTCAACAGCCTGCAGTACCTCGGCTTCCTCGCCGTCGTCGTCGGGTGGTACTGGACCCTCGGGCGCCGGCGACAGAACCTGCTGCTCCTGGTCGCCTCCTACGTGTTCTATGGCGCCTGGGACGCGCGATTCCTGCTGCTGATCGCCCTGTCCACGGTCGTGGACTTCGCCGTGGGGCGCGGCCTGGACGCGACGGACGCCCCGCGCCTTCGGCGCGCGTTGCTGATCGCCAGCGTCGGCACCAACCTCGGCATCCTCGGCTACTTCAAGTACGCCGACTTCTTCACCGCCTCGTTCGCGGCCCTGCTGGCGCGGGTGGGGCTGGACGTGCCGACCACGACGCTGGACATCGTGTTGCCGGTCGGCATCTCGTTCTACACCTTCCAGACGATGTCCTACACGATCGACGTCTACCGGCGCCGCTTACGGCCGACCACCTCGTTCCTCGACTTCGCGACCTACGTCGCGTTCTTCCCCCAGCTGGTCGCCGGGCCCATCGAGCGGGCCGGCAACCTGCTGCCGCAGTTCGCCGCCCGTCGCCGCTTCCCGGATGCGGAGCGACTGCGCTCGGCACTGGGACTCATCGGCCTCGGGCTGGTGTTGAAGGTCGTGGTCGCCGACGCCCTCGCACCGTACGTCGACGGCGCCTACGGATCCGCCGAGGAAGCCGGCGGCCTCCACCTGCTGCTGGCCACGTACGGCTTCGCCCTGCAGATCTACGCCGACTTCGCCGGCTACACGGCGATCGCGCGCGGCTCGTCGCGGCTGCTCGGGATCGAGCTCATGCGCAACTTCGAGCAGCCGTACCTGTCCCGCAACATCACCGACTTCTGGCGGAACTGGCACATCTCGCTCTCGAGCTGGCTGCGCGACTACCTCTACATCCCGCTGGGCGGCAACCGCGGCGGCAGCCTGCGCACCGCACGCAACCTCATGGTCACGATGCTGCTCGGCGGGCTGTGGCACGGCGCCTCGTGGAACTTCGTCATCTGGGGCGGCCTGCACGGCGCCTTCCTGGCCGCCCACCGTCGGATGCGCAGCCGCACCGTGCGACGCCGCCTGCACGTGCGGGACCTGCCGGCGATCGTGGTGACCTTCCACGCCGTCGCCCTCGCCTGGATCTTCTTCCGCGCGGAGACCTTGGCGGACGCCCATCAGGTGCTCGCGGCCATCGTCACCTGGCGTGCGGGCGAGGTGCCGGCCGATCTGTGGTTCGTCCTCGCCATGGCCGCTGCGCTCGTCCTCCTCGTCGACGTCGCGCAGCGCCTCACCCGGCTGCAGGCACCGTTTCGGACGTGGCGGGCGCCGACGGCCGGCCTCACCTATGCCGCAGCTGCGGTGCTGTTCGTCGTGTTCTCCGGCCAGGCCGTCCAGCCCTTCATCTACTTCCAGTTCTGACGATGGTGGCACCGTGATGCGCTCGTGACACAACTGCCGAAGGTCGATGACGGCCAGCGGGACCTGGATCGGACCGGGCCGGGAGACACCCTGGACGTGCGCGACGACCTGCCGCGCACCCATCGGCCGGGGCCGCGCCGACTGGCCGTGCTCCTGCTGGCCCTGCTCCTCGCGGCGTGCCTGGCCGAGTCGGCGGTCCGGCAGGCCGGTGACGCCGTCCCGACCCCGCCGACCTGGGGGACGACCTTCACGGACGCCAAGGTCCGACAGATGCAGGCACTGGGCGGCGTCGAGACGGTCGTGCTCGGCTCGTCGATCGCCAACGGCGGCCTGGCGCCGGAGGCCCTGCAGCGCGACGGTGACACCGGGCCGACCTACAACGCGGCCATCCCGGGCAGCGGGGTGACCACCTGGCGGCTCTGGTCCGAGCAGGTGGTCCTGCCGCTCCTGGAACCTCGACGAGCGGTGATCGGCGTGTCCGTCCGCGACTTCAACGACCACCAGACGGACGGCGGCTACGCCCGGTTGACCGAGTCCCCCGGCTACCAGCTCGCGACCGGGAGCGCGTCGACCGAGCGTCGGGTCGAGGCGTGGTTCGCCCAGCGATCGGACTTCGTTCGCAAGCGCTCCGCCCTGCGCGAACCGGCCAAGGTGCTCGCCTGGTCCCGCGGCGAGGAGGTCCAGGGCTGGACGCGGCCGGAACTGCTCGCCGACGGCCGGTACGACGGCTTCGACGACAACCGCTACAACGAGACCGAACGTCTCGACCGCAGCCTGCGCGAGGACGTCTTCGTGGACTACGCGCCGGGCCCGGTCAACGTCACCGAACTGACCGGACTCGTCCGTGCCGCGCAGGAGCGGGGGATCGAGGTGACCGTGGTGCGGATGCCCGCCATGGAGGAGCGCATGGTGACACGCGGACTGCTGCCGGAGACGGCCGTCGACGGGTTCGACCGCGCCCTGCGGGCGGTGACCGCGGACACCGGCGCCGCCTACGTCGACCTGTCCGACCTCAACGACGACGAGGCACTCTTCGCCGACTACTACCACCTGCGCGAGGCGGGCATCCGTGCGGTGAACCAGCGCGTCGCCCAGGCCCTGGCGGCCGGCTGACGAGGCGTCAGACCCAGACCAGCGGGACGACGACGAGGATGGTCGTCAGGCTGATCGCCGCCATCGGCAGACCCAGCCGCCAGTAGTCGCCGAAGCGGTAGCCACCCAGGCCGTACACGATCGTGTTGGTCTGGTAGCCGATCGGCGTGAGGAACGACGAGGAGGCCGCCAGCGCGACGCCGACGGCGAACCCCGTCGGGTCGGCGTCGACCCGGTGGGCGACGTCGATGGCGATCGGCAGCATCAGCGCGGCCGCCGCGACGTTGGTGAGCAGTTCGGTAAGCACCATGGTGCCCAGGGCCACCAGCGCCAGTGCGAGCACGATGGTGGTGCCGGCCGCGGCGACCTCGATCCCGTCGGCAAGCACGCCGGCCAGGCCGGACGCACTCATGGCGTTGCCCAGGCCGATGGCGGAGGCCACGATCAGCAGCACGTCGAGGTCCAGGGCGTCGACCGCCCGGCTGAAGCTGATCGCGCGCGTGACCCCCAGCACGGCGCAGGCCAGCAGGATGGCGGTGAGGATCGGCAGGGCCCCCGTCGCGGCCAGCAGCACCATGCCCGCGAACGTCCCCAGCGTCAGCCACCGGTAACGGCGGGACGACGGGCTCTCCGTGGGCGCGTCGTGCGGGATCACGAGCGCGAAGTCGCGATGGCCGTTCCAGCGTTCGGCGAATCCGGGGTCGGTCAGCAGCAGCAACGCGTCACCCGCGCGCAACTCCACCGTGCCGAGCTTGCCGTCGATGCGCTCGCTGGCACGGTGCAGGGCGATGACGGCGCCGCCGTAGCGGCCGCGGAACGACACCTGCTTGAGCGTGCTGCCGATCAGGCCGGAGGTGGAGCCGATGATCACCTCGGTGAGCCCGTGGCCGTTCCCGTCGAGCACGGCGGTCTGCGCCCGCTCCGCCTCGACCAGCCCGGGCCGGGCCAGCAGGTCGCGGACGGCGTCGATCGTGCCGACGAAGATCAGCTCGTCACCGCCGGCCAGCACCGTCTCGGGCGCGGCGGGGCGGCGGCCCTGCGGGGTCCGCGCGACCCCGGCGAGGAACGTCCCCGGCAGGTCGCGGAGGCCGCCGTCGGCGACCGTGCTGCCGTCCAGGGGGCCGCCCGGGAGGACCTGCAGGCGCAACGTGTAGTCGCGGTCGCGGGCGGCGATCTGCTCGTGCGGGGTGCGCCGGTCGGGCAGCAACCTCGGCGCCAGCAGCACCAGCGCGGTGCCGCCGACGATGGCCATGGGCAGTCCGGCGGGAGTCAGCTCGAAGAAGCTCAGACCCGACTCGCCCGCCGCGACCAGCATCCCGGAGATGACCAGGTTCGGTCCGGTGCCGATCAACGTCAGGACGCCGCCGAGGATGGCGGCGAACGACAGCGGCATCAGCAGCTTCGTGGCCGCGATGCCGTGCCGTTCGGCCCAGCCACGGATCACCGGCGCACCGGCCGCGACCAGCGGGGTGTTGTTCATGAACCCCGACAGGGCGATCACCGGCGGGACGAAACGGCGCAGCGCACCCGACGCCCCGCCGGCGCCGTCGCCGAGGAACCGGCCGATCACGCCGTCGATGCCGGCGTGGTCCCGGACCGCGCGGGTCAGGACGAACAGGCCGGCGATGCTCAGCGTGGCGGCGTTGGCGAAACCGAGGAACGCCTCCTCCGCGGGAAGGATCCCGACCAGCACGCAGGCGATCAGCGCACCGACCATCGCAGCGGCCGGCGAGATTAGCTCCCGGGCGAGCACGACCATCAGCACGACCAGGATCGTCGCCGCGGCCGCGGCCTGGAGGCCGATCACCGGACGTCGAGGAACCCGCGCTCGGTGAGCACGCTGACGATCGCCTCGACGCAGTCCTCGACGGTCCGCTCGGACGTGTCGAGGTGCACGTCCGGGTCGGCCGGGTGGTCGAAGCCGCTGGTCACGCCCGGGACGTGGGCGACCTCGCCGCGATCGGCCTTGGCGTACAGGCCGTTGGGGTCGCGGGCGCGCCGCGTCTGCTCGGGCGCGTCGAGGAACACCTCGACGAACCGGTCGGCGCCCAGCAGGTCGCGGACGCGCTGGCGCACCGACGCCTGCGGCGCCTGGACGGCGACCAGCGTGATGAGCCCGTGACGGCTGGCGATCGCGGCGATCTCCGCGGCCCGCCGCAGGTTCTCCGACCGGTCCTCGTTGGTGAAACCGAGGTCGCGGCTGATGCCCAGCCGCAGGTTCTCGCCGTCCAGGCGCAGCACCGACTTGCCGCGGTCGAACAGCCGCCGTTCCAGGGCCGCCGCGATCGTGGACTTGCCCGAACCCGTCATGCCGGTGAGCAGCACCGTGACCGGGCGCTGCCCCAAACGCGCTGCCCGCTCGTCGGAGCTGACGCCGGAGCGGTGGCGGGCCAGGCCCGAGGGCGGCGGCTTCTCCCAGCCGGAGGCGGCCGACTCGATCATGCCGGCAGCGACGGTGATGTTGGTCAGCCGGTCGACGAGGATGAACGAACCGGTGGTCCGGTTGGTCTGGTAGGGATCGAACAGCAACTCGCGGTCGGCGGACAGCGTGCAGCGAGCGACGTCGTTCAGACCCAGCCGGTCGGCCGGCTCGCGGGCCATCGAATTGACGTCGACCCGGTGGTGGATGGTCCGCAGCGACGCGTTGGAGGTGCCGTTGATGGAGAGCAGCACGTACTGGCGGCCCGGCAGCGCCTCCTCCTCGGCCATCCACACGAGCATGGCGTCGAGGTCGTGGGCACGGTCGAGCGGGTGGGCCGGGTCGACGAGCACGTCGCCGCGGGACACGTCGATCTCGTCGGTGAGCGTGACGGTGACGGCCTGGCCCGGCCCGGCTTCGTCGAGGTCGCCGTCGAAGGTGACGATCCGGTCGACCCGTGAACGCATCCCCGAGGGCAGCGCGAGGACCTCCTGGCCCGGTCGCAGCGTCCCCGACGCGATCGTGCCGGCGAAGCCACGGAAGTCGAGGTTGGGGCGCTGCACCAGCTGGACGGGCAGCCGCAGGCGCGTGTAGTCCTCGTCGGCCGCGACGTCGACGGTCTCCAGGTGCTCCATCAGCGGCACGCCGTCGAACCAGGCCATCGCCTCGGAGGGCTTGACGACGTTGTCGCCCTTCAGTGCCGACATGGGCAGGAAGTAGGGATCGGCCAGCCGGAGCTGGGTCGCGAACGCCTGGTAGTCCGCCTTGATCTCCTCGAAGCGCTGCTGGTCGTAGTCGACGAGGTCCATCTTGTTGACCGCGACGACGACGTGGCTGATGCCCAGCAGCGCGGCGATGTAGCTGTGCCGGCGGGTCTGGTCGAGCACGCCATGGCGGGCGTCGACGAGGATGATGGCGAGCTGGGCGGTCGACGCGCCGGTCACCATGTTGCGGGTGTACTGCACGTGGCCGGGCGTGTCGGCGATGATGAACTTGCGGCGGGCGGTGGAGAAGTAGCGGTAGGCGACGTCGATGGTGATGCCCTGCTCGCGCTCGGCCTTCAGGCCGTCCATCAACAGGGCGAGGTCGACCTGGTCACCGGTGGTGCCCGACGTCAGCGAGTCGGACTCCAACGCGGCGAGCTGGTCCTGGTAGATCATGTTGGAGTCGTGCAGCAACCGGCCGATCAGCGTCGACTTGCCGTCGTCCACGCTGCCGCAGGTCAGCAGCCGCAGCAGGTCCTTGCGCTCGTGCTCGGCGAGGTAGGCCTCGATGTCGGTCGCGATGAGATCGGACTGGTGTGCCATCAGAAGTACCCCTCGCGCTTCTTCTCCTCCATGGAGCCGGCCTGGTCGTAGTCGATCACGCGGCCTTCACGCTCCGAGCGCGTCGCCAGCAGCATCTCCTGGATGATGTCGGGCAGCGTGGTCGCCCGGGACTCCACGGCGCCGGACAACGGGTAGCAGCCCAGCGTGCGGAACCGGATCCAGCGCTCCTCCGGCTCCTCCCCCGGCTCGAACCGGAAGCGGTCGTCGTCGACCATGATGACCACGCCGTCGCGCTCCACGACCGGCCGCGGCGCCGAGTAGTACAGCGGCACGATCGGGATGTTCTCCAGGTAGATGTACTGCCAGATGTCGAGCTCGGTCCAGTTCGACAGCGGGAAGACGCGGATCGACTCGCCCGGGTTCACGCGGCCGTTGTAGAGGTTCCACAGCTCCGGACGCTGGTTCTTCGGGTCCCACCGGTGGTGCCGGTCGCGGAAGGAGAACACCCGCTCCTTGGCCCGCGACTTCTCCTCGTCACGGCGGGCGCCGCCGAAGATGCCGTCGAAGCGTCCGGTGGTCAGGGCCTGCTTGAGCGCCTGGGTCTTCATGATGTCGGTGTAGTTCCTGGACCCGTGGTCGAACGGGTTGATGCCCTGGGCCACGCCCTCCTGGTTGGTGTGGACGATCAGCTCGACGCCGAGCTCCCGGGCCGTCCGGTCCCGGAAGGCGATCATGTCGCGGAACTTCCAGGTGGTGTCCACGTGCAGCAGCGGGAAGGGCAGCCGCCCCGGGTGGAACGCCTTCCTCGCCAGGTGCAGCATCACCGACGAGTCCTTGCCGATGCTGTAGAGCATCACGGGCCGCTCGCACTGGGCGACCACCTCGCGCATGATGTGGATCGACTCGGCCTCGAGCTGACGCAGGTGCGTCATCGGGGCACCGGGCAGGTGCCGGTCGGCGACGGCAGCGGTCACGGCGGGCTCCAGAGGGTGTCGGGCACGGAGAACGATAGGGCAGCCCGGCGGACCGCCCCACTGCGGAGCGCACCGACCGTACGAGGCCGCGGCCCGGCCCGCGAACCCGGCCGGGCGAACTGCGCAAACCTCCGGGCCGGCGCGGCGGAGATGGTCAGAGATCGGCCAGCAGCACGTCCGCGATCCGCGCGCCGGCCTTCCCGTCCCAGTACGGGATCGCGGCGGGCTCGCGTTGGCCGGCCAGTGCCGTCGCGGCCGCCGCACGGATGGCCGCCGGGTCGGTGCCCGTGAGCTGGTTCGTCCCCAGCTCACAGGTCACCGGGCGCTCGGTGTTGTCGCGCACGGTGATGCACGGCACGCCGAGGACCGACGTCTCCTCCTGGACCCCACCGGAGTCGGTGAACACGATCTGCGCGCTGTCCATGGCGGCGACGAAGTCGAGGTAGCCGAGCGGCTCGGTCAGGACGACGTTCTCGGGCAGCGCGCCGACGCCGAGCAGCATCTTGCGGGTCCGGGGATGCACGGGGAAGAGGACGGTCATCCGCTCGGCCGCCGTCGCGATGGTGCCGAGCGTGTCGCCGAGCTGCTGGACGTCGTCGACGTTGGAGGGCCGGTGCATGGTGACCAGGGCATGGGTCTCCACGCCGAGACCGGACAGCAACTGGTCGCGACGGGCGCGCGCACGATCCAGGTTCCGCAACAGCGTGTCGACCATGACGTTGCCGACGAGGTGGATCCACTCCTGCGGCGCCCCCTCGGCCTCGAGGTTGCGGCAGGCGTCCTCGGAGGGAGCCAGCAGCCAGCGGGACACGCGGTCGGTCAGGACGCGGTTGACCTCCTCGGGCATGTCCCAGTCGCGCGAGCGCAGGCCGGCCTCCACGTGGGCCACCGGGATGCGCAGCTTCGTGGCCGCGATCGTGGCGGCCAGCGTCGAGTTGACGTCCCCGACGACCACGACGGCGTCGGGACGGCGCTCCTGGAGGTGGTTCTCGTAGGCGACCATCACGGCGGCCGTCTGCTCGCCGTGCGAGCCGGAACCGACGTGCAGGTTCACGTCCGGCTCGGGCAGGCCGAGTTCGACGAAGAAGGACTCGGACATCGCGCGGTCGTAGTGCTGGCCCGTGTGCACGAGCTCCACGTCGGCGCGCCCGACCAGCGCATCGATCACGGGCCCGACCTTCATGAAGTTGGGTCGGGCAGCGGCCACGACGCTGATGCGAGGAAGGCCCGCCGGCGCAGGATTGGAGAACACGAGGAACAGCCCCTGGTCGTGGAACGCGGGCGCAGGCTAGGCGACCGTCGACGACGGGGCGTCCAGGCGCCGCTGCGCGCCGCGGACGAGCTTCGCCGCGAGACCTGGTCGCGTCAGGTCACCGGCCCGGGGAGGTCTCCGAACCCGTCGCCTCGGACTCGGCGGTGACCGACAGGGGCCGGTCCGCGGGCCGTTCCAGGGAGACGGTCGTGCGTCGACCCTGTGCCACCCAGCGGAAGCGCGCCCGTCGTCCCGAGGGATCGGCCCGCCCGAAGACCCGGTCCACCTCCGGCGCAGCGTCGAAGTGGAACAACGTGGCGAACTGCGCGTGGGTGACGCCCGCCTGTTCGAAGGCGAACGTCGCGGCCGCGTGCAGTTCGCGTTCCTCCCTCGAGACCCAGCCCAGGAGTTCGGGGGACTCGACGCCCGACACCACGTCGGTCCTGCCGCACACGAGCAGTGGCGTCACGAGCACCACGTCGCCGGTCGCCAGTTTCATCCCGAAGCCGTCGCCGACGTCCTGGACCAGGGTCTCGGGTGCGACGAGGAAACGCTGGAGGAAGTCGTGCGCGCGTTTCTCGTTGTCCCACAGCCAGTCGTGGACGAGCAGCCATCGGCCCGGGTCGAGCACGAGGGTTCGTGCGTGACGGATGGAGCCGTGGCGGACGTGGCTGGACGTGAAGAGCAGGTCACCACACTCGCCCACGGACTCGATGGCGGACCCGAACGGTTTCACACCCTTGCGGGCGTGGTTCCTGCCGTCGATCTGGATGGTGTTGTGGGCCCGCGTCGACTCCACGTACACCCGCTTCGGGTCGTCGTACCAGAAGCCGTCGTCGTGCAGGGGCGTGCCGGGCGTGGTGCGTCCGACGTAGTCGTAGCGGCCCGCGTCCGCGAGGATCTCCGTGCCCCGATCGTGCCAGACGAAGGCGAGGTGGTCGGCGTGCTTGTGCGTACGTGAGTGGAAGGCGGCGTTCTGCGCGAGGTAGGCCTCGTCGCGCGACGCTCCGCCGGTGCTGCGGAAGAAGACGTAACCGGACCCGGGGAACGCCTTGGCGCGCTCGGCTGCCGGTTGGCCCTCGGTGCCCGACGAGAGCACGAAGCCGAGGAAGGGATCCGTGGCGCCGAGCCGCCGGAGGTGACTCGAGCCCATCAGGCGACGATCGGAATCACCGATCGGCACCAGGCGTCGGTCCGGGGCGATCATCCACGCCAGCGCGGCCTCGGCCCTGGCCCGCAGCGCCCGAGCGTCGTCGCCTTCCAGCAGGCCGGCCTCCATCAGCCCGGCCACGGTCTCCAACACCATCCGGTGATAGTCGGGCGAGTGTTCCCGGTGGACACCCTCCTCGGTGAACTGCGCACGCAGGAGCGCGGTGAGTCGTTCGCGTGCCTGCCGCTCGCCTGCTCGAGCGGCCTCGAGGTGCGGAAACCGTCGCGAGAGCGCGAGTTGACCGGTCGCCTGATAGAAACCGTGGTTCGAATGGGCGGCGAAATGACGGTCGTCCGCGAGGTACGACAGATGCGCGTGCACGGCCTGCAAAAGGCACTGCACGACGTCGTCGCCATAGGCCTCGTCGCGGGCGATCACGTCCAGTAGATAGCCCAGCCGATACGCCCGCAGTCCCGCCGCCATGTCGTACCAGGCGAAGTCGGAGACGTCGTCGCGACCGGCATGCCGCTGCGCCCAATCGCAGGCCACATGAACGGCGAAGTCCAGGAAACGCTTTTCGCCCGTTTCCTGGTAGGAGCCGAGCACCGGGCCGAGGAACTCCCAGTTGTGGAGATGGAATGCCCAGCTGCGATGCCCGTCGCACTGGCGCCAGTCGATGGGCGCCGTCACCGGCACTCGCGCGTGACCGGACCGTTGCCAACCGCGGGTCATCACCTCGAGCGCGGCCTCGACGGCCGCACCATCACCACGATCCGACGCGGTGAAGCCCTCGTATGCGAGGAGATCGAGCTTGCGCTGCTGGATCCGAAAGGCGCCTACCTGCACCGCGTACTCCCACGCACTCGGGCCGGAGTGTAGCCTCCGCCGCTGTTACGGAAACGAGCTTCGTCATGCCGCACGCCGCACGTATATCGGCGTTCCGCTCACGCGTGCGCCGCGCCCTTCGCGACCCCCGCCTCGTCGTCCGCTACGTCGTGACACGACTCCGACGTGCTCGGCGGGCAGCGAGCCTTTTTCGGAAACGACGGGCTCGCGCGCAGCGTCCCGGCGTCGCCTCGACGGTGCCTGGACATCAGCCTTCGACCAGCGACGAGCGCCGTTCACGGGACCCCGCCTTCGTCCAGGCTGCCACGCACCGTCGGGCCGGCTACGCCGCGTATCGGGCCAAACGCTACGAGGACGCCGTGTCCGCGTTCTCGCGGGTGACCGCGCTCTGGCCCGGGGACGCTGGCGGGTGGCTGTCCCTTGCCCGCGCCCACAACCGCTGCGGACGGAAGGACGACGCCGCGACCGCCGCGCTCCGGTCGTGGGGGCTCCAGCAGGACGCGGTCACGCTGGACCTGCTGTGTCTGGTCATGCTGCAGTCGCAGCGCCGCGACGAACTCCTGGCACTCCTCGAGGGTCTGGATCTGCCCAGCTGCGACACCGAACTGCTGCGCAGCGTGGCGAACGCCGCGGCGGCGTTGGACCACGACGAGTTGATCGCTCGCACGCTGGCCGAGCTCCGCACCCGCGGTCACGCCATGGCCGAGCTGGCAGAGCTCGAAGCCCGCGTCCTCTTCGCGGCCGGCGACGTCGAGGGCGCCGACGCCTGCATCGAACAGGCCGGCACCGGCCTGGACACCAGGATCCGCTTCTACTGCACGACCGGACGGGCCAAGCATGCGGGGAGCCTGGTCCCGGCCGGCTGCGCCGATCCTGCGTTGCTGCTGTTCGTGGGCCTGGCCCTGTCCCGCCAGGGGTGGCTGCGTGACGCGGTCGACGTGCTCGACCGCGCGCTGGTGGTGGATCCGGGCAACGCCGCCTGCGCACGCGCCCGCGAGCGGACGGCCGGTGAGCTGGCCGCGTTGGCGGGTTCGTTCGCGCGACCGAGGCTCGAGCGACGCACGGCCGCGACCGGCGGCGTGAAGGGACGGGTCCTCCACATCGTCGGGAAGTCCCTGCCGTACGCCCTCGCCGGCTACAGCGTCCGCACCCACAACATCGTTCGGGCCCAGCGGCGTGCGGGTCTGGATCCGGTCGCGGTCACGCAGTTCGGTTTCCCCGTCGAGGGCGCATCGGGCGACGTCGACACGATCGACGGCATCGCCTACCACCGGCTCACCGGTGACGGCACGCAGCCGCTGCATCCTGCCGAACGTCTCACCCGCACCCTGGAGTCCATCGTCCCCCTGGTGGAGTCGCTGCGACCATCGGTGCTCCACGCGGCGTCCGACTACCTCAACGCGACCGTCGCCCTGCAGCTCGGCGAGCTCTTCGACCTTCCCGTGGTGTACGAGGCGCGTGGCTTCTGGGAGGAGACCTGGCTCTCGAAGCAGCCGTTCCCCGACCAGGCCCAGGGGGCTGAGCGCTACCTCGAACGCCAGCGTGCCGAACGACGCTGCCTGCAGCAGGCACACGCCGTCGTCACCCTCGCCGAGGTGATGGCCGAGCATCTACGCGGCGTGGTGCCGCGCGACCGGATCCGTGTCGTACCGAACGCCGTGGACCCGGACGAGTTCACGCCCGAGCCGCCCTCACCCGCCCTCCGCGCGGGCCTGGGGCTGCCGCCCGACGCGGTCGTGGTCGGCTACGTCTCCAGCCTCGTCGGCTACGAGGGCGTCGACACCCTCATCGACGCGCTGATCGAACTCCGCCACCAGGGCGTGCCGGTCCGCGGTCTGATCGTCGGCGATGGCCAGGAGCGCGGCGAGTTGGCGAACCGGATCGCCGCCGCCGGGGCCGAGACGGACGTCGTCATGACCGGTCGGGTACCGCACGAGGCCGTCCGCGGTTACTACGACCTCATCGACGTCTTCGTGGTGCCGCGCCGGGACGACCGCGTGTGCCGGCTCGTGACCCCGCTCAAGCCGTTCGAGGCGATGGCGATGCAGAAGGCCGTCGTGGTGTCGGACCTGCCGGCGCTCCGCGAGACCGTCCCGGCGGAGATCGGTCGCCACTTCGAGGCGGAGAACCCCACCGATCTCGCGAAGGTGCTGGGGAGCCTCGTGGAGCAACCCGAGGAACGTCGGGAGATGGGCCTGGCCGGCCGGCGCTGGGTGGTCGAGAACCGGACCTGGGACCACATGGCGGAGCGCTACCTCGACCTGTACCGACATCTGGGCGCGGCGTAGCGCCAGCAGTCCCCGAGCTACGGCCGGCCCCGGACCTCGGGACCGCGAACGGGTCCGGGCCCCGCGCAGTTCGCGGGGCCCGGACGGGTGTGGTGCCGGGTCGCCCCGGCCACCGAGGTTCAGGCGGCCGGAAGCGGGCCGGGCGTCTCCGTGTCCTCGTCCACGTCGATGACGTTGTCGCCGTAGGGGTAGTCGAGGTCGAACCCGAAGCCCTCGGCGTCGACGAGCGTGGTGGCCGTCACGGTCACCGGGTAGTCGACGACGTCGTCGGGCTCGTCGAGCAGCACGATCGTCAGCAAGAGGCCGTCGTCGTCGAGCTCGCAGTAGGCGGCGAGGTTGCCCTCGTCCACCTCGCCGATGACGGTGATGTCGCCATCGTCGCCGAGCTCCACGCCCACGCACTGCACGGTGAAGGCGTCGTCACCGGCACCGAGCGTGAAGGCGGCACCCGTCTCCTCGTCCTCGTCGACGAAGACGCTGGCGACCTCGTCGCTCACCTCGATGTCCCACTCGTCGAGCAGCGACACGGTGCCCGTGTCACCGTCCGCGTCGTTCCAGTCCACCGCCACGAAGGCGTCGAGGAAGATCGGGCCGTCCGGGAACTGGTCGACGGCGTACGACACGCCGCGCATGATGAACGACGCCATCTGGTCGCGACGCACGAAGGCGCGCGGTCCGTATGTGCCGTTCGCACGGCCCGCGACGACGCGCACGTCCTCCGCGGCGAGTGCGTTGATCATGTTGCGGTGGTCGCCGTCGATGTTCCCGAGGTCGGGGAAGGCGTCGCCCTCGACACCCGGGGGAACATCGCCTTGCGCGTCACCGGTGACCATGTAGGCGATGGCACGCCCGATGAAGGTCGCCATCGCGTCACGCCGGACGGCGGAACGCGGGTAGTAGTTGCCATCGGTGCGGCCTTCGACCACGCCGATCGAACGCAGCTTCAGGATGTAGTCCGCGTGGACCTGACGGTCTCCCTGTGCTGCCACGTCGGGGAACTGGTCGATGTCCGGGTCGATCGGGATCTCGTCGTCGATGACGACTTCGATCGCCCGACCGATGAACGATGCCATCTGGTCGCGGCGCGTGCGGGCGCTGATGTCGTAGTCGTCACTCTGTGCCTTCCCGAGCGCGATGCCCCACTCGGCGGCGCAGAGGATGGCTTCCTCGTGGACGTTGTCGGCGTCGACGTCGTCGAATTCGTACGTGTAGTCGTCGAAGACGTCGGCACAGACGTTGTCGATCGATCGAGGTTGATTCGGGGCGTCCTGGGCGAACGACGCGCCAGCGGGCAGCAACGCCATGACCATGGCACCTGCTGCGGACAGGCTGATGGTCCGCCGGATGCCGAGCTTGGAGCGGGTGCTCTTCAAGCCTTGCCTCCTCAGTTTCGTCCTGGAGGACGTGGAGCCCCTCCACGTCCGAGTGCCCGTCTCCCACGCGGGCGGACCCATCCGGAGTCCTCTGAGGTACGAGTGCTGATCGCGACGTCGGCCGCGCACTCCCCCCGGGGCACTCGGCGCGGGACCCTAGACAGCCCGAGCCACGGATGCGACCAAGAGGCCCCTGCGGGACCACCAGCAAGGGACTCCTTCGGGCCGTTGCCCGACGGGCCAAGAACATCCGTACGAGCCATGGTGGGGGTAGCACCACCATGTCGCCGGTGAAAACGCCGGTTGACGAAGCGACGACGCGGCCCCGGGGACGTCCGGGCCGACGCTCACGGTTCCTGCAGCAACCGTTCGAGCACGATCTCCGACGGTCTGTGCTGCCCGGAGGCCGGCGGGACACGTCGTCGCTCCGGGTCCGCGAGGAACGACTCGATCACCCGGTCGTCGTACGAGCCGAGGACGACGTTGGTTCCGATGCCGTCGGCGCGCTCGGTGGCCGCACGCCACAGCAAGGTCGGGACACCGAGCAGGGCGCACTCCTCCTGGATCGAGCCACCGTCGGTGATCACGAACGGGGCGGCGCGGAGCATGGTGACGAACTCGCCGTGGCGCACCAACGGGACCAGTTCCACGCCCGCGTCGCGCAGGCGGCCGACGTGGCCACGCCGACGCAGTGTCTCGGCCGTCGGCCCGTGCACCACGAAGCGGACCGGCCGCGTCGCGGCGACGCGGCACACGACGTCGACGAACTGCTGCACCCGCTCGCGCCGGTTGAGGTTCTCCACCCGGTGCATCGTCACCACGACCGGTCCCGTCCCCGGCGCGCCGGCGGTGTCGCCGAGGTCGTGCGCGAGCGACTCCGCGACGGTGTTGCCGGGCAGCGGCACGATCTCGCCGCGCAGGCGCATCCGCCGCAGGTTGGCCACGGCCTCCTCGTCGGGCGCGAACAGCAGGCCGGACACCCGCATGACCAACACCCGGATCAGCTCCTCGGGAAACGGGTGCAGCAGGTGCCCGGAACGCAGGCCCGCCTCCAGGTGCGCCACCCGCAGGCCCGCCCGGCGCGCCATCAGCGCGGACAGCAACGTCGACGGGGTGTCGCCGTGGACGACGCACACGCCGCCACGGCCCCCGAACACCTCGGCGCGCAGGCGTCGGCGGTCGAGCAACCGCCACGCCAGACGTGCCGCCCACGCCGCCGCCTGCGGGATCGAGGTGATGTCGCGCCCCGCCGCCAGCAGGTGATCGGGCGCGCGCACGCCCAACTCCTCGCGCAGCCCCACGGACAGGGCGGCGTGCTGGCCGGAGTCGATGAGCCGGTACGGCACGCCGCGGGCGTCGAGGAGGCGCAGCAGCGGCGCGGTCTTGATGTACTGCGCCTTGGTGCCGAGGAAGACGTGGATCACGGGCCGGAGACCTTCGGGCGACGGTGGGCGCCGCACTCTACGACCACCCCGCCGGCCACCACCTCAGCGCGCAAGGGTCCCCTGCTGCACGGTGCGGTCGACCAGACGCACCAACATGCTCGCGGCCTGGTCGCGCCGCACGGGTCGGTTGGGCTGGAAGCTGCCGTCGGGACGTCCCGCGACCACACCCAGCGTGGCGGCCTTGCGCAGCAGCGACTCGTCACGGTGGCCGGCCGTGTCCGGGAAGGCCGGCACCGTCGAGCGCACCGGCGCCTGTGCCAGCCGCTCGGCGGTGCGTGCGGCGACCGCGGCGAACTCCGCCCGGGTGACCGTCGCCTTGGGGTCGAACCGGGTGCTGCTGCGGCCCGGCAGCAGACCGGCCGCGGCCATCGCCTCGATGTTGAGACGGTGGGGGTCGTCCGCAGCGACGTCGCGGAACCGCTGGTCGTCCGGGACCGGCAGCGGCTGGCTGCCCTCACGCAGCAGCCGCGCGAACAGCGTCGCGGTCTGCGCCCGGCTCAGCCCGGCCGAGGCCGCATAGTGGGTCGAGGTGCGGCCGAGCACGACGTCGCGGGCGACCAGGCACGCGACGGCGTCGTGGTGGGCGCTGCCGCGGGGCACGTCGCGGAAGCGCAGACGTGGCAGCGGCGGGCACGCGGACACCGGCGTCCCGAGCCGGTCGAGCAGCACCGGCGCCCGCACGATCCCGCCGGCCCGGGTCTCGGCCGCGCCACGGAGTGGCCGGACGCTGTCGCGCAGCGCGCGAGCGAGTTCGTCCGCGGACCGGTCACCGTGATGCTCCAGCGCCAGCGCCAGCACGCCGGTGGCGTACGCGGTCGCCTGGGACGTGCCGGACATCGCCGCCAGGCCGCCGCCCGGGGCGGTCGAGACGATGTTCGCCCCCGGGGCCGCCACGTCGACGCGCTCGCGGCTGCGGGCGCTGAACCGCGCGAGCTGCCCGGTGTGGGTCACGGCGGCCACGCTGACCACGTTGGGCAGCCGCCATGCCGCCGGGTAGGTGGGCAGCTCCTCGAGGCTGGTCGAGGTGTTGCCGGCCGCGGCGACCACGGGCAGGCCGGACTCGACCAGTGCCGTCCGCAGCGCCTCGGGGGCCGGCGCCTCGATCGTGAAGCTGGCGTTGATGACGTCGGCGCCGTTTGCGGACGCGTACTGGATCGCACGGACGGCGTCGGAGACCAGCCCGCTGCCACCCTCCATGAACTTCAGCACCATGACGGACGCGCGCGGAGCGGCGCCGGAGAACCCGGTCGTCGGGTCCGCTGCGGCCGCGATGATCCCGGCGACGTGGGTGCCGTGGGCATCGGCGGTGGCGCTACGGAACAGCTGCGTCCCGGGGCCGGAGGCGGTGAAATTCCACCCGTGCACGTCGTCGACGTAGCCGTTGCCGTCGGTGTCCCGGCCGTCGGCGCGCTCGTCCGGGTTGCGCCACAGACGCGGCTGCAGCAGCGGATGCGTTACGTCGACACCCGTGTCGACCACGGCGACGACGACCTGCCGTCCGCGGGCGTGGGGCCAGGCCAGCCGCGCGCCGATGTCCACCCCGGGCGTCCCCGGCGTGCCCGCGATGATCTGGCCCGTGTTGCGCAGTGCCCAGCCGACCTCGGACGTGTTCGCCGCGGTGCGGACGGCCGGCGCCGCGTGGTCGTCGGCCGCTGCCAGGCGCAGGACGCCGTCGCGTTCCACGGCCACGACGTCCGGCCGGGCACGCAGTTCGGCCGCCGCGGCTCGCGCCGACGGTTCGTCGGCGAACGTGAGCACCTGTACGCGCGAGGATTCGTCGGTCGCCGCGGCGGCGTCGACCGTCGCCAGCGCGGCGGCGGCCGCCTCGGCCTCGACGGGCGCGGCGTAGGTGACCAGCAGCCGTACCCCGGCATCCGGCTCGGCGGCGTTGGCTGGCGCGGGGCCGGCGAGGAGGCCGGCCACGACCGCGAGACACGTCAGGAGGGCGGCCAGGTGCGGCGCGAGGCGGTGCGTGTCGGCCATGCGGGTCACTTCCACGTAGCCGGCGGCAAGGACCGGCCCGAGCCCCCTCGGCGCGTCGTGCCACCGCGCGCATCATCGGCCAGCCGGCCGCGGATCTGATGGAAGCTCGACGTATCGGGCGTGGGGCGCTCGGCGCCGCCGGTGCTACTCGCGCGCGGCCGCCGCTTCCTCTCCGCCGGCCACCCTGCCTCCGGTCCCCGGTGCGTCCAGCGGATCGTCGACCGGGGGTTTGGTGACCCGCACCACCAGGTCCGCGAGCAGCCCGATGCTGATCACCTGGAAGGCGGCGAACAGGATGAGCAGCGTGTTCGTGGCGAGCCGTAGATCCTTGGTCGCGAAGTCGTAGAAGAGCTTGCCGATCCCGAACAGCAGCAACGACAGCCCGACCGGCATGAACACCCGCAGCGGCTCGTAGCCGAGGATCATCCGCACGACCTGCAACAGGTACTTGCGGGTGTCGCGGTACCAGTGGAACTTGGACTCGCCCTCGCGGGCGGCGTACGGGATCTCCACGTAGCCGACCGCCAGCCCGTCGGCGAGGAACGACATCGTCATGGTGGTGACGCACGAGAAGCCGTTGGGCAGCCGGTTGAGGTAGCGGATCGCCTTGTCGCGGCGGAAGGCGCGGAACCCGGAGTTGAGGTCCGGGATCTCCTCCTGGGTCAGGTACTGCGCCAGCCGGCGGATGGCCCACTTGGCCGGCACCCGCAGCGCCTTGTGGGTGCCCTCCTCGCTGGTGCGGGCGCCCACGACCTGGTCGTAGCCGTCGAGGGCCTTGACCAGTTGGGGGATCTCGTTGTTCGGATACGTCATGTCGACGTCCGTCCACACGACCACGTGGCCGCGTGCGGCGCGGGTCCCGGTGCGTCGCGCCCCGCCCGAGCCGAGGTTGCGGCGGTGCTCGATCAGCCGGACGCGGGCGTCCAGCGCCGAGGCGCTGCGCAGGATCTCGCGGGTGCCGTCCGACGAGCCGTCGTCGACGGCGACGACCTCCCACGTGTAGTCGGACGCCTCCATGGCCTCGCAGATGCGCGCGAGCTCCTCACGGACGTGGCCGACCTCGTTGAAGGTGGGCAGCACGATGGAGACGTCCGGTCGCGTGTCGCCGTCCGCGTCGGAGGGCGGGCGGGAGCCGGGGGCGGTGGACATGACGCGTTTCCTGACTAGGTGCGCAGGTGGCCACGGCCGATGCCGTGGTAGCGCAGCCCGGCGGCCGCCGCAGCAGCCGCGTCGAGGCAGTTGCGGCCGTCGACGAGGATGGGGTAGTCGAGTGCGGCCACGACTTCGGCGAGGTCCAGCTTGACGATCTCCGGCCAGTCGGTGGCCACGACTGCCGCATGCGCCCCAGTCACGGCCTCGATGGGGTCGGTGAAGGTCGCGACGTCGGGCAGTTGGGCCTGCACGCCGGGGATCGCGACGGGGTCGTAGACGCGCACCGTGGCGCCCTCGTCCATCAGTGTGCGGACCAGGTGCAGTCCGGGCGACTCGCGCAGGTCGTCGGTACCGGGCTTGAAGGCGGCGCCGAGGATCGTGATCGTCTTGCCGGACAGGTGCCACAACTCGTCGCGCAACTTGCGCAGCACGACGTCGCGCTGACCGGCGTTGATCCGGCCGACCTCCTCCAGGAGCCGGAAGTCGTAGCCGACGTTGCGGGCCAGGTGCAGGAACGCGTCGACGTCCTTGGGGAAGCACGAGCCGCCGTAGCCGAGCCCGGCCGACAGGAACGCGGGCCCGATGCGCGCGTCCATGCCCATGCCCTGCGCGACCACCTCGACGTCCGCGCCGACGAGGTCGCAGACGTTGGCGACCGCGTTGATGAAGGAGATGCGGGTGGCGAGGAAGGCGTTGGACGCGTGCTTGATGAGCTCGGCGGTGTTGACGTCGGTCTCCACGACCGGCGCGCCGGTGCGCTCGACCAGCGGGGCGTAGACCCGGCGCAGGGCGTCGCGGGCGAAGTCGGAGCTGGTGCCGTAGACGATCCGGTCGGGGTTGAGCGTGTCGTGCACGGCCACGCCCTCGCGGAGGAACTCCGGGTTGGAGGCGACGTGCACGTTGGTCAGGTCGGTGCCGCGGGCCTCCTGCTCGCGGCGGATGACCTGGGTCAGGCGCTGGCCGGTGTTGGCCGGGACGGTGGACTTCTCCACGAGGACGAGTTCGTGGTCCACGCTGGAGGCCACCTCGACCGCGACGCGCTCGACGAAACGCAGGTCGGGCCCGCCGCCAGGCAGCGGCGGGGTGCCGACGCAGACGAAGACCACCTCGGCGTCCGCGATCGCGTCGGCGAGTTCCGTGCTGAAGCGCAGCGCGCCGGAGGCGGTCACCTTCTCCAGCAGCTGCGGCAGGTCCGGCTCGTGGAACGGCACGCCGCCGGCGAGGAGGGTCTCGATCTTGGCGGCGTCGTCGTCGAGCCCGACGACCCGGTGGCCGAGGTCCGCGAGGCACGCCGCCGTCACGAGGCCGACGTGTCCCACGCCGATGACTGCAAGATCCACCAGGTACCCCCCGGACGCATGACGTGACCTCCACCGGGCGGTGGCGGACGACCGGAGTGTAACGACGGGCATCGTCGCCGCCGGGCGGACCGATAGCGTCGCGCAGCAACCGCCTCCCGACGACCGTCGCACCGCGAGGGCCGCCCATGCCGTCCGCCTCGTCATCCACCGATGAACCCGGCCCGTCCGGGACGTCGCGGCTGGCCCGGGTCGTGGCGCGGATGGGGGCCCTGCGCCAGCCGCCGCCGCGGGTGCGGGGTGTGCTGCTGCTCGTCGCCGTCAGCGTCTTCGCCGTCGGCATCGTCGTGTCGTTCCGTGAGCTGGACCTGCGCCCGGGCGAGCTCAACCTGGCGTGGCTGGCCCTGGTCGTGGTGGCGCTGACACCGCTGAACCTGCTCGTCAACGTGCTGGAGCTGCAGGTGATGGCGCGCTGCGTGAGCCGCGACGGCCGGCTCGGGTGGCGCTCGGCGACCCGTACGACCGTGCTGGCCACCGCCGCGAACGTGTTGCCGCTGCCGGGTGGGGCGCTGGTGCGCATCCACGCCCTCACGGGCCTGGGCGTGTCGGCCCGCCGCGCCACCGGGATCAACGTCGTCGGCGCAATGCTGTGGGTCGCCGCGGGTCTGCTGGTGGCGGGCCTGGCCGCGTTGCCGCAGGCACCGCTGCTCGGTGCCGGCGCGGTCGTCGCCGCGCTGGCGGGCGCCGGGGTGTCGTTGGCGCTGTCGCGCCCGCTCGTCGCCGAGCAGGGGCTACGTCCGCTGTTGGCTCTGATCGGCGTCGAGGTGGCCACCACGCTGGTGCACGGCGTGCGCCTCTTCGCCGTCCTGCAGGTCCTCGGCGTGACCGCCACCGTGCGGGACGGGCTGGTGCTCGGCGCGGCCGGGCCGCTGGCCGCGTCGGCCGGCGTGTTCCCGTCGGGGCTGGGGCTCGCCGAGCTGCTGACCGCGCTGATCGCACCGGTCGTGGACGTGCCGGCCGCGGCCGGGTTCGCCGCCACCGGGCTGGGGCGCATCCTCGGCCTGGCCGTGGCCCTCCCCCTGGCGCTGGCCTTCGGGGCCCGCGACCTGCTCCAGCGGGGGGCCACCGCACCCGTGCCACCCGGCGACACCCGACCGTAGATCCACAGGGCGCCCCGCGGACGCACAGCGGGTCGCGCCGGCGGGTCGCCGCTGGCCCACCTCGAAGTCGAGGCAGCGACGCACGGTCGAGCCGAGGCCGCACCAGTGCGTCAACAGCCCGACCATGCAACGACCGGCCGACCGTGCAGCCGCGGGTCGACGGAGCGTCGGCCGGGAGACGTGGCGGCGCAACGGTCGCGTTCGGCCGCCCGCGCCTGGCGGGCGGAGGCGACGGTTGCCGGGACCCGCGACGGAGGCCGGCCCACGCGACGAGATGATCCTGTCGCGCCAGCGCGCACCGGTCGCGCCTGCCTGCCTCGTCGTGGCACGCAGACGCGACGGTTGCCTCGAGGCGCGACGGTTGCTTCGACGCGCGATCGTTGCACCGAGGCGCGACGGGTGGCGTGCCGCGCGGCGGCGTCAGCCGGCCCGAACGACGCGGTGCAGGAACGAGGCCATCTGCCCGCGGGTGACGCTACGGGTCGGGCAGTAGCGCGTTCCGGCCGTGTCGCAGCCGGCGGTCACCCCACGCCGCTCGATCGCCGTGATCGCGCCGCGGTGCACGTCGCCGCGGGGCACGTCCGTGAAGGCGGTGCTGGTGTCACTGGTGTCCCAACCGGCTGCTCGCGCGAGGAACGACGCCATCTGGGCGCGGGTCACGTACCCGCGCGGGTCGAAGTCGCGACCGTTGCGCACGCCGGTGGTCACCCCGGCGGCGGCCAGCGCGTTGATCGCGGCGTAGTGCGGGTTGCTCTCGTCGACGTCGTCGAACCGGTCCTGGCTCGAGGGAGGGATCGCGAACGTGTTGACCAGCAGCGTCGCCATCTGGTCACGCCGCAGCGACTGCTGGGGGCCGAAGCGCGTGGCGTCCAGCCCGTTCGCCACGCCGGCGTGGTTCGCCCACACGATCGCGTACTCGTGCACGTGGCCGTCGTCGTCGTCGAACGGCCCGAACGACAGCGAGCGGATCTGCGAACTGCGCAGCGACGCACCGCCCGTGGTCTGCAGCTGCCGGCGGAACATCGCACCCGCCACGTACGTCGACGTGCCCGCGTAGTCGAACGAGACCGTCTCCCCGGCGCTCGTCCGCCCCCGGACCCGAAGCGTCGCCGGCGTGCCGCCGGTGGTGCGGTCGCGGATCTCCAGGTGCTCGACGGTGGTGATGGCACCGCCCGGCCAGCCGGCGGACAGCAGGTTCGCGACGTCGCGGTTGCGGACGTCGACCTGCCAGGAGCGGTTGGGGTTGCAGCTGGCGTGCCTCGGCGTGCTGGCACAGGGCGCTTCGTCCACGGACCACGGGTCGTCGACCGACTCCAGGTAGGCGTAGCGGGCCCGGTTCTGCTCCGTGTCGGGCATGTTGTAGGCCCAGGAGTCGAACAGCGACTCGCTGCGCCCGCCGTGGGACGAGGAGTAGTAGGTCTCCGCCAGTTCCGAGCGCTGCTGTCCCTGCCACTGGTAACGGTTGATCAGCACCCGGTGGCGGGTCTCGTCGACGGCCTGCCGCCAGGCGCCGACGGACTCGGGGCCAAAGCCCTCGTAGGCCTGGTGTGACGGCGACGCCAGGATGTCGCAGCGACAGGTGGGGCGATCGATGAGGGTCCGCAGCGCGTACGTCCGGCCCGTGACGGCCTGCGCCTGCAGGGCCGCCGCCGGCCACGACAGGATCGATTCCGCCAGGCCGTACAGGTACTGCTCGACGCTGGGCACGTTCTGCACGGTCGTCAGCGACTGGCCAGTTCCCGGCCGGATGATGTCGTGCGCGCCCCGTCGCAGACGCGTCTCCGGGCGGTAGCCGGGGGCGACGATCTCGCGGTTCCCGGCAGCGTCGGCGCCGTTGCCGAGCTGGACGCGCAGCACCGGCTGCGCGGTGGAGGCGATCGTCCGGAAGCCGGACTGCCCACACGCCCGGTCCTGCACCCGCTGGTTGCCGTTGGAGATCGGGCACACGTGCCAGGTCGCACCCGCCGGCTGGGAGACGTTGCCGGTCTGCCCGGAGTCGGCGTGGAACTGCAGCCGCTCACACTGGGCGTCGGGGGTGGGACCGCCGAGCGTGGGTGGGCAGGCGTCCCAGCGGATCGGTCCGGTCACCGCGCGAACCCAGGTGCTCGCCTGGTTCTGGCGCAGACCGACCCGGATCGGGCGCGTGCTCGACTCCTCCCGGCTCCCCGGCTCGAGGCCCGGGTAGTAGTGCGCGATGATGTCGTTCACGCCGTGGCCCGCGCGGGCCATGGCAGCGGAGCCGTACTGGCTCATGCCGACCCCGTGCCCCCAACCGGACCCGGCCACCCGGACCGCCGGATTCGGTTCGCCTGCGGCGCGGACCGACGAACGGATCGGGAAGCCTGCCGAGGTCGCCGCGATCGTCGCATGCGCCTCGTCCGCCTCGCTCGAGGCTTCCTCGCTGCCGGTGCCGTCTTCGGTCTCCGTGCCCTCGGCACCGTCGTCGGTCTCCTGGGGCACCTCGGTGGCATCGTCGCCGTGCGCCCCACCCGCGGAGTCGGAAACGCCCGCCTCGTCGTCCCTCGGCGCGGTCGTGGACGCGTCGTCGGCAGCCTCGCTGCCGCGGGCCCCGGGTTCGTCCGTGGCGTCGGCGGGTTCCACCGACGTCGCGTCCGTGGTGCGGGCGCCGTCCTCAGCGTTGGCTGCGGGATCGTCGGCGAGGGCCGCCGGCGTGGCCATCGGTGCCACGACGAGCACGGCGGTGAGAAGCGCTACGAGACGTTGCATGGCGAGGCGGCCCTCCCGTCGCGGGCGAACAGGGACGAGACTTCGACGCGGCCGGCGGATCGGCGAGGTCGACGCACGGTGGCCGGTCACCACGGACGCGGCGAGCCGACACCGCGAGGTGCCGAGCCCGACGACGGCAGTGGCGACCGGCCGAAGTCGGCCGCGACTGTGTCACGCCACATCCGTACGACGGCTCATTTGATGTCGAAGGCTCGCACCAACAACGTCGCCGACTGGTCGCGGCGCATCGTCCCGCGAGGCGCGTACCGCGTCGGGGTGCGCCCCTCGGTGATGCCGGCACGCTCGATCGCGCCGATGTTGTGGTAGTGCGGGTTGCTCTTCGGTACGTCGGTGAAGTTCATCGGCGCACGCGGCGCCAGGCCCTTCGCGTTCGCGATGAAGGTCGCCATCTGGTCGCGCTTGAGCGTGTGACGCGGCCGGAACGTCCCGTCGGGGAACCCATCGACGACGCCGCGGTCGGCCAGCGCCACGATCCACGGCGCGAGCCACGGCACGTCGTCGAGGTCGGAGAAGCGCCCCTGCCAGTTCTGGGCCGGCCGGAGCCCCATGCTGACGGCGACGGCGCGTGCCATGTCGCCGCGGTTCAGCGCCGCGTCGGGCTGGAAGGTGTTGTCCTGGTAGCCGAGCAGCACGTTCGCGTCGTGCACCTTCAGGACGTTGGCGCGGTGGACGTTGTCGCTCGTGACGTCCGGGAAGCGACTGGGTGCCGGCGCCGACGACGAGCTCGCTCCCGGCATCCCCGGGGCGCGCGCCGCCGCCTGCTGGCGGATCCAGCCCATCCGGTTGCTGATCAGCCCGGGGCAGGAGGTGTTGCCGACGTCGCGGTGCCCCGTGACGGTGCGCACCGCGACACCGTTGCGGGTCCGGGTCGTGCTGCCGTTCGGGTTGAAGCCGTGGATCTTCGCCTTCCAGGCGATGGCGTTGACCATCGTCTCGTAGGCGGCCTGCGGTGCGTCGACGCTGACGTAGTTGCCCATCACGGAGATCCCGAAGGAGCCCGTGTTGTACCCGGAGGCGTGCGCGCCGACGACCCCGCGCTCCACGCCCCCCTGCCGACCCTCGTAGAGGTTGCCGAACCGGTCGACCAGCATGTTGTAACCGATGTCCGACCACCGGTTGTTGTCCATGTGCCAGTTCTGGATGCCACGGACGATGCCGGCCGCCTGCGCCTGCGTGTAGTTGTTGCTGCCGGCGGTGTGGTGGACGACGACGAGGTCGACGTTGCTGCTGACCGACGGTGAGCCGCTGTAGGGACGCGCGCCCCACTGCGAACGCGTGATCACCCGCGGCGCGTTCGACGCCTCGGCGACCGGGCCTTCCACCGTGACGGCCTTGCGACTGACCGGACCGCCAGAGAGGCCCTCGGTGTCCATGACCGACGCGCCGACCTCGACGTCACCGCCGGCGGCCTGC
Source organism: Egicoccus sp. AB-alg2 (assembly GCF_041821065.1). Classification (NCBI taxonomy): domain Bacteria; kingdom Bacillati; phylum Actinomycetota; class Nitriliruptoria; order Egicoccales; family Egicoccaceae; genus Egicoccus; species Egicoccus sp. AB-alg2. The sequence goes on along the minus strand of NZ_JBGUAX010000003.1, from coordinate 70,793 downwards.
AGTTCGTCGGCCGGCACCTCGACCTGGAAGCGGGTCGACTCACCCACGAAAGCCGGCTCGGTCCACTGGCGCGACTGGTCGTTGGCGGCTTCCTCGCTGTCGGGGTCGGGGCCCTCGTCGGGCTCCACGCGCTCGAGGTCGTACCACTCGCTCCACGTGCCGTCGTCACCCGCGGTGCGGACGCGCACCGTGTCGACACCGTCGGGCAGGCGGAAGCCCACCATGGTGAACGGGATCGGGGCGGCGATCGGCTCGGAGGTGTGGGCCTCGGGCTCCTCGGCGCCGCCGCTGCTGAGTACCAGTGCATCGGCGCTGACACGGACGGCGATGTCCTCGCGCACCACCTCGGGGATCGAGACGAACTCGAGCTGCGAGGCCGGCGGCGCGATCGCCAGGACGAGGGCGACCAGGAGCGCACGGACGAACAGAGATCGCACGGGTTTCCTCCACGTGCCGGCCCCAGGAGCCGGCGGTTCGGGTGCTTCCGGCGGGGTGCTGATCGGCGACGGGAAGAAACCGCGACGCTGCACGACCCTCCCCTGGTGATCGGCACGTCCCGGCCGGCCTGTACCTCTGGCCGTGGCCTCAAGAACGGTGGCCAGACATCAGGGGTTCCGAAGGGCCGGCTTCACCGGCAAATCCGCCGAAAACCGCCGAAAACGCCCAGAATTGACTGCGCGTCCTGCGCACACACGGAGCGGCTCGTGGTTGGCCGACCGCGGCGCGCCAGAATCGCGCCGTCGAAGCGCACGGCGAGCACACCCCACGACGGGGAACGCATCCTGCAGCCCACCGGGGAACTCGGGCGCGATCAGTCCAGCTGCGGCTGGCCGAACTCGGCCGATTCGAGCACGGAGCGGAACGTGTCGACGTTGTCGAGGAAGACCTCGGGCGCGTCGTCGTCGCCCGGGCCAGGCACCGGCTGACTGAGCACCACGATGGCGCGCGAGGGGATCAGCGTCACCATCTCGCGCGTCGGCACGCCGTTGGTCACGTAGCTGAACACGATCTGGGTCGCGGGCACCTCGTCGTCGAGCGTCACACGGGTGTCCGACTCCAGCGTCGCATCCTGCTCCTCGACGAACCGTCGCCAGTCGTCGGGGCTCTGACCCGGGTCATAGGTGAAGGCCATGGACACGACGCCCTCCTCCGGGGCGACGAACTCCTCGTCCTCGCCGGGCCGCAGGTTCGCGTTGGCCATCGACAGGTGCGTGTCCGCGCGTTCGTAGACGTACCAGCCGTCGGGCACGTCCAGGCTCACGTTGCGCCACTCCACCGACGACGGTTGCAGGTCCTCACCGCCGCAACCGACCACCACGAAGGCGAGCGCGGCGACGAGGGCGGGAACGATCCGACGACGGCGCAGTCGGGACACACGGGCTCCAGCGGCAGACGAGCGGCGGGAGGCGAGCTTACGACTCGTCGTCGCGGGCCTGGAGATCGTCGATGAGCACGGCCAGCTGCGCCGTGGTCCGAAGCGGGTCGTCCTCGTCGTCGTCCGCCGCAGGCGCGACCGGCCGCAGACGCGTGGTGACGTCCGGTGCCTCGGTGGGCGTGGGTGCCGGCTCGGGCTCCGGGGCGGGTTCGGGATCCGGGTCGGGCGCGGGGGCGACCGGCTCGGGCGCGGGGATGGTCACGGCCGGGTCGCGGAAGTCGCGGATGGGATGGTCCACCGGGACCGCCCCGTCGAGCAGAGTGACCCCGCTGGGTGGCAGCTCGGCGGGAGGCCGGCGCGCCGGGGTCTCCGCGGTCGGTTCGTCGGCCGGACGGCGCCCCAGGGCCGTGTCGGGCTCCGGCGACGCCGTCTCGGGCTCCGGCTGTGACGCGGGCATGCGAAAGGGCTCGGGCGCCGGCTGCGCCGGGGACACCCGGGACGCTGCGGGCGTCGGGACCCCCTCCGGCTCCGGCTCGGCCGCAGCCACCGGGACCGTCTCCGGTTCTGGGGACGCGTCCGAGACTGGCTCGGCCGCCGACACCGGGATCGCCTCGGGTTCGGGGGACACGGCGGGCTCCCCGGTCGCCTCGGGTTCCGGCCGTGCCGGTGGGCCCGCCACGTCCGGTCCGGCGTCCTCGGACGGCGTCGCACCCTCGGGTTGCGGCACCGGCAGCGGCGGCTCGGGCTCCGGCACGACGGGCCGCGGCTCGGGCTCGAGTGGGCGCTCGGGATCGGGGTGGACCGGTTCGGTGTCGGGGTCCGGGATCACGGGCTCGGCGGGGTCGGGAATCGGCAGCGGCTCGGTCGCCGTCGGCGGCTGGAACCGGTCGTCGAGCAGCACCACCTGGGCATCCAGACCGACGCTCTCGAGCGCGTCGAGGCCGGCGAGCAGGTCCACCCGCGAGGTGACGTTGCGTTCGCCGAGCAGCAGGACGTGGTCGAGCGCGGTCGCCGCGGCCACGGAGGCACGCGACGCGGCGGTGGGCAGCGCGACCAGCAGAACGTCGAGGTCGCGCGGCAACCGGGCCGGCAACTCGGGCAGGGCGGCCAGCGCACCCGCCAGGTCGCGGCCCGGACCGAGCCGGGCCAGCGGCACGCCGTCCGCCTCGAAGTCGACGACCTGGACCAGGCGGTGCTCGCCGCGGAGGACCTCGTGGAGACCGGGCCGGTCCTCGCGGCCGGCCGCGAGGTCCAGGCGCAGCACGCTCACGCCGAAGTCGGCCAGTGCGATCGCCAGTGCGTCCGTCAGCGCCGACGCACGGCGGCCGTCGCGCCCGACGGCGGCGATCCCGAGGATCAGCTTGCCGTCGTCTTCGCGGGCGTCCAGCACGGCCGCGGCCAGGGGGCGGGCCGCGGCGACGTTCAGTTCGGTGGGCACCACCGCCACCAGTTCCCCACCGGCCGCGCGTACGTGCCGGGGACCTCGGAGCGTGAGGTCGGCGGTGTCGACCGCGATCCCCACCGCGAGGCCCAGCAGCAGCGCGGCCAGCGCCACCGCGGCGCCGACGATCGGGGTGGGCGGCACCAGACCGGGGAACAGCCAGGCGGCGAGGATGCCGAGGAGGCACACCACCAGCACGGTGAGGCGGACGCTGCCGCCCCGGCGTTCCAGGATGTCGAGGCCCTCCATGAGCCACAGGGGCATCGACCTACGGCGGTCGGGAACGAGGGTCGCACGGCTGGTCATCGTGGGCCGAGCGTAGCGCCGGCGCACGGCCGAGCCCGGGAGGCGGCGCTAGCGTCAGGCGTCCGCCGCCGACGCTCGAGGAGACCCGGTGACCGCACCCGACCGCCGTGCCCTGACGCGCAGCCTCGCCGTGTCCGCCGGCGCCGCCGTGGTCGGCGCCGGCCTGGTCGGCGCGCTGGGTCGCGATCCCGCGCAGGCGGCGCTCGGCGGGCTGCTGGGGGGCAACCTCGCCCTCGCGGTGGAGACCCGGCTGCGGCTGGCGGCGCTCGGGCGCGGACAGCACCGCACGCGTGCGGAGTTGCGCGGAGCGCTGCAGGCCACGGCGGAGCGCATCGACGCGTCGCTGGCGGCCGCGTTGCCGCAGCCCGCCACGGCGCCGGAGGCGTCGGAGCCGCCGGCGTCCCGGGCGGACCTCGAGGCCGCCCGCAAGCAGGCGCGCAAGGACACCGACGTCGCCCGCCGCCAGACCGAGGCGGCCACGCAGTTGGCGCTGCTGTTGCGGCCGTCGTTGCCGATCCCCGCGACCGGCGGCTGGGCGTTGTCGGCCGACGCGGCGGCGCTGGTGGTCGGCCTCGTGCTGGCGACACGGCCGGCGCGGATCGTCGAGTGCGGCAGCGGGACCTCCAGCCTGTGGCTCGGCTACGCATTGCGGCGGGCGGGCACGGGCACCATGGTCGCCCTCGACCACGACGAGCGGTTCGCGGCACAGACCCGCGAACACGTGCGGCGCCACGGCCTGGACGACGTCGTCGAGGTGCGTCACGCGCCGCTCGTCGAGCAGGCCTTCGGACCGCACACGCAGCCGTGGTACGACCCGTCGGCCTGGGCGGACCTCACGGACGTCGACCTGCTGCTGGTCGACGGGCCTCCGCGGCGGGTCGCGCCGATGGCACGGGTGCCGGCGCTCTATGCGTTCCACGACCGTCTGCGCGGAGGCGCCACCGTGATCCTCGACGACGCCAAGCGCCCCGAGGAACGTCGGGCCGTCGAGGACTGGGAGCGACTGACCGGCCTGACGGCCGAGCGCCGCGACGACCTGGAGAAGGGTGCGGCCCTGCTCCGGGTGCCGAACCGGCCGCCCACGGCCTGAAACGCGCGCTGCTCGACGACAGGGAAGCAGGAGTGAGCGCTGAACGCTCACCTCACGCTGTGGGGTGAAGTAGTCACGGGCGGTGACCGATCGACCCAGGAAGCCACGAAACGCTGCCGAGGTCGTTCTGTTGCCGTCGACACCCGTGCCTGCCGTCCGTCCAGCGCCGCGTGCGCGAGGCTCCGTGCCGCGTCGAAGCCGCCTCGACCGCCTCACCGTCGTCCTGCTCGCGGCGCTCGTGGGCAGCCTGCTCGCCGCGCCAGCCGCACACGCCGTCGACCGGCCCGACCTCGCCGGCCAGTTCGTCGACTCCGTGAACGCCGAGCGGGTCCAGCGTGGCCTGCCCCGACTGCACCTCGCGGACGACCTCGCCGCGGTCGCGCGTCGCCACAGCGTGCGGATGGCCGACGCCCAGCACCTGCACCACAACCCCAAGCTCACCACGGACGTGAAGAACTGGCAGCGCGTCTCGGAGAACGTCGGCCGCGGCCGGAGCGTCTCCTCGCTGCACCGCCTGTTCATGGAGTCCGACGGGCACCGTCGCAACATCCTCGACGCCAACGTGACGCAGGTCGGCGTCGGCGTCGAGGTCCGCGACGGCACCGTGTGGGTCACCAAGGTGTTCCGCCGGCCGACCAACTCCGCGTCGACCGCCAGCGTCGGCGGGTTCCGCGACGTGAAGAGCGGCAACCCGCACCGCCGCAACATCGACCGCCTGACACGGGCGGGCGTGACCATCGGCTGCTCCTCGGACCGCTACTGCCCCACGACCTCGGTCAACCGCGGTCAGATGGCGACCTTCATCGGCCGGGCGACCGGCACCCTGCCGACGGAGGGCGGGCCCTACACCGACGTGCCCACGTCCGGGCACCCACACGCCGGCAACGTCAACGGCACGAGCGCGGCGAAGATCACGTTCGGCTGCGCGAAGACGCGCTACTGCCCGGAGCAGGCCCTGACCCGGACGGAGATGGCGGCCTTCCTCGGCCGCGCGCTGGGCCTCTCGCCCAAGCCACTGCGCGACTTCTCCGACGTCGATCGCAACGACCCGCACGCCGGCTACATCCAGGCCCTGGCCGACATCGGGGTCACCGAGGGCTGCGCCAAGGGCCGCTACTGCCCCGACGACGCCGTGAGCCGCCAACAGATGGCGAGCTTCCTCGTGCGCGCCTTCGAGCTCTGAACGACCCTCCCAGGCCCGCGCCCACCCCCGAGCGCGCGGTCTCGTCGAGCGGCCGCCCGATGGGCGGCCGCTCGTCGTACGCTGCCGCCGCCGTCGACGGCACGGGTGGCGCACGGCCGGCCGCGCTGTCCGGGCCCGTCGTGATCGTCGAGGTGTCATGTCCAGCGCCCAGCTCCGCGCCGCACGGCCCACGGGTCTGCGCGACCTGCGCCGGCTCGTGCGCTACGGGCTCGCGGGCGGGACGGCGGCCGCCACCCACTTCGGCCTGCTCGCGCTGCTCGTCGAGGTGGCGGGGCGGCAACCGGTGACGGCGTCCGCGGTCGGATTCCTGGGCGGGCTGGTGGTGTCCTACCTGCTGCAGCGACGGTTCGTGTTCGCGACCGGCCACGCGCACGGTCACACGCTGCCGCGGTTCCTGACCGTGGTGGGGCTCGGTCTGCTGCTCAACACGCTCGTCCTGTTCGTGGGCACCGGGGTGCTCGAGCTGCACTACGCCTGGGTGCAACCGGCCGCGTTCGCGTTGGTGCCGCTCAACAACTACCTGCTCAACAGCCTCTGGACGTTCCGCTGACGTCGTGGTCGAGCGTCGCGGCGGCCTCCGGCCGCCCGAGCCGGTGTGCGATCGCCGTCGCCGCGACCTCGGCCGCGACGGCGGGCGGCGGCACGATCCGTCGCCACGCCTCGCGCGCGGCTGCCTCGGCGTCCGGGTCGCCGCCGAGGTCCGCCCGGGCCAGCTGGACGGCCCACGCGATCACGGGCGGCGCGAGCGCGGCCGCCGCCTCGAGGAGGCGTGCGTCCCCGCGAGCGACGCCGCCGAACAACAGGCCCTTGGCGGCGTGGAAGCGGCTGCCGTGACGCGCGTCGGCCGGCTGCACGGGACCGCCCGTTCGCTCGTCCCAGACCGGCAGGCCGCCGGTCGGCAGCGGGTCGCCGCCCAGCGCGGCGACCTCGACGCGGACCCAGGCCAGGCGCAGCCGCTGCCGTGCGGCCCGCGGTCCGTCGTGACCGTCACGCCCGTCGGCGGCCAGCGCACCCACGGCCTGCTCGGCGGCGGCCAGGCGACGCCGGGCGCCAGCGAGGTCACCGTGGCCGACCGCGTCGGCGGCCAGGGACACACGCAGCATGGCCGCGTCGACGGCGTCCTCGGCCTGCAGCAACGCCGGCCACTCCACGGCCTCGGCGGCCGCGTGCAACCCCAGCTCGCGCAGGACCCGGCCGCGTTCGGCCGCGATCCAGGGCTGCAACTCGGGCAGGTGGACCCGGCCCCACTGCTCCCAGGCGAGATCCCCGCGGCCGAGCCGCGACCAGACCAGCCCGTGCCAGACGGGCAGCGCCGCCTCGTGCCGTAGCCCGACGGGCGCGGCCGGATCGAGGTCGACGTCCGGCGGCAGGAGCGCGGCGAGCGCGTCGTCCGGAGGGATGGGAGGCGTCACGGGCGAAGCGTACGTGCCGACGCGCGTCGTCGGACCGCGCGGCCGGTGCGTGTCAGCGGAACGTCCAAAGGCTGTTCAGCAGGTAGTTGCTGATCGGGATGGCGACCAACGCGACCAGCTGCACGAGCGCGTAATGGCCCTGCGCCCAGGCCGTCCCGGCCGCCATGATGCCGGCGTTGAGGAGCAACCCGACGCCGGTGACCGCGAGGAAGCGGGGCAACGCGACCCGCGTCGCGGTCGTCGACGCGAAGACCCAGCGCTTCTGCAGCGTGTAGGACACGGCCACGCTGCACAGGAAGCCGACGGTGGAGGCGGCCACGGGTACCACCCCGACCACCTCGACGAGGACGAACAGCACGCCGAGGTGGGTGGCGGCACTCGCGGCGCCGGCCACGCCGTAGCGCACCAGACGCCGAAGCTCGCCCAGCCGGTGGACGACCCCTCGTGGACCGGCGCTCACGACGTGCCGTCGTGCGGGCCGGGCGACGGAGCGTCGTCCGCGTGCACGCGCTCGGCGACGAGGTAGCGCGGCCGCCCCTTCACCTCGTCGTGGATGCGGGCCAGGTAGCTGCCGATGATGCCGAGCCCCATCAGCACGAACGTGCCCTGCACGAGCAGGACCAGCAGCAGGGTCGTGAAGCCGGGCACGGTGTCACCCATCGCCCAGCGCACGAGCGTCTGGATGCCGAGCAGGAGGGCGAAGACCGCGAAGACGACGGCCGCCACGGTCACGAGGTGCAGCGGCGCGGCCGTGAAGGAGGTCAACCCGTCCAGCGCGAGGCGCAGCAGCGACCGGGTGCTCCACCGCGACGTGCGCTCGCCGACGTCACCGACGTCGAATTCCAGGCGTGTCCGCCGGAACCCGATCCAGGTGCTGGTGCCGCGGAAGAACAACACCCGCTCCGGCAGGGAGCAAAGCGCGTCGACCGCCGGCCGGGACAGCAACCGGAAGTCGGAGGCGTTCTGCAGGTCCACGCCCGTGGCGCGCGAGAACAGCCGGTTGAAGCCGCGGGCCGTCACCTGGTGCAGCACTGATTGGCCGGTGCGGGTGCGCTTGACGGCCTCGACGACGTCGGCGCCCGCACGCCACTGGGCGACCATCTGCGGCAGCAGGTCGGGTGGGTGCTGCAGGTCGGCGTCCATGACGACGACGGCTTGCCCGGTCGCCGACTCGAGGCCGGCGATCATCGCGGCTTCCTTGCCGAAGTTCCGCGACAGCCGCAGGCCGTGGACCCGTGGGTCCTGTGCGGCGAGGTCGGTGATGTGCTGCCAGGAGTCGTCCCGCGAGCCGTCGTCGACCAGCAGTACCTCGAAGTCGATGCCGTGCTCGTCGAGGACGGCGGCGACCTGCTTGGCGAAGGCCGCGACGCCGTCGCCCTCGTCGTGGACGGGGCTGACGACGCTGAGCGTCGGTCGCTGACGAGGATCCGGGCTCATGCGTCCGCCTCGCAGAAGGGACGGCCCCACTGTGCCTGGGCACCGTTGCGGACGGCATGACGAAGCCGCTGGTGGTGGCGTTCGTTGCCGTTGACCTCGAAGAACTCCTCGAGCAGGGCGCACCGACGCGCGTCACCCTCGGGCGTGGGCACGAAGGCGAGCATCTCCAGCGCGATGCGGTCGTGCAACGGCGGCTCCGCGGACGTGCGCTCGGCACGGGCGAAGGTCTGGTTGGCAGACACCGTGACGAGACAGACCACCGTAAGCACGGCCGTGCCGGCGGCGACGACAGCGCGGCGGCGAGGCCCGCGATCCCGGCCGGCCAGGGCGAGCAGCCCGGCGACCAACACCATGGCCACGCCCGCGAGCAGCAGGTTGGACTCGCGCCAGCCGTGGCCGAGCGGCCAGCCGTCGAGTGCCCGCTGCTGCACCTCGCGGCTGAGGGCGGTGAGCAACGCCGCGGACAGCGTCGTCACGGCGCCGGTCGCCGCGACCGCCAGCAGTGCCCGACCGCCGACGACCGGCGCCGCGCTCGCCCGGCGTGCCATGACGACCGCGAGCGCGACGATGACGGCCCACACCAGCAGGTCGGCGGCCCGGCTGGTGAGGAACCAGTTCCCGGGGGTGCGTCCGACGGCCACGTCCCAGGCCGACCACGGCAGCCAGGAACCGAGGCGGTTGACCAGCACGCCGGGGACGTCGCTGCTGAGGTGGACCTCCGACTGCGCGTAGCACGTCGTGACGCTGCAGCGCTGGGCGATGTACAGGCGCAGCGGCACGAACACGGCCAGGAAACCGGCCATGCCGGCGCCCAGCTGCCGACCCGCGGCGCTGGCGACGAGGTCGCGGACGGACAGACGCAGCGTCAGCAGCCCGCGGCCGGCCACGGCCAGCACGGCCACCGGCGCGACGAGGTAGGCCAGCTCGTTGAACGACGCCATCGCTGCACCGAGCAGGAACGCGCCGACGACGGCGCCGGTCCCGAGCCGCCGCCGTTCGAAGGGGCCGTGCCGCACGGCGACGAGCGCGACGCCGACGACCACGGCCGCCGTGGAGAAGTACATGTCCGTGAACAGCACCACGGTCGACTGCGAACCGGCGGCGATCAACAGGCCGGCGGCGGCGAGCGGGACGAGGTGGGCGACGGCCGACGGGGGTGCGGCCCGCAACGGCGTTCGCGAGGCGACGGCGGCGGCCAGCAGCGTGCTCAGCACGACCAGCGCGACCATCGACACCGAACCGAGCAGTCGCGACGTGACGTTCGCGGGCAGGGCGAGCAGAAAACTCAGCTCGAAGGTGAGCAGGTCCTGGCTGCGCTCGAGAATCCGTCCCAGCGGCCGGAAGTTGCCGTGGTTGTTGAGGTAGGTCGGCACGCCACGCGCCGTGTCGACGAGCAGCCCCCAGGGCCGACCGTGGTACTCGCCCCCGAAGGCATAGATGTTGAACCGCTTGTCGGCCCGGAAGGCGATACCGAGCAGCGGCAGGGTCGTCAGCAGCGGCAGCACCGCGGCGCGTACGAGCGTGGCCGTCCACGCGGCGCCATGGCCCGACGGCTCGGGGGCCGACGGCTCGGCGTCGGCCCGATCGATCAGCGCGGCCGACGACTCGCCGGCGCCGCGCACACTGCGTTCATCCACCGGTACACGATCCCCCGCTGCGTGGCACGCGCGAAGGGCATCACAGCGGTTCCGTTCGCGACCGTCGTCACCCCGGGCGGGAGAACGGGGTGCGACGGGCATCGAGGACCGCGGTGGCTGCCACGCGCGTCGCGGAGGATACCCGCGGTCGACCGACGGGCGCTGCCGCCACGGGAAAGGCCCCGCCGTGTGGCGGGGCCTTCCCGGTGCGACGTGCTCGCCGCGGGGGCGTGGATCAGAAGTCCATGCCGCCCATGCCGTGGTCGTGGCCACCGGCGGCCGCCTCGTCCTTGGGCTCGGGCTTGTCGGCCACGAGCGCCTCGGTGGTGAGGAGCAGACCGGCGATCGACGCGGCGTTCTGCAGCGCCGAACGGGTGACCTTGGCCGGGTCGATGACGCCGGCCTTGACCAGGTCCTCGTACTCGCCGGTGAGGGCGTTGAGGCCCGAGCCGGGCTCCATGCCGCGGACCTTCTCGACGACGACGGAGCCCTCGAGGCCCGCGTTCGACGCGATCCAGTACAGCGGGGCGGACAGGGCCTGGCGGATGATGCGGGCACCCGTGGCCTCGTCGCTGTCGAGCTCGAGCTTGTCGAGACCGGCCTCGGCCTGCAGCAGCGCGGTGCCACCGCCGGCGACGATGCCCTCCTCGACGGCCGCACGCGTCGCGGACAGAGCGTCCTCGATGCGGTGCTTGACCTCCTTGAGCTCGGTCTCGGTCGCAGCGCCGACCTTCACGACCGCGACGCCGCCGGAGAGCTTCGCGAGGCGCTCCTGGAGCTTCTCGCGGTCCCAGTCGGAGTCGGTCTTCTCGATCTCGGCCTTGATCTGGTTGATCCGGCCGGTGATGTCGTCCTGCGAACCGGCGCCCTCGACGATGGTGGTCTCGTCCTTGGTGATGACCACCTTGCGGGCACGGCCGAGCAGGTCGACGGTGGTGTTCTCGAGCTTGAGACCCACCTCCTCGGAGATGACCTGGCCGCCGGTCAGGATCGCGATGTCCTGCAGCATGGCCTTGCGGCGCTCACCGAAGCCCGGCGCCTTGACGGCGGCCGACTGGAAGGTGCCGCGGATCTTGTTGACGACCAGCGTCGCCAGGGCCTCGCCCTCGAGGTCCTCGGCGATGATGACCAGCGGACGGCCACCCTGCATGACCTTCTCCAGCACCGGGAGCAGGTCCTGCACGGCCGAGATCTTGGAGTTCGCGATGAGGATGTAGGGGTCCTCGAACACGACCTCCATGCGCTCGGGGTCGGTGACCATGTAGGGCGAGATGTAGCCCTTGTCGAACTGCATGCCCTCGACGAAGTCGAGTTCCATGCCGAAGGTCTGCGACTCCTCGACGGTGATCACACCGTCCTTGCCGACCTTGTCCATGGCGTCGGCCAGGATGCGGCCGATGGTCGGCTCGTTGTTGGCCGAGATGGCCGCGACCTGGGCGATCTCGTCCTGGGTCTCGATCTCGCGAGCCTGGTTCGCGATCTCCTCGACGACGCGCTCGACGGCCTTGTCGATGCCGCGCTTGAGCTGCATCGGGTTGGCGCCGGCGGCGACGTTGCGCAGACCTTCCTTCACGATGGCCTGGGCGAGCACGGTGGCGGTGGTGGTGCCGTCACCCGCGACGTCGTTGGTCTTGGTCGCGACTTCCTTGGCCAGCTGGGCGCCCATGTTCTCGTAGGCGTCCTCGAGCTCGACCTCACGAGCGACGGTCACGCCGTCCTTCGTGATCGTGGGAGCGCCCCACTTCTTGTCGATGACGACGTTGCGGCCCTTGGGGCCCAGCGTCACCTTGACGGCATCCGCGAGCTTGTTGACGCCCTTCTCCAGGCGCCGGCGCGCGTCCTCGCTGAAGCTGAGGATCTTCGCCATGCGGTGTCCTCCTAAAAAGGTGGTGTGTCGGGTCCGGTCGGGGCTTGTCAGCCGACGACGGCGAGGATGTCGCGGGCCGACAGGATCAGGTACTCCTGGCCCTCGACCTTGACCTCGGTGCCGCCGTACTTGCTGAACAGCACGGTGTCGCCCGCGGCGACGTCCAGCGGGATGACCTCGCCGGTGGTCTCCGAGCGCTTGCCCGGGCCCACGGCGACGACGGTGCCCTGCTGCGGCTTCTCCTTCGCGGTGTCCGGGATCACCAGACCACTGGCAGTGGTCTGCTCGTTCTCGTCGATGGTGACGATGACCCGGTCATCGAGAGGCTTGATCTTGACCTCGGTGGCGGTGGCCAATGTGCCCTCCCTAGGTCTGTCTTCGGCGGGGTGACGCGAGTCGCGACCCCGTGACGGACGGAAATGTGGGCGCGCTGGAACAGCGCGGGTCCCGGATCCGGGTTCGGTGGCCCGAGGGGCCGGTCCCGAACACCAGCGCGTCAGGTGCGCTGGCACTCCCGGATTCCGAGTGCCAGCGCGGACGCTAGCACTCGCCCTCGAGGAGTGCAAGAGCTGCCCGGCGCACCGACCGCGACGTTGAGGGGCGGGGACTCAACCCCCGCTCCGCCGGCCCGGCCCACCTCGACCGTGCTCCGACCGCCCGCGAGGCATGCGCCGGTCGGCCGCCCGTTCGGCGACAGCTCGCGCAGCCAGAGCGCTCCGTGATCGATCGATTACGAGGCGTTATCGGACTAGGTCGCAAGCCCTCCGAAGGGGCTACCCGCTCTGGCCGACCCGGCCGCCAAGACGGCCGAACGTCAGGGACATTCGCAATCGGCCGCATGGCCGCGAGCCGCTTGAGTGCTCGGTACGCCGCCTAATCCATGGGAGAACGCGGCGTCGGACACCGAACCGCGGTGACCGTACGGGGACGCAGGGACCTCTGGACCAACAAGCGGTCGCCGGAGCCGGCAGTGGGCGCGTACAGGGCGCCGGCTGCCGTCCTCGGGTCCAGAGCGAGCGAGTGGCGAGACCGACCCCGGAACCGACCAGCGCGTCGGCTCCCCGGGAGTCGACGCCGACGCTCGAGAGGTTCTGGCATGACGCACATTCGACGGAGGCACGCCGCCTCCCTCGTCGCGTTGCTGGCGCTGGTGATGGCGGCTTTCGCGCCCGCCCTCGTACCAGCGGCAGCACACGCGGACGACCACGGCACGGAGAGGGACGCGCCCGCCGCCGACGGCGGCACCATCGCGTGGACCGGCAACGGCAGCGACAACCTGCCGTGTCCCGACGGTATCCACTGGGTCTTCACGGCCGGATCCGTGGACAGCGCGCAGTTGACGTTCAACGGGACGACCTACCAGCCGACCAAGCACGTCGGCGCGGTGCACTTCTCGACCCCCGGCGCGAGCTCGGCAGCGGACATCGACGCTTCGGTCTCCTACACCGGCGACACGGGCTCCGGCAACGCCGTGCTGACGATCAGCAACTGCGAGGGGACCGGCGACGACGAGGGCGACGACAACGGCGACGACAACGGCGACGACAACGGCGACGACAAGGGCGACGACAAGGGCGACGACCCGGGTGACGACGAGAAGCCCGCGCCGCTGCGCCTGACCTTCATGCAGGAGTGCCCTGAGGACGTCGAGGAGCGCGACGGCAAGGTCCGCTGGCGCGTCAGCAACCCGAACGACGTCGAGGTGACCTTCACGTACGAGGTGGTCGGCACCGCCATCACCGGCGAGGGCACCGTCGCTGCCGCCTCGACGACCGAGTTCTTCACGGCCTTCGGGAAGCAGACCGTCCGGTTGAAGGTCGACGGCGAACAGGTCGACGTGAAGGCCGGCGGCGACACGTACCGCGACGACTGTGACGTGACGGGCGACGAGCCCGGCGACGACAACGGCGACCAGCCCGGCGACGACGACGGCGACCAGCCCGGCGACGACGACGGCGACCAGCCCGGCGACGACGACGGCGACCAGCCCGGCGACGACAACGGTGACCAGCCCGGCGACGACGACGGCGACCAGCCCGGCGACGACGACGGCGACGAGGGCCCTGAGGCCGGCGTCGACCTCGAGGTGAGCGTGGTCTGCCCGGAGGGTGCCGCCGGCTTCGTGGTGACCGCCCAGGGACGCCACCTCGACACGACCGCCGCGCAGCTGCACGTCGCCCACAGCGGCGCCGCCGCTCCGTTCTGGTCGACCGACGTCGAGCTCGGCGAGGCCGTGCCGTTCGCCTGGCCCCGCGCGGACGACCTGGACCTGCCCACGTTCGTGGTGTGGGTGACGGTCGACGACGTCCGCAGCAACCTGGTCACGCTGGACGTCGACGAGGTCCTCGCGCTCTGCGACGAGGTCCTCGACGAGGTCGTCGACGAGGACGATGACACGAACCGACCCGGCACCGACGCTCCCGACGAGCGTGAGCCGGAGACGGCACTCCCGGTGGTCGTCGACCGCCGGCCGACGCCGACGGTCGCCGTGCCGACGCGCACCGCGGCCGGCCAGCTGCCGCGTACGGGTCTGCCACTGGGCGGCCTCCTCGCGGCCGGGCTCTTCGGCCTGCTGACCGGTGCGGGCCTGCTGTACCGGCGCAGCTGACAGGTCCCCGCTGGTGGCGGAACCGTACGGCTCCGCCACCGGCGGCACCCGTTCCGCTCGTTCTCACGCATGCCGGCCACGGAACGGCTTGACTTCGAGCGACCACCGACCGGGAGACCCCGTGAGCGACACCGTCGTGGACGCCGGCGACGTCGACGTCGCCGTGCGGCTCGCCCTCGGAGCGGATGTCGGCCTCGCCCCCTCCGAGGTCGTGTCCTCGACGGCCCGACCCACGGGCAATCTCGTCGGTGAGCGGCTTCGCGACATCCGTCGGCAGCAGGGGTTGTCCCTCGCCGAAGTGGAGGAACGCAGCGCCGGCCACTGGAAGGCCGTCGTGGTCGGGGCGTACGAACGCGGTGACCGTGCCGTCACGATCTCGCGCCTCGCGGGCCTGGCCGCCTTCTACGGCGTGCCGCTGTCCAGTCTGTTGCCCGAGCCGCACGGCGCGACCCATGCTCCGCCGCCTTCAGGTCACGAGGCCGACGCACGGGGCTCCGGTCGGGTGACCCTCGACCTGCGACGGCTCGACGACGACGCCCACGAGGCGCTCGACCCGATCGCCCTGCAGGCGGTCGCCCGGTTCGCCGAGCACATCCGCCTCCAACGTGGCGACCACAACGGACGGGTCCTCACCGTCCGCGCCGACGACCTGCGCACCATCGCGGTCGCGGTCGGCCACGACCCGGAGGCGCTCCTGTCGGCGCTCCGCGAGCAGGGCGCCATCGTCACCGACTGAACCCGAACCGCGCTCCAGACATCGGAGCCGCCGACGGCTGCAACGCTGCGTCACCGGCCGTGAACGCTGCGTAGAGGCCGTTCGGCCGCGAGACGGGCAGACATCGCGCGACCAGGGGCCTGCACGGGCGAGAACGCCCCATTCGCCGTAACCGGACGCGCAGAACTCGCTCGCCAGCGTGACGGTCAGGGCAAGATCAACAGCGCTGCAACAACCACGCAGCGAGCGGTCACGTCGTGACCGTCTGGGGCGCATTGACCTTTGGACTGCAACGGTCGCCCGGGCGAAGCCTGCCCGAGTCCAGAGCGAGCTAGTGGCGAGACCGACCCGGGACCGACGAAGGCGTCGGCCCCCTCCCGCGGGGTCGGCGCACGAGCTCAAAGGTTCTGGACCCATGAGGGGACGATCGATACGGCGAACATTGCGTCTCGCCGCCTGCCTGGTGCTCGTGCTGAGCATCCTCCTGCCCATGTCGTCGCTGGCGGCCCTCGCGGACGAGGGCGGCGCAGAGACGGGGGCCGACCAACCGACCGAGACCGAGACCGAACCCGCCGACGCGGCGCTCGCGGCACCCGCAGCCGAGGAGACCAGCGCCGACGACGGCGGCGACACCGCGGCCGACGACGCGACGACCGAGACGTCGGCCGGCCACACCGACGGCGAGACGTCGGACGGCGACGCCGACGCGGACGGCCAGCTGTCGGACGGCGACACCGTGGCCGACGAGGCCACCGAGGAGGCCGAGGAGACCGCCGGTGACGAGCCGGCTGCCTTCACCGCGACCTCCACGACCACGTTCCCGGCCACGACCATCGAACTGCCGGGCTACGACGGCAACTGCCCGCAGGACGCGCCGGAGATCAGCCCGAACACCAGCTCCGTGGTGATCGACGGCGTCACGATCAAGATCGCCTACTCCGGGCCGACCGTCTCCTTCACCGACGTGAACGGCGACCCGATCAGCGTCGAGTTCTGCATCAAGGCGGGTGACAGCCACTCCGGCAAGGTCACCGGCACGCAGGGCACGATCGGCTGGACCGTCGGCAACGGCAACACGCCCGCGTTCAGCCACATCCGCATCTACCACGTCGTGCGCACGCCACCGAAGGTCGCACCCGCGGCTTCGCTGAAGGGCAAGTGCCTGACGGCCGACGGTGACCACCAGTACGACACCCGCGTGACCGCCACCCTCGACAACACCGCCTCCACCGACGGCACCACCGCCGGCGCCGGCTCGGTCGAGTTCCAGGTGGTCCGTCTCGGTGACGGCGGCGAGACCATCCTGCACACCAAGACCGTCGCCGCGGGCGCCAGCGCGTCGTGGACCGGTTACGTGCCCAATGGCGAGACCTGGAGCCTGCAGGTCCGCGTCAGCGGTCAGACGCTCGCCTCCGGCGAGTTCACCGCCGACTGCGCACCTGTCCCCGCGGTCGTCGAACCGGCGGCCTCGCTCGAGGGCGAGTGCCTCACGGCCGACGGCGACCAGCAGTACGACACCCGCGTGACCGCCACCTTCGACAACAGCGACTCCACCGACGGCACCATCGAGTCGGGGGCCGTCGTCTTCACCGTCGTGCGCATCACCGAGGGCGGCGAGACCGTCCTGGACACGACCGAGGTCGCGGCCGGGCAGACGGACTCGTGGACGGGCTACGTGCCCAACGGTGAGACCTGGAACCTGCAAATCCGGGCCAAGGGCCAGACGCTCGCCTCCGGCGAGTTCACGGCCAGCTGCGAGCCGACCGTTCCCGCGGTGGTCGAGCCCGCGGCCTCGCTCGAGGGCGAGTGCGTCACGGTCGACGACGAGCCGACCGGCGCGTTCCGCGTCCGCGTGCACCTGGACAACAGCGCTTCCTCCGACGGCACGGACGGGTCCTCCGGCACCGTGCGGTTCCGCGTCCAGTACGGCGACGGCCTCGAGGAGGTCGACGTCCCGGCCGGCGGCGCCGACGAGGTGGTCGTCGCGCTCGCGGCCGGAAGCTCGGCCACGGTGACGGTCTCCGTAGGCGACGAGGTGCTCGCCACGGGTGAGTTCGAGGCCGACTGTCTGCCCGACCCGGACCCCGACCCGGACCCCGATCCTGACCCGGACCCCGATCCGGACCCGGACCCGGAGCCCGTGTCGTTCGTGGCCGTCGGTTCGGCGGCGTGCGTCGACCTCACGGAGTACCTGCAGATCGTGATCTCCGACCTGCAGGGCGCCGAGGAGGGCACGGTCGTCCTGACCAACGGTGCCGGCGGTGAGATGAGCCACGCCATCGGTGCCGGCACGACGCTGCTGCCCTGGCCGGTCGGTGACGACCAGCTGTTCTGGTCCGAGGTCACCGCGACGGTGCGCTTCGGTGACGTCGAGCAGGTGCTGACCTTCGACGTCGAGGACGTCCCGGACGAGTGCGACGACGTCCTGCCCGAGCCGCCGGTCGAGGAGCCGGAGCCCGAACCGGAGCCCGAGCCCGAACCGGAGCCCGAGCCCGAACCCACCCCGTCCACGCCGACCGCGCCGCGTCCGGACGACGACGATGACGACGAGGAGGTGCTCGGCGTGTCGCACGACCTGCCGCGCACCGGCACCTCGCTGCTCGCGTTGTTCGCCGCCGGTCTGGCCGCGCTCGGACTGGGGTCCCGGCTGACGCGTCGTCGCGACGCCGACGCCTGACCGCACGACCCGCGGGTGGGGACCCCGGGGCGATCACGCCCCGGGGTCCGCGCCCCGGCACGTCGACGTGTCCGTCGCCACCGCGAGGTGGCCGTCCGGAGCACCTGCTCGTGGCCGCGTTCACATCCCGATCCGCGTCACTGCGCCGCGTCACCCTCCTGACGGTGGGTCTCTCGGCGCTCCTGGTGGCTCCCGCGGCCGCCGACGCACCACGCGAGGCGACGGCGTCCGTCGTGGCCTCCTCCGCGGCCGACCACGGCGACACGACGCCCGGCGGTGAGGTCGTCGACGAGGGGCTGGTCGACGACCGGCTCGTCGGCGACCTGACCGGCGAGGCGGGGGCCGGTGACCCCATGGCCCACGATGCCGCGCCAACCGACGCTCCGCCGGGCGCGGTGACCGACCTGCCGGCGCCCGGGGTCCCCGAAGGCCCGGCACCGTCGGCCGACGAACCGGCCGACGAGCCGGCCGACGAGGCGGCCGACGAGCCGGGGGGCGGTCCGTCCGGCCGGTCGTCCGCCGGGTCCTGCCACGCGCTGACCCGGCTCACGCCCGACGCCGTGGAGGGTGACCCGTTCGCCGTCAGCATCACGGCGCAGACACGCGACGCCGGCGTGCCCGGCTGGGTGGCCGTGCAGTGGGAGGTCGATCCGGCGGTCCAGGCCGCCCGGGTGTTGCTGACCCACCGCGACGGCAACGTCGCAGAGGCGACCGACCCCTATCGCGGCTTCGCCACCGACGTGCTCGAACTGACGCTGTGCGGTGCTCGGCCCGCGTCGCCGAACGACGACCACGCCGGCGGTGAGACCGACCTGCCGGCCGCCGACCCGACGGCGTCGCCGGACGCGCCCGCCGTCGGTGCCGAGGGCAACTCGCGCGACGGTGCACCGACCCTGCCGGCGACCGGCCCGGCCGAGCGGCCGCGCTGGCTGGCGGGCACGGGCCTGCTGACGCTTGCCGGTGGCCTGGGACTGCTGCGCGCCGCAAGCCCGGCTCGACGTGCACGCCGAGGTCTTCGTCGACGCGCTGGAGGGAGTGCGGCATGAGCGACACCTCGACCCCTGCGGCACGACTCGGCTGCCGGCTGCGCGACATCCGCCGCCAACAGGGCCTGTCGCTCGCGGACGTCGAAGTCCGTAGTGACGGCGTGTGGAAGGCCGTCGCCGTCGGCGCGTACGAACGCGGGCAACGCAATCTGACGATCGCCCGGCTGGCGCAACTCGCGCACTTCTACGGCGTCCCCCTGCAGGACCTCCTCACCCCGGTGCACCGGCCGGAGCCCGTCGAGCATGCCGCGGGGGCGTCGGTCCGGCGCCATGTCCTCGACCTGCGCCGCCTCGAGGACGGCGAGGGCACGCCCGCACCGGTGCGCGCCACGGCGCGGTTCGCCGCCGACGTCCGGCGTCGCCGCGGCGACCACAACGGCACCCTGCTGACCGTGCGGCGCGACGACCTGCACACGGTCGCCGTCGCGAGCGGTCACGAGCCGCTACAGCTGCTCGACAGCCTGCGCAACCACGGCGCCGTGCTGCCCGACCCGGCGGCTGCCGCGGAGGAGCGCACCGCCTGACACCCTGGCCCACGCCGGGCCCGTCGGCACGTTCGCCCCCCCGGGCTCACGTGACCGCCGACCGTGTCGCGGACGTGGGCCTCAGGAGCGCACGGCCAACCGCCAGGCCTCGCGGTCGACGAAACCGGCGGCGAGGTAGGCGGCGTGCGCCGCCGGGTTGTCGGCACGGACGTGCAGCGTGATCCGCCGACCGCGTGGCCCCTCGGCCAGGGCGGCACGGACGGCGGCGGCCACCGCGGCGCGCCCCAGCCCCTGGCCCCGCGCCTCCGGCGCGGCCACGATGCCGGCCAGCTGGACTCCCCAGCGGCGCGACGACACCGACCGCTCCAGCTTGAACACCGGCTTGCCGACGGGGCCGACGCAGTACGCCAGCCCCTGCCGCACGCTGCCCTCCAGACGCTGCCGGTAACCACGCCAGCCCAGCCGGCCGGGATCCGGACCGAAGTGGTCGTCGACGTGCAGCTGCACGGCCAGATCGGCCAGGACGTCCAGATCCGCGGCCTCGGCCCGCCGCAGGCCCGGGTCGGGCAGCTCGGTGGGACCGGGAACCCGGTCCACGTCGACGACGAAGAACCGTTGGTCGTGCACGATCAGCGCCGGGTCGGGCGGGGTGTGGTGCAGCACGGCGTCGCCGGTGGCGCGGTCGCCGACCAGCAGCCGCCAGCGGCGGGCCGGACTGCCGGCCTCCTCGATGACGCTCGCGTCGCCGCAGGGCACGACGAGGCGGTTGGGGAACACGACCGCGGCCGCCCACCGGTGGTCGTCGGACGCCAGCCGCAGCGACGCGACGCCCTGGGCCTCGATGACCGAGAGCGCGAACATGTGACGGGTGGCACCGCCGACCTCGCAGGGCCACTGTTCGAGCCGGGACACGATCGTCTCCAGCTCACCCGCCCCGGCGCGCCGCCACCGCAACCGCCGCAGCATCACTGGCTCCCCCGTCGCAGGTGCGGCCGCCCGGACCGCGGGTCGTGCATCATCCGGCCAGCGGCAGGTTGGGGTCGACGCCGAGCTCGAGGTCGGCGACGACGCCGGCGGCCAGCTGGTTGGCACCGGACGCGGCCACCATGGCCCCGTTGTCCGTACACAGCGGGATCGAGGGCACCAGCAGGCCCAGCCCGGCCTCCTCGCAGGCCTGCTGGAAGCGGGCCCGGAGGCGGCTGTTGGCGGCCACGCCGCCGGCCAGCACGACACGTTCGAGGCCCTGGTCGCGGGCGGCTCGCAGGGTCTTCTTCACCTGCACGTCGACGATCGCCTCCTGGAACGAGGCGGCGACGTCGGCCAGGTCGGGTTCCTGCCCGGCGGCCTCGAGCTTGCGCAGGTAGCGGATCACGGCCGTCTTGAGCCCCGACAACGACAGGTCGTAGGTGTCGTCGTGCAGCATCGCCCGCGGGAAGGCGATCGCCTGGGCGTCACCCTGCCGCGCCAGCCGGTCGATCTCCGGCCCACCTGGGTAGCCCAGACCGATGAACCGGGCGATCTTGTCGAAGGCCTCCCCGGCGGCGTCGTCGATGGTGGAACCGAGCTGCCGGAACCGGCCGTCCTCGCCCATCGCCACGATCGAGGTGTGGCCGCCGGACACGACCAGCGCCGCCAGCGGCGGTTCGAGTTCACCGTGCTCGAGCTGTGCCACCTCGACGTGGGCGCGCAGGTGGTTGACACCGACCAGCGGCTTGTCGTGGGCGAGCGCCAGACCCTTCGCGGCGGACACCCCGACGAGCAGCGCGCCGATCAGCCCGGGCCCCGCCGTGACGGCGATGGCGTCCACGTCGGAGAGGCGACAGCCCGCCTCCACGAGCGCATGGTCGATGGTCGGCAGCAGCGCCTCGAGGTGGGCGCGAGCGGCGACCTCGGGCACCACCCCACCGAACGGCGCATGCAGGTCGACCTGGGAGGCGATGACGTTGGCGCGCAGGGTGAAGCGGTCCTCGACGATGCCGACGGCGGTCTCGTCACAGGACGTCTCGATCCCCAGTACCAACACGTCAGTCCGTCCTCGTTCGCCGGCTCGTCACCGCTGCGCACCGCCGGCCGAGGCGTGCTGCCACATCAGCAGCGCGTCCTCGCCGTCGGGGTAATAGCGCGGACGCTGCCCCTCGACGGTGAAACCCAGTCGACGGTACAGCGCGATGGCCGGCACGTTGGAACGCCGCACCTCCAGGGTGACCCCGGCCGCGCCGGCGGCACGTTCCTGCACGATCAGCTCCTCGAGCAGCCGCCGACCGATCCCCCGGCCGCGCACGGCCGGTGCCACCGCGACGTCCAGGACGTGCACGTCGTCGAGCTGGCGCAGGCCCGCCACGAAGCCGACCACCTCGCCGCCGTCGGTGCGTGCGAGCAGGCAGCGACGGTCACCACGGGTGAGGTCGGCCGCCAGCTGCCGACGGGTGGACTCGGCCAGGCCGGGCAGGGTGCGGAGTTCGTGCAGGTCTGCCGGGCCGGCCGGCTCCACGTGCACCTCGACACGGCCGGTGCCGACGTCGGGCGCCGGCGGACTCACGACGCCTCGCCACCGCGGAGGCGGCCGCGCGTCTCCCAACCGATCTTCGCGTCGGCCTGACGCAGGTAGATCGGCAGCAGGTCCGTGGGCCGCGTGGTCTCCTCGCGCTCGAAGCGCGGGACCGCCAGCTCCGCGAGGTGCGCGGCGTCGGGGCTGGCGTCGAACAGGTCGGACGCGTCCACGCCGACGCGTCGCAGGTCGTCGCGGGCCCGGGCGAGCCCGTCGCCGATGACGAGGCAGTCCTCGCCGGCCGCCTCCAGCTCGGCCGCGAGCTGCGGCGGCGTGCCGACGCGCAGCTCGGTCTGGCGCTGCACCCCGCCGGGCACGGCGCGGTAGAGCGCCCAGAACAGCTCGCCACGGCGGGCGTCGATCACGGCGCAGATCAGCCGGCGGACGTGGCGGGCCTGGAAGGCGATCACGTCCAGCCCGGACAGGCCGACCACGGGCAGGTCGCGGGCGGCCGCGAACGCCTGCGCGGTCGCGATGCCGACACGCAGGCCGGTGTACAGCCCCGGGCCGAGGCCGACGGCGACCCCCGTCACGCGCTCGACGTCGACGCCGGCCTGCGTCAGGCAGAACCGGATGGCCGGCGCCAGGAACTCGCCGTGACGCCGCGCGACGCCCAGCGAGGCCGACGCGACCACGCCGTCGTTGCCGACCAGCGCCACGGAGGACTGGCCGGTCGAGGTCTCCAGACCAAGGACGAGCACGTCGGTCACCCTTCCACGCGCCAGGCGGCGCACGCGTCGGCGAGGTCCTCGAGCCGCCGCTGCCAGTGCGGCCCGGTCGGGCGCAGGCGCACGAGCCGGTCGCCGTCGAGGTCCTCGTCGTCGGCCAGCGTGAGCTCGACGTCCAGCCGGTCGTCGGGCAGCAGGGACGCCACGGCGTCACCCCACTCCACGAACGTGACCACGTCCGGCGCCAGCACCTCGTCGCCGAGGTCCAGGACGTCCTGCAGGCGGTCGAGCCGGTAGACGTCGCAGTGCACGATCGGTACGTCGGCCTCGGGATAGGTGCGCACCAGGGTGAACGTCGGCGACGTCACGCGGTCGTGGACGCCGAGCGCCCGGGCGGCCCCCTGGACGAAGCACGTCTTGCCGGCGCCCAGTTCGCCGCTGAGGGCGACGACGTCACCGGGCGCGAGCATCGGCGCCAGCGCGGCCGCGAGCTCGCGGGTCTGTTCCGGCGCCTTGGAGCGCAGCGTCAGCACGGGCAGCACGGCGGCGGTTCTCGTCAGGTCGGGGTCGACGGGCGGGGCGGCCGCCGGCGTCGTCGACGAGACGCGTGGGCCGCTAGGAGCCGACGGCCGTCCGGGACCGCAGCTCGGCCAGGGTCTGCGCGCCGGTCGGCAACCGCCCGTCGAGCACCGCCTTGGCGGCGGTGAGGTCGCGGCGGAGCGTCACCGCGGCTTGCGGCACGCCCCGGACCGCGTCGGCGGGGTGGTACGTCGGGATCAGCGTGATCCCCTGGATGTCCAGACGGTAGCCGGCCACGCGCTCGATGGAGACGGGACGGCGCAGCAGCACGCTGGCGGCGAACGAGCCCAGCGCCACGATGACCTCCGGGCGGACGAGCCGGAGCTGGGTGCGGAAGTGCTGGGAGCAGGCCTCGACCTCGCTGGCGGTGGCGGGCCGGTCGTCGCCCGGGCGGCACTTCACGAGCGTGGTCAGGTAGACGTCCTGCTTGTCCAGGCCGGCAACCTGCAACGCCTGGTCGAGCACGTTGCCGGTCCCGCCGGCGAACGGGCGGCCCTGGAGGTCCTCGTGCCGACGCGGTTTGGAGCCGACGACCATCAGCCGGGCGTCGAAGGGGCCCTCGCCGACCACCGGCGTCGTCCGGCCGCTGTACAGCTCGCAGGCCGTGCAGGCACGAACTGCTCGCTCGAGTTCCCGCTTGAGGCGGGCCGGTGACACGGCCGCCGGCGTCATCAGATCGCTGGCCACGCTCATCCCTCCCCACACCGGAAGGGGTGAGCCACCGACCGGTGCACCGTGTGCGACACGCTAGCGGGCGAGGCGCAGATGCGACGGAACGGAACGATGAGCGCGCAGTCGTCTCACCGAACGCTCACTCCTGCAAGCGTTCGATGCCGCGTCAGTGGCCGTCGGCGAGACCCGGAAGGCCACGACGGCCGGCCGCCAGGAGCGGACCGCGGCGCACCGCCTCGGCGACCGCCTCGGCGGCGAGGTGGGCGACCAGGTCGACGCTGGCGGTGACCTCGCCGGTGGCGAGGCAGAACAGCGCGTCGCCGTCCGACTCCGTGTGGGCCGGCCGCAGGGCACGGGCCAGCCCGGAGTGGCCGAGGTCGGCGACCCGGTGGGCGTCGCGCTTGGTCAGGCGGGCGTCGGTGACGACGCAGCCGAGCACCGTGTTGCCGCTGGGGCCGCCGGCCTGGCCGGCGCCGGTGGGGACGCCCTCCGGGCCGTCGTCGCCGCCGGGCGGTTCGTCGTCACGCGCGCCCAATAGCCGCCCGTCGGTCGGCCAGCGCGGGGCGTCGGCGGGCACCCGCGCCCGGGCGATCCAGCGACCGTCGTCGCCGACCACCTCGCCGACGGCGTTGTTGGCCACCAGGGCCCCGACCGTCACGCCGGCGGCCGACCGCACCGCGACGCCCTGCCCGCCGCGCCAGGCGTGCTCGAGCCCGGCGACCTTCGCGACCGTGCACCCCGCCCCGACGCCCACGCCACCCTCCGGCGGGTCGTCGGTCACCGCGGCCGCGCAGGCGGCGTAGCCCTGGTCCGGCCCCGGCCGCGCGGAGCGGACCATAACCGACTCGTCCAGCACGATCGCGGCCCCGACGATCGGCACCACGACGCCGGTACGCAGCCGGTAGCCGATGTCGCGCTCCTCGAGCCAGCGCATCACGCCGTCGGCGCTGGCCAGCCCGAACGCCGACCCGCCGCTGAGCACGACCCCGTGGCAGACGGTCACCTTGCCCGACGGTCCGAGCGCGGCGGCCTCACGGGTGCCGGGCGCCGCTCCGCGGACCGCCAGCGCACCGATCGTGCCCGCCGGCGGCAGCACGACCGTGCAGCCCGACACGCCGTCGGGTGAGGTCCACGTGCCGACACGGACGCCCGCCACACCCAGCGCCATGCGCCACTCCTCGTCGTCCGCTCGATACGTGCATCCTGGCGCGCACGACCACCGGGTCCGGATGCACGAACGCGCGCCGACGACGCTAGCGCTGGCCTGCCGGTGTGCGCGGCAGCCGTGCCGTGAGCTGGGTCACGATCTCGTAGGTGATCGTGTCCGCGTGGGCCGCCCACTCCTCGACGCGGACCCGTTGGTCGCCCTGCCGGCCGAGCAGCACCACCTCGTCGCCCACCTCGACCGGGTCGTCACCGCACCAGACCAGGATCTGGTCCATGCAGACCGTGCCGGCGAAGGGGCGGCGACGGCCGTGGATCAGCGCCTCGCCGAAGTTGGTCAGCGCTCGCGGCACGCCGTCGGCATACCCGAGCGGCAGCGTGGCGAGCCAACCGTCGGCCGGCGCGGACCACCGGTGCCCGTAGGACACCGAGGTACCCGCCGTCACCCGCTTGGCGAACGACACCTCGGTGACCAGCCGCAGGGCGGGGCGCAACCCGAACGCGGCCGCGTCGACGTCCTGGGCCGGCGAGAGTCCGTAGAGCGCGATGCCGGGGCGCACCAGGTCGTAGCGGGCGTCGGCGTGCAGCAGCGTGCCGGCGCTGTTGGCGGTGTGCCGCCACTTCGGCGCCGGCAGGCCCGCCCGGGCCGCACGGGCGAGGAACCGGTCGAAGCCCGCCAGCTGCTGCCGGGTCGTGTCCTGATCGGGCTCGTCGGCGCGGGCGAGGTGGGTGAAGACCCCCTCGACGCGCACCCCCTCGGCCGCGACGGCCTGGCGCAGCACGGCGTCCCAGTCGGGCTCGGGCACGCCAACCCGGCCCATGCCGGTGTCGACCTTGAGATGGACGGCGACCGGCTCGCCGCGCTCGCGCCCGAGCGCGTCCAGGGCCGCCAGCAGCGGCGGCCGGTAGACGGTCGGCGTCAGCGCCTGCGCGACCATCGTGGCGGCGGCCGCCACGGGCGGTTCGGCGAGCACCAGCACGGGCGCGTCGACCCCGGCCGCCCGCAGGGCCAGGCCCTCCTCGACCAGCGCGACCGCGAGCCAGGTCGCGCCCCCGGCCAGCGCCGCGCGGGCCACCTCCACCGCCCCGTGGCCGTAGCCGTCGGCCTTGACCACGGCGCACACCTCGGCGCCAGACAGTTCGCGCAGCCGGGCCGCGTTGTGGCAGATGGCGGCCGCGTCCACCTCGATGCGGGTCGGCCGGATCATGCGCGTGCCTGCCGTGGACGATGACCGGCCAGTTCGCCGAGCACGCCCGGCAGGGCGGCCAGCAGGTCGACGGCGGTCGCACGGGCGTCACACGCCTGCCCGGCCCGGACGCCGGCGGCGGCGTGCCACCAGACCGCCCGCGCGACCTGGCGTGCCACCTCGTCGTCGTCGGTGCTCGCCACGGCGGCGCCGACGACGCCGGCGAGCACGTCGCCGGTCCCGCCACTGCCCAGCGCCGGCCCGCCGTTGGGGGCGACCCAGACCGGCCCGTCGGGGGCGGCCACGATCGTGCCGGGGCCCTTGGCGACCAGCACGGCGCCGTAACGGGCGGCCAGGTCGGGGACTCGTACGACGCGCTGCCGCCAGGCGTCGTCGCCGTCCTCGCCGCCGCCGATGCGGGCGAGCTCGCGCTGGTGCGGCGTGAGCACCAGCGCGCCGGCGTGGTCGGCCAGCGTGTCGGGGTCGTCGCGGTGGACGTTCAGGGCGTCCGCGTCCAGCACGAGGCGGCGGGCGTGGCGACGCAGGTGCGCGACCACCGCGGCGGCACCCGGGCCGTGGCCGAGGCCGGGGCCGGCCACGACCGCATCGAACGTCGCCAGGTCCGGCAGGGCGTCGACCGCGTCGGGCGACAGCGCGCCGTCGTCGCCGGCGGGCAGGCCGTGGACCATCGCCGACGGGTGGTGGACCGCCACCTCGGCACGCACCGGCTCGGGTACGGCGACCGTCACCAGCCCGGCACCGGCCGCCAGCGCGCCGGCGCTGCACAGCGCGGCCGCCCCGGACGTGCCGACGGCGCCGGCGACGACCAGCACCACGCCGCGCTGGCGCTTGTCGGCCGCCGCGCCCAGCGCGACCGGCGCCGCACCACGGGCGGTGAGGGCCGACCAGCTGCCCGCGGGCGGGGCGTAGCACGGGCCGAGCCCGCCGATCGTGACGGTGCCGGCGTGTGCCGCCCCCGGGTGCAGCAGCAGGCCGCGCTTGAGCCCGCCGAACGTGACGGTGAGGTCGGCGACGACAGCGCCCTCCGACGCCCAACCGTCGTCGCTGCCGACGCCGGAGGGCACGTCACAGGCGACCACCGGCAGGCCCTCCTCGCGGGCGCGCAACAGCGCCGAGCACGCCTGACCGACCGCACCGCGCGGTGCGCCGGAGACGCCGGTGCCCAGCAGCGCGTCGACCGCGACGTCCGCCCATGCCAGGGCCCCGTCCAGTTCGGCCAGCTCCCACGACACGCGCCCGCCCGCGACCAACCACCGGTCGCGCATGTCGGCCGCCTCGTCGGACACCTCGGCGTCCGGGCCGTGGGTCGCGACCACCCAGGCCTGCGCCCCAGCGGCGGTCAGCCGACGCGCCGCCACCCACCCGTCACCGCCGTTGTTGCCGCGACCGACCAGGATGGCGACCCGCAGCCCGTAGCCGTGCCCGGCCAGCCGCAGCACACCGCGGGCCAGGTGCCCTCCGGCGCGCTCCATCAGCCCGTGCCAGGTGTCACCCGCCGCGACCGCGGCCTGGTCCCCCGCCCGCGCGGCCGCGGCGTCCAGCAGCGGCACGGCGTCCGCCGCGTCCTGGACGACGGCCGCGACCCCGCTGAGCGGGGGCAGGCTCACTCGACGGTCACCGTCTTGGCGAGGTTGCGGGGCTGGTCGACGTCCTCACCGCGCAGGGTGGCGATGTGGTAGGCGAACAGCTGTAGCGGCACGACCGACAGGATCGGGCCGGCCAGCTCGTGCGGCGCCTCCGGCAGCGTCAGCACGTGGTCGGCGTTGGCCTTCAGGTCGGCGGTCGAGCCCTCGGTGCCGATGGCCAGCACCGCCGCGCCGCGCGCGCGGACCTCCTGGATGTTGGACACCATCTTGCCGAACACGTGCCCGGCCGGTGCCAGCGCCACGACCAGCGAGCCCTCCTCGATGAGCGCGATGGGGCCGTGCTTCATCTCACCGGCGGCGAACGCCTCGGCGTGGAGGTAGCTGATCTCCTTGAGCTTGAGGGCGCCCTCGTAGGCGATCGGCAGCCCGACGTGACGGCCGATGAACATCGTGTAGTTGACGCCCTGGTACTGCTCGGCGAGCTCGCGGATCTGGCCGTCGAGTTCCAGCACCTGCTCGAGCGCCGGCGGGACCTGTTGCAGGCGCGAGAGGATGTCCTCGATCTCCGAGGCATACATGCGGCCGCGCTGCTGGGCGAGGTAGAGGGCCAGCAGCAGCCCCCCGATGATCTGGGTGGTGAACGCCTTGGTCGAGGCGACGGCCACCTCCAGGCCGGCGTGGGTGTACAGCACCCCGTCGGCCTCGCGGGCCAACGTGGAGCCGACGATGTTGCACAGCGCGATGACCGGTGCGCGCTGGTCCTTGGCGTGGGTGGCCGCGGCGATGGTGTCGGTGGTCTCGCCCGACTGCGAGATCGCGATCACCAGCGTGTGCGGGTCGAGGATCGGGTCGCGGTAGCGGAACTCGCTGGCCTCCTCGACCTCGACGGGAATGCCGGCCCAGTGCTCGATGGCGTACTTGGTCACCATGCCGGCGTAGCGGGACGTGCCGCAGGCGAGCACGAAGACCTTGTCGACGCGGCCGAACTCGCGCTCGTCGGTCTTGAGCTCGTCGAGGTGCAGGCGCCCCTCGTCGAAGCGGCCGAGCAGGGTGTCGGCGACCGCCTTGGGCTGCTCGTGGATCTCCTTGAGCATGAAGGTGTCGTAGCCCTGCTTCTCCGCCGCGCTCAGGTCCCAGTCGACCGTGTAGCGGTGCGGTTCGGCCGGCTTGCCCTGCAGGTCCACGACGTCGACGCCGTCGGGCGTGATGCGGGCGATCTGGCCGTCGAGGAGGGCCGCCACGTCCTTGGTGTGCTCGATCAGGGCGGCGACGTCGGAGGCGCAGTAGCCGACCCCGTCGGCATGGGCGACGATCAGCGGCGCCTCGTACTTGGCGACCACGATCGTGTCCGGGTCGTCGACCGCGACGAAGCACAGCGAGTAGGCGCCCTCGAGCCGGGCGACGGTACGGCGCACGGCCTCGAACAGGTCGGGCGTCTCCATCACCTCGAGCTCGGCCTCGACGAGGTGGGCGGCCACCTCGGTGTCGGTGTCGGAGAGGAACGTGGCGCCGTCGAGTTCGGCCTTCAGCACCTGGAAGTTCTCCAGGATGCCGTTGTGCACGACCGCGACCCGGCCACGCGGGCCGAGGTGCGGGTGGGCGTTGCCGTCGGTCGGGGCGCCGTGCGTGGCCCAGCGGGTGTGGCCGATGCCGACACGGCCGGCGGCGGGCTCGTCCCGCAGCGCGCTCTTGAGGTTGTCGAGCTTGCCGGCCCGCTTGACGACCTGCAGCTGGTCACCGTCGCGGACGACGACGCCGGCGCTGTCGTAGCCGCGGTACTCGAGCCGCGTCAGCCCGGCGACGATGCCGTCGACGGCGTCGTCACGTCCCGTGATGCCGATGATGCCGCACACTGCAGGGGCTCCTTCTCTGGTCCCGGACGTGGTCCCGGACTCCTCGACGCACCGGGCCGCCCGGAGGTTGCCCGGAGGGTAGCCGTCGCGGGTTCCCGTCCCGGGGGAGCCTGCCCGACCGCGCAGCCGGAACCTGCCGGACCCTGCCCGCCGCTAGCCGCGCCGAGGTACGGCGAAGACGCGCGCCGGATTCTCCACCAGCAACTGCTCGACCACCCGCTCACCACAGCGGACGGCGATGCGCGGCACGAACCGGCGGCCGAGGTAGGCCATGCCCGGCAGGCCTCCGCATGCCTCGAACGACGACCTTCGCGCGACGTCGCCCCCGAGCAGGAGCCCGTGGCCGCCGCCGCCCTCGACCACGACGGCGAGACAGTCCAGCAGCACGGAGTCGGGCCAGTACTTCGTGCGACCGGCACCGTCGTAGCCGAGCGTGACACCAGAGGCGATCAGTTCCAGGTGCAGACCCGGGTCGGGATTACGGTCGGCGTGTGCCAGCACGATGCGCCGGCGGTCCGCGCCGGCCCGCTCGAGGGCGTCCGCGGCTTCCCAGGCCGCCGTCCCGAGCTCCAGGTGGCACACGACGGCCACGCCGGTGCGCGCCTGCGCGACGCCGGCGGCTTCGAGCACGGCCGCCTCGAAGGCCCCGATCCGCCAGTAGTCCGTGCCCACCTTGATCACGCCGGCGCGGACGGTCGTGCCCACCGGGCCGTCGGCGAACGGGTCGACGAGCAGGCCCGCGGTGATCTCCGCCTCGAACACCTCGCTCAGGCGGGCCACGTCCCAGCGGCGGACCGGGTGGTCGTCGGGATAGTGCCCTTCGCGGTGCACGCCGGTGGCCGCGACGACGTGGACGCCCGTGCGGCGCGAGATCTCGGCGAGCCCGGTGGGGTCGCGACCCAGCCCGATCGGCGTGAGATCGACCAGCGCGTCGAAGCCGCTGTCGCGCAGGCGCGCGGTCTCCTCCGCGGACACGTCGACGTCGTCGAGTTCGTCGCCCGGCAGCAGCGGGGTCACCTGCAGCAGGTGTTCGTGGTAGTCCGTGCGTCCCAGGGACCTCGCCGGCAGGTCGCCGAGCACGGTGCGGACGACGCGGTCGGTCACGAGCGGACCACCGCCGCCTCGTCGGAGAGCCGCGCGAGGGTCGCGGCGTCGAGGTCGAGCCCGAACACGTCGGCGACCACGGCCGACCAGCCGTACACGAAGTAGCGCCAGCCGTCCTCGACCGTGAGGTTGCGGCCCTGCTGCTGGGCACGGGCCTGATGGAGGAAGTCGAGGTCGCCCCGGTAGTTGAGCTCCCACACCAGCCCGTCGCGGGGGAAGACGGCGGCGTCGCTGATCGGCGACCCCGGGCGGTCCTTGCCCATGCCGGTCGCGTTCACGACCAGGGACCCGTCGGGCAACTCGGCGCACAGGTCGTCGTCGACCTCGACGTCGGAGTTGGCGACCAGGTCCACACGGTCGAGGACGTCGAGCTGCGTCAGCACGCGACGGCACTCCTCGAGGCGCGCTTCGCCGCGGTTGACCAGGACGACACGGTCCGGGCGTCCGCAGGCGGGCGCCCCCGTCAGCAGGTGGACCGTGATCGCCAGTCCGGCGCCGCCGGCCCCGAGGCACAGCACGTGACCGCCGGTGCGCTCGAAATGACCGGCCGGGACGAAGTCCGCGAGCGACTGCCCCGACGTGATCGGGTCCTTGGCCGAGCCACGCAGCCGCCCGTCGCTCGACGCGATGCAGGACACTTCGCCGAGCAGCTCGGCGTACGGGTCGAGCTCGTCGAACAGGTCGCGGCACGCCTCGAGCAGACGCACCTTGTGCGTCGTGACCAGCGCCCCGCGGTAGCCGGGGTCCTGCGCCATCCGGCCGACCACCTCGCGGTAGGCCGCCGAGTCCACGTCGACGTCGAGGTCGATCGGGTCGAACACCACCTCGCCCAGCCCGAGAACGTCGGCCCATCGCGGGAACACCCGGTTGATCGACGACCGCGTGGCGGTCACGCCGACGAAACCGAAGGTCTGGCGACGGTCCGACTGCGACATGGTGCTCACTCCTCGGCTCGGGGCGGCGGGACGGGATGGCGCGGGGGGCGTCCCTCGACGAGCACCCGCAGGCACTCGTCGGCGGCCGCCGCACCCATGCGGTCGATCGCCTGCACGGTCTGCCCGGCCACGTGCGGCGTGACGGTCACGTTGGGGGCGTCGAAGAGGGGGCTGCTGGCGCCGTGCTCGTCGGCGAGGACGTCCGCGGCGAACCCGGCGAGCCGGCCGTCGCGGAGCGCGGTCGCGACCGCCGCCTCGTCCACCAGGCCGCCACGGGCGGTGTTCACCAACACGGCGCCGGGCCGCATCCGGCCGAGCAGCGCCGTGTCGACCAGTGGACGGTCCCCGGCCGGTGCGTGCAGGCTCAGCACGTCGCAGCTGGCCGCCAGCGTGTCGAGGTCCACCAGGTCGACGTCGGCGTCGGTCACCCAGGGGTCGTGCGCGGCGACCTCGGCGCCGAAGGCGGCGACCAGCCGCCCGACGGCCCGCCCGATGGCGCCGTACCCGACGATCCCGACCCGGCAGTCGGCCAGCTCGCGGCCGCGGCGCGGCGCCCAGTCGCCGGCCCGAACCGCCCGGTCGCCCGCCACGACGTGGCGGAGTGCGCCGAGCAGCAGAGCAAGGGTGTGCTCGGCGACCGCCCGGGTGTTCGCTCCTGGCGTGTTGGTGACGAGGACGCCACGGGCCGCGGCCTCGGCGCGGTCGACGCTGTCGACGCCGACGCCGTAGCGGGCGACCAGCCGCAGCCGTGGGGCGGCCCGCAGGTGCTCGCCTCGGATCGGGCCGGTCCCGGCGATCCAGCCGTCGGCGTCCGCGAGTTGTGGCCCGCACCTGGCGAGATCGTGGTCGGACGGGATCCGGCGCACCTCGACACCGGCCTCGCGCAGGCGCGCCTCCGGGTCCGCGCAACCTGACCCGAACGACCGCGACGAGACCACGACCACGGTCATCCCAGGGCCTCGTCGACCCGGGCCCGCACGGTCGTCGCCCGGCGTCGCAGCTGGGCGGCGTCACCCTCGACGACGGCGGGCACCGGGCACAGCGAGGAGCCGAGGTTCAACGCGAACGCGCCGGCGGCGAGGAACTCGGCCAGGTTCGTCTCGTCGACGCCGCCCGAGGGCATCAACGGGACCTTCGGCATCGGTGCGGCGAGCGCCCGCAGGTAGCCGGGCCCGCCCGCGGATGCGGGGAACACCTTGACCGGCGACCCCCGGGTGAGGCGGTAGGCCTCCAGCACCTCCGACGGGGTGTAGCCGGCCAGCACGACCGGCACGCCGAGGTCCACGCTGACCAGTTCCCGCAGCCGTGCCGGCGAAACGAGGAACTGCGCTCCCGCCTCGACCGCGCGGCGGGCGTCCTCCAGCGTCAGCACGGAGCCGGCCCCGATCAGGGCGTCCGGCACGCCGGCCCGAGCCTGTTCGATGGCCTGGAGCGCGTTGGTGCCCGTGAGCGTGAACTCGACGATCGACACCCCACCGTCAAGGAGCCCGCCGGCCACCGCCGCCCCGTCCCCGTACGACGGCGCGCGCACGACGGCGATGACGCGTTCGCGCTCGAGGTGCTGCCGGAAGCCGTCGCGGACGTCGGTCTCGGCCGTGGCCGGGATGGGCGGTGTCGCCGCGGCGATGACCGTCTGCTGGACCGGCTGGGCCGCCTTGCCGTCGACGATCTCGACCTCGAACCGGGTCCGGTCGGCCCGGTGCCAGGCGGCGAACCACTCCAGCGGCTGCCCGTCCTCGGAGCGGCTCGCCGATCGGAGCAGCAGCACCGGGGCGCCGGGCGGGATCCCGAGGTGTTCGGCGGCGTCCTCCTCGGCGGGCACCGCCTCGATGGAGCGGCGTCCCGAGTGGACGCGCAAGCCGTAGGCCTCCTCGAGGTGGGCGTAGAGCGAGCGGTCGGTGAGATCGTGCGCCTCCAGACCCGGGCAGCGCTCGACGGGGATGTACGTCGTGACGTAGAGCAACCGCCGGCCGTCGACCGAGCGCACGCGATCGATGCGCACGGCGCTGTCGACGCCCAGGAACTCGCGCACTTCGAGCGGCACCGGTGCGATCCCCTGGCGCACGACCTCGGTGGTCACCTCCAGTCCCATCCGGGTCAGGTCCTCGTAGAACCCCGCCGCCTGCTGGACGAAGCGTTCGGACACCTTGCTCTCCACGACGAAGCTGCCGCGGCCACGCTCGGTGTGGATGAAGCCGGCGCGGGCCAGGTTCTGCAGCGTCTGGCGCACGACGGACCGGGACACGTCGTAGCGCTCGCAGATCTCGTTCTCGGACGGCAGCAGGTCACCGGGGGCGTACACCCCGCCCTGGATGTCGGTGCGCAGGATCTGCTCGAGTTGGTGGTAGAGCGGCGTCGGGGAGGTCCGGTCGATCGTGCCGCCGTCGGCAACCGTGTCGGTCATCGGCAGGGTCCTTGGTGTCGAGGCGGGCGTCACGTCGCGTCCGGCACGATCGCAACGGCCAGGAGGGTGTCCTCCTCGACGTCGTGCCAGTCGTGGAGGGCGCCGGGGTGGAAGACGTAGGTCTCGGGGCCGCGGTAGGCCAGCGACTCGCCGCCCGGCAGCCCGAGCCGGCCGGCACCACGCACGACGTGGCAGAAGGCGAGCTTCGGGCTGGCGTGCATGACGAAGGAGCCGCCGGCGGCGATCTCTACCAGCTGCAGCTCGATGTCGCCGCGCCGCTCAATCTCGTGCAGGCGCACCCCGTTCAACGTTTCGCCGTTCCAGTCGGGCATCGGCGCGAACGCGGGCGCCTCGTCGACGACGACGCGGACGCCGCCGTCCGGCGTGGCGTCGAAGCGGGTGGTCCTCATTCGGCACCCCCGACCACGTCGGCCGTCAGGTGGCGCGTCAGGTAGTCGTGGGCGTGGCCGGCCAGTTCGTGCGAGTCCGTCCACAGGTCCCGCCAGACACCGAGCGCGGCCGCGAAGGCGGGCGAGACGACGGCGGACGAGAAACTCTCGAAGACGATCGGACCGCGGTAGTCGCTCTCGCCGAGGGCCGCGAACACTGGTTCCCACACGATGGACCCGGTGCCGAGGTGTCCACGGTGGCTCTCGCCGACGTGCACGTACCCCAGCCGGCCCGCCGTGGCCGCGGTGTGGACAGCCCGGACGATGGCACGTTCCTCGATGTTGGCGTGGTAGGTGTCGAGGTGGACCACGAGGTTGTCCGCACCGATCTCGTCGATGAGCGCCAGCGCCTGGTCGACGGTGTTGAGCACGTTGGACTCGTAGCGGTTGACCGGTTCGAGCCCGATCGTCACGCCGCTCGTCGCGGCCTCGGACGCCAGCTCGCGCAGGACGCGAACGGCGTTGGCTCGGCCCCGCGTGGTAGCCGGTCGGGTGTACTTGCCCATCGCGCTGTAGATCGGTCCGCCGAGGTAGTCGGCCCCCAGGCGGGAAGTGACCTCCAGCGCGTCGATAAGCAGACGCGCGCCCCGCTCGACCGTGCCCGCGTCGGTGGACGAGATGTCGGTGTCGAAGTCGAGCCCGAGCGAGCAGCTGGCCGTGATCCCCGCCGCGCCCAGCGACGCGCGGGTCGCAACGGGGTCGACCTCGGCGGGTTCCAGCAGCGGGACCTCGAGCAGGTCGTAGCCGACGGCCGCAGTGCTGCGGCAGGCGGCGTCGATGCTGGCCGAGTCGGCGGCGGCGGTCCACACCAGGGCGTGGACGCCGAGCAGGTTCGTGATGGGCATCACGTGGTCTCCGCGAGTCGGTCGAACACGGGGCCGAGGGACTCGGCCATCACGCGGTAGGCGGGCTGGAGCGCCACGTAGCGGGCGTGACGGTGGGGGTCCGGCCCGACCGCGTCGCCTGTCGCCTGCCAGCGCTCGATCGTGGCCTGCGCGTCCGTCACGTGGCCCGTGGCGATCGCGGCGATCAGCGCGTCGCCGAGCACACCGCACTCCTGCACGAGGGTCGGGATCCAGTCGATGCCGAGCACGTCGGCCTTGATCTGGTTCCAGAGGACACTGGCGGCGCCGCCGCCGAGGGCGCGGGCCTCGGTGACCCGCTGCCCCCCGGCCTGGTCGGCCAGGCGCACCCACTCGGCGTACTCGAACGCGATGCCCTCGAGCAGAGCCCGGTACAGGTGTGCCGTGCTGTGGCGGCTGGTCAGCCCCACCCAGCTGCCGCGAGCGTGCGGCGCCGGTGGCAGTACCCGGCCCTGCAGGTGGGGGAACCACAGCAGCCCCTCGGCGCCGACGGCCACGTCCGCGGCCGCCTCGTCGAGCTTGCGGTAGGCCTCCGGATCGCCAGCGAGGTGCGTGGCGATCTCGTCCCGGAACCAGCGCAGGGCCAGCCCGCCGCCGTTGATGAACGCGAGGTTGACGAACGTGCCGGGTACCACCCCGCGCGTCGCCATCATGGTGTGGGCGGCATGGTCGGGGTGGAAGCCGTCGACCCCGATCGCCAGGACGCTCGCGGTGCCGGCGAGGTCGAACGCCCGTCCAGGTCCCACGACGCCGGCACCGAGTGCCGCGGCGGCGGTGTCCCCGGCGCCGGCGGCGACCGGTGTGCCCGGGGCCAGACCGGTGGCCGCGGCCGCGTCCGGGGTCAGCTCGCCGACCACGGCCGTCGGTTCGACGATCCGCGGGAGGACCTCGGGGTCGACGCCGAAGAGCTCGAGCAGCTCGTCGGACCACGTGCCGGCCGCGGTGTCGGCGAGGTTGGAGAAGTGGAGGTAGGTGTGGTCGACGAACGCGTCGTCGACCGACAGCCCGCATGCGCGGGCCGCGACGAACGAGCCGATGGGCAGGAACCGGCGGATGCGGCGGTAGACGTCGGGTCGCTCCTCGCGCCACCACAGCAGCTTGGGGCCGTGGCAGTAGGTCGGCGGGCAGCCGGCCAGCGCGACCACCCGGTCGGCGTGTTCCGACATCCGCTGGATGTAGGGCTCGCACCGGGTGTCCAGCCACGAGTCGTAGTGTGTGGCTGGGCGGAAGCCGGCGTCCGCGGTGCCGATACCCGACATCTGCCCGGAGAAGGCGATGGCGGCCACGTCGTCCGCCCGTCCCGAGGCAGCGACGGCCTCGTGCACCACACGATGGGCAGAGGCCTCGATGCGCAGCGGGTCCTGCTCGACCCATCCCGCACGGGGACGCTCGAGCGGCACCTCCTCGAACGCCTCGCCGAGCAGGCGGCCCTCCTCGTCCACCACGGCCGCCTTGCTGCCCATGGTGCCGAGGTCGCAGCCGACGAAGACGACCACGTCCCCCGCCTCCCTAACGCGTGCGGTAACGCGGGTTGGCGACGACCTCGGGACGGCCGTCGTCACCGCGTACGACGATCTGCGGGAATCCCTGCTCCTCGATGGTCTTGTAGTCGTAGCCGGCGTCACCGATGTAGGTCGCCAGGAACACCAGCGGCTCGTCGCCGACGTTCACGCTGCGGTGGGCCCAGCCACCCGGGATGTAGTTGATGCTGCCCGGACGCAGCGGCTCCTCCCGATGCTCGCCGTCCTCACGGGCCAGCAGCAGCAGCCCCTCGCCGGCCAGTCCGACGTAGATCTCGGACCGAGTCCACGTCGCGTGGAAGTGGCCCTTGGTCATGTGGTACTCGCGTCCGACCGTGCCCGGCTCGATCACCGTCGTCGACGAGGCGATCTCGTCGTTGGTCGCCGGCACCGGGATGGCCGAGACGCGGTAGATCAACCGGTCCTCCATCCCGTCCCCGTCGAGGTAGTAGCCCTTCATGTCGGCGAGACGCCGTTCGGCGAGGTCGCGCTCGGGCTGCAGCGCGCCGGTGCGCAGGTCGGCCCAGGTCGTGAAGGGGTCCTGGTTGGGGATCATCGGTCGTCTCCTGCGAGGTCGATGACGGTGCGGAGGTGCTGCCGCTCCGCAGGGGTCGTGACGGCGGTCACGGCGCCGTCGAGGTCGGTGCGAACGACGGGAAACCGGTCGAGCGGGACCGAGCCACCGGACACGAGGGCGATGGCCTCGCGGTAGTCGCGCAGGCCCGAACCGGTGCTGCCGACGAGGTCGAGGTGGCGGTAGTGCACCACGTTGGCGTCGACGTCGGCGCCGCCGGGAGTGCCGGCGAAGGCGTGGACCACACCGCCCTCGGCGACGTGCTCCAGAGCCCATCGCAGCGGCTCGGCCCCGGGGGCGGTGACCACGATCGCCGAGACCGGCTCGCCCAGTACGGCGGCAGGGTCCTCGTCGGGTCCGAGGACGGCGTCAGCGCCGAGCCCAGCCGCCAGCCGCCGGCGCCCGGGGCTGCGTTGGCACACGGCCGTGCGATGGCCAGCGGCTTGCAGGACCCAGGTGGTCAGGATGCCCATGGCGCCACCGCCGACGACCACGGCCGGGCCGGTCACCGAGCCCAGCCGGTGGTGGGCGTGCACGCAGCAGGCCAGCGGTTCGAGTAGCGGCGCGAGTTCGAGCGGCACGCCGTCCAGCGGTACGGCATGGTCGCGCGGCACCACCAGCCGGCCGGCCAGTCCGCCGTCACGGTCGATCCCCAGCGACCACTTCCAGGGGCACCGGTTGGTCTGCCCGTGCAGGCACCACGGACACTGTCCACAACCGACGTCGGGGTGGACCCCCACGGCGGTGCCGTCGGCGAGCCTGCCGGCGACCTCGTGGCCGGGCGTGCGGCCCGGCGGCAAGCCGCAACGGACGAGCTTGCGATCGGTGTTGCACACGGCGGCGACGGCGACGTCCACGAGGACCTCGCCTTCGGCGGGCACGGGCGGCTCGACCACCTCGATGGTCGCCGCGCCCGGCCCCACGATCCGCAGTGCCCTCACGCCGGGAGCACCTCCGCCAGCGCCACGGGTTGTCCGGTCGCCATCGAGCGGTTGGCCGCGGCCACCGTGGCGAGCGCCCGCACGCCGTCGGACGCACCGGTGAGCGGTGCCTCCTCGCCCCGGGCGACGGCCACGAAGTGACGGTCCTCCTCGCGGTAGGCGTCGGCGAAGAGCGTCCGCCACGACCGCACTGGGTCCACCTCGCCTCCCCCAGCGCGGACCAGCAGCGGCCCGCTGGTCGGCCCGCCGACCAGCACGGTGCCCTCGGTGCCGTACACCTCGACGCGGGCGTCGTAGCCGTAGTCGGCGGGGCACGCACCGTCGAA
The DNA here is from genome assembly GCF_041821065.1 of Egicoccus sp. AB-alg2. NCBI lineage: Bacteria > Bacillati > Actinomycetota > Nitriliruptoria > Egicoccales > Egicoccaceae > Egicoccus > Egicoccus sp. AB-alg2. The sequence goes on along the minus strand of NZ_JBGUAX010000003.1, from coordinate 32,099 downwards.
CTGGCCCATGGCACCGTCCGACAACTCCAGGGTCGCCACGAGGGTGTCGACGAAGCCGGGGTACCGCTCGGCGAGGTCGGGCCGCTTGGCCGCACGCCCGACGGCGAACACGCGCGTCGGTTCCTGCCCGGACAGCCAGCGGATGGTGTCGATGTCGTGCGAGTTCACCTCGGCGACCAGCCCGCCGGAGACGCTGGTGTCCCAAGCCCACTCGGGCGGCAGTCCCGGCCCACGGCCGGTGGAGCGCACCAGCACCGGCTTCCCGATGTCCCCGGCGGCTATCCGCTCGGCGGCGCGTCGGAACCCGGCGTCGAACCGGCGCATGAACGCCATCAGGAAGACCGCGCTGGACTGCTCGGCCGCGTCGGCCATGGCGTGGGCCTCGTCGAGGGTGGTGGCCATGGGCTTCTCGCACAGCACGTGCTTGCCCGCCTTCAGGGCCGCGACCGCCGTGTCGGCATGGGTGAACGTCGGGGCGCCGATGACTACCGCGTCGACCCGGTCGTCGGTCACGGCCTCGGACGGGTCGGCGAAGGCCCGGTCCACGCCGAGTTCGTGTGCGGCGGCCTCCCGAGCCTGTCGATCGGGGTCGGCCACGCCAATCAGCGTCGCCCCGGGGACCCCAGCAGCGAAGTTGCGTCCGTGCACCATGCCGGCGCGTCCGGCGCCGACGAGCACGACTCGAAGTGCGGTCATCCGATGTCTCCCTGGCGGCTAGGCCGCGGCCGCGGCGCGTCGACGCCACTGGTCGATGGCGACCACCACGACGATGATCAGACCCGTCACGACGCGCTGCCAGAAGTCGGACACGCCGAGGATGTTCAGGCCGTTGGCGAGCACCGCGATGATGAAGATGCCCACGACCGTGCCGCTGACTCGCCCCTCACCACCGAAGAGCGCCGTGCCACCGATCACGACCGCCGCGATGGTGTCGAGCTCCATCAGGTTGGCCATCAGGGCGTTGGCGGAGTTGAGGCGACCGGCGAGCAGCATCCCGCCGATCGCGGCGAGGGTTCCCGAGATCACGTAGACCAGCAGCTTCGTCCGGTCCACGTTGACGCCGGACACGTGCGCGGCTTCGCGATTGCCACCCACGGCGACGATCGAACGTCCGAGCGTGGTCCTGTTCAGCACGAACCACCCGAAAGCGCAGCAGGCGGCGGCCACGATGATGATCATCGGCAGCCGGCCAAGGCTGCCCGCACCGAGCGTGGAGATCAGCGGCGGCATCCGACGGCCCTCGACGGCCTGGCTGAAGTCGGGCACGGGCAACCCACCGGTGAACAGCAGCGCCACGCCGCGGACGGCCGTGAGCGTGCCGAGCGTCGCGATGATGTCGGGCACCTTCCACTTGGTGATCGCGAGGCCGTTCAACATGCCCACGAGAAAACCGGACAGCAGCCCCAGCCCGATCGCGGCCGCGGACGGCATACCGGCATGCGCATAGGCGATGCCCATGACGCTGCCGGCCAGGGCCGCCGTTGCCGCAACGGACAGGTCGATGCCTGCGGAGATGATCACGAGCGTCTGACCGACAGCCAGCACGAGCACCACCGAGTACTGGCGCAGGATGTTGATCAGGTTGTTGAGGGTGAGAAAGCTCGGAGACGCGAGCGAGAAGATGATGATGAGAACGGCGAGCATCACCAACGCGCCGCCGAGTCCACCGGCGCCGACGGTCGCTCGGCGCACCACACCTCCGGCCCGCCCCAGCCGGCCCCCCGCGGTGGTGGTGCCAGACACCTGCTCAGACATGGACGCCTCCCGCGCTCGTCATGATCTGGTCCTCACTGCTCGTCGGCGGCAGTTCTGCGCTGATGCGTCCATCGGCCATGACCAGCACGCGATCCCCCAGAGCCTTTGCCTCTCGTAGCTCGGAGGTGATGTACAGGATCGCCACGCCGTCATCGGCCAGTTCGCGCACGAGGCGGAAGACCTCTTCCTTGGCCCCGACGTCGACACCGCGCACGGGATCGTCGAGGATCAGGAAGCGGGCTTCGCAGCACAACCAGCGCGCCAGCAACACCTTCTGCTGGTTGCCGCCGGAGAGGTTCGCCACCGGCTGGTCCACCGACGGCGTGCGGATGTTGAGCGCTTCGACGTAACGCTCCCCGAGCCGGCGCTCCTCGGCGCGGTCGTGCAGTGGGCCTCGACCGAGCCGACGCAACGACGCCAGCACGATGTTCTGCGCGACCGTCATACGGGGGACCAACCCGGCGGCGCGGTCCTCGCCGACATACCCGACGCCGGCGGCGATGGCGTCCTGCGGCGAGCGGAGTCGGACCTCGCGCCCGAACAGCTCCAGCTTGCCCTCCGTGGCGGGTTCGATGCCGAACAGGGTGTTCGCCAGACGGCTCCGACCGGCGCCCACGAGCCCGAAGACCGTGACCACCTCGCCCGCCCGCAGCTCGAGATCGAATGCTCGCAGCCGCGGTGGGCGGCCGACGCCGCGGGCTCGGAGCACCACCTCGGCGTCGGTCGCGGTTCGACCTGCAGGTGGTTCGTCGAGGGTCACGCTCTGACCGACCATGCGTCGCGCCAACTGTCCCTCGTCGACGCCGGCGACCTCGAGGTCTCCGACCCGCATGCCGTCGCGCAACACCGTCACGCGGTCACAGATCTCCAGGACCTCGGGCAACCGATGCGAGACGTAGATGACGGCGACCCCGTCGCCCGTGAGATCACGGATGACCTGGAACAGCCGACGCGACTCGCGATCCGACAGGGCCGAGGTCGGCTCGTCGAGCAGCAGGATGCGGACATCCGTCGACAGGGCCTTGGCGATCTCCACCAGCTGCCGCTCCGCCATCCCCAACGTCGAGGTGCGGGTGATGGGGTCGAGGTCGAGACCCACCCGCTGCAGGTACGGCCGGGCCTCCTCCTGGGTTCGGCCGAGATCGACCAGGCCACCACGACGCGCCCACCGGCCGAGCAGCACGTTCTCGCCGATGGACATCGACGGCACCAGCGACAGTTCCTGGTAGACGATGCCGATGCCGCGGGCGCGGGCCTCGCCCGGCGAACCGAACCCGACCGGCTCGCCGGTCAGGAGCATGCGCCCCGCGTCCGGCATCTCAGCTCCCGCGATGATCTTCATGAGCGTGGACTTGCCGGCCCCGTTCTGGCCGAGCAGCCCGTGGACCTCACCGGCGTCGACGGTCAGGTCGACGCCGGTGAGCGCCTGCACACCCGGATAGGACTTGCTCACCTCGCGAAGCTCGAGCAGTGGCACGACCGTCCCCCGTCCTCAACGCTGGCAGTTGGCGACGATCTCGTCCCAATCGATCTCCGGCAGCGCAGGGTCGGGGTAGAAGTCGTCGGCGTTCCCGGCATAAACGGTGCGCGGACGGATGTCCTGGAATTGCGGCACCTCGATGCCGCAGGCGAGCTGGACCCCGAACGCGGTGCCGAACCAGCCCCACTCCGCGAACCCGTGGTGGGTCTCGGCGACGATCCGCCCCTCGCGGATAGCGTCCACCGACTCCGGCGTGACGTCGTTGGTGAAGATCGCGACAGAGCCTTCTTCGTGGGGGGTTTCACCGCCGCTGTCGTCCAAGCGGTTGGCGCGTTCAGCGGCGGCAGCCGCGCCGAGCCCCATCTCGTTGGACGCCGCCCAGATGAAGTCGAGCTCCTCCTCACCGAAACGGCTCAGGAACGTCTCCGCGGCAGATGTTCCCTGCTCGCGGTTCCAGTCCGCCGCGATCGGCTCGGCGACGATCTCGATGCCGTCGACCTCCCCGATGGCCGCGTCGAAACCGTCGAGGCGGGCTTGCGAGAAGAAGGTGCCGGCGATGCCCTCGATGATCGCACCGGACGCCTCGACCTGGCTCAGGTCCGCGTCCTCGTAGACCGATCGCCACCACTCGAGATCGAGATAGCCGTCCTCCGGCAGGTCGACCTGTTCGCCTTCCCCGAGCACGCCGGGCCCGCCGAAGTAGTCGAGGACGGCATAGCCGGACACCTCCGCGGCGTCGCTGTTGTTGAACCCGACGTACGACGCGATGTCCACGCCCTCGAGCTCCTCGAGGAGGTTGACCATGATCACGGGGATGCCGGCGGCGTTCGCCTGCTGGATCGCCGGCAGGATCGCCTCGGTGTCCGCGGGCGAGATGGCGATCACGTCCACGCCGACGCTGATGAAGTCTTCGACGATGGCGAGTTGATCGGCGAAGTCCGTGTGCGTCGCCGGCGACCGGGTCTCGATCTGCACGTCGATCCCGTGCTGCCCGGCCTCCTCGGCCGCCTGCTCGAAGAAGCTGGTCGCCGTCTGGAAGACCCCCGTGACGTCGGGGGGCGTCCAACCGATCCGGATGGTGCCCTCGATGCCGCCGGCCGCCTCGCCGTCGGTCGCCCCGCCTTCGGTGTCGGCACCCTCCCCGGCCGGGTCGGCACCCGCGTCCTCGGTCGCGCCCGGATCGGTCGTGTCACCGCCGTTGCCGCAGGCGGTGAGTGCCAGTGCCATGGCGAGACCGCCTCCGGCGGCTCGCGTCCTCCACGTTCTCATGATGCGTCTCCCATCGCTGCGGTGGTCATCGGGCCGTGTAACCGCCGTCGATCACCAACTCGGAACCCGTCAGGAACCCGACCTCTCCCCCGACGGTGAAGGCGATCGCAGCGGCGATCTCCTCGACCCGACCGAGCCGTTTCGCCGGCCGGGAAGCTGCGAGCGTGCGGGCGTGCGCCGCCGGGTCCGGCGCCGCGTCGATGGCCTCGCGGACCAGCGGCGTCTCCGTCGTCCCCGGGCAGACCGAGACCGCGCGGATGCCCTGGTCGGCGTGGTCGATGGCCAGGCTGCGGGTGAGCATGACCATGCCGGCCTTGGACACGTTGTAGGCCACCTGACCCGGCACGGCGACGAGGCCTGCCTCGCTGGCGACGTTGACGATCGTGCCGCCGCCACCGCGCGCCATGACCGGGATGGCCTCACGGGCCAACTGGAAGGCTGCACGCAGGTTGATGCCGAGCACGCGGTCCCAGGTGGCGTCGTCGGTTTCGACGGCGGTGGCCAGGGTGTGCACGCCGGCGTTGTTGACCAGGGCGTCGAGGCGACCGAACCGCTCGACCGTCGCTGCGACGAGTCGCGTGGCCGCATCGGACGCGGCGAGGTCGACCCTCGCCACGTGACCTCGATCCCGCAGGACGGCGGCGATCTCGTCGGCGCGCCGGTCGTCCTGGCCGGTGGCGACCACGGACCAACCATCGGCATGGAGTCGTTCCGCCGTGGCGCGGCCGATGCCGCTCGTCGCGCCGGTCACCAGCGCGACGCGCCGTGCGTCCTCTCCCGCCATCCCTACTCCCGCCAGGATGTACGTACAAGATGCAAACAGATACGTACAAGTGCGTCAAGCGGCTGACTGGACATCACCGTCAACCGGTGACGAACCGCGCGTTAGCCTCGGTGGGAAAAACGCGCAGGGAACGGAATGGACGCCGGATGAACGTGCTGGTGGCGGGCTGGATCGGCTCCACCAACCTGGGTGACGAGTTGGTGTTCCTCGGGTTGCGCCAGCTGCTGGCGCCCTACGGGGTCCGGATCGGCGCCATCTCCATCGATCCAGCGGCGACCCGGGACGTCCACGGCGTCGGTGCGGTCGGCCACCTCGACGTCCCCACGCTGCTGCGAGCCGTCGCCGAGGCCGACGCGCTGGTCTTCGGCGGCGGCGGGTTGCTGCAGGACGACTCCAGCGCCCTGAACCTCCCCTACCACCTGTCGCGGGTCGGGCTCGCCCGCCTGCGGCGCACGCCGTTCGCCGCTGTGGGGCTGGGGGTCGGTGGCCTGTCGACGGGCCTCGGACGCGGGCTGGTGGGGGCGGTCATGCAGAACGCCGTCGGCATCGCCGTCCGCGACCGTGACAGCCGGCGGCTGCTGGACGAGGTGGGCGTCCCCGGCGCCGTCGTGTCCGCCGACCTGGCCTTCGCGGTCGAGCCGCCCGCGGTGACGGCCGGCGCCCGCGACCGTCTGGCCGTGTGCCTGCGGCCCTGGAGCACCGAGCACTCGCGGCTGCCCGCCGCGGCGCAGGGCGACCGGACCTCGCCCGAGCACCTCGACGCGCTCGCCGCCGCGTTGGACGAGGTCGCCCACCGGACCGGGCTGGCGGTCGAGTTCGTCGCCCTGCAGGCCGACCGCGACGACGAGGTCCACGCCCGCGTGGCCGAGCGGATGCGCACGCCGTCCACCCGCGTGACGCCCAGTCTGGCCGAGCTGCTGCCGACCATCGCGCGGTCCCGTGCCGTCGTCGCGATGCGCTACCACGGCGGGGTGGCCGCGACGCTGGCCGGCGTACCGTCCGTGCTGATCGGCTACGCCCCGAAGGTCGAGGCCCTGGCCGATGAACTCGAGAGCGGCGGCTACGCCCTGGGCTGGGATCCCGACGACCTGCGCCGGGTGCCCGACGGACTCGAGCAGGTGCTGGCCAACGGGGCGGCCGTGGCCGCGGCGCGCCAGGACCTGCGCATCCGGCAGGGCGGCAACCGCGAGGTCCTGGAACGTCTGCTGACCGCGGCTGCCCGCTGACCCGCCGAACTCGGCGGGCGCCCGGGTTCGGCCGTCAGGCGGTCCCGAAGGTCTCCAGGATGGCCCACAGGTTCTCGGCCAGCCGCTGGGGCGGGACCTTGTACCAGGCGCCGCCGAGGATCAGGTGGTCGACGTGCCGTTCGATGGCCGCCAGCCGGTCGCGGACCTCGTCGGGGGTGCCGGCGACGGCGTAGCGCTCGACCGCCTCGTCGGGAACCGCGGCCACCAGCGCGTCGAGGTCCTGCCCGGTGTCCTTCCAGACCTGCCGCAGCCGGTCGGTCAGGGCCTCGTCGCCGTACGAGGCGAACACGCCCTGGTAGTTGGGCGTGGTGCCGTAGAAGGCGATCTGCTGCTTGGCCTCGCGCACGGCGACGTCGCGGTCGTCGGCGATGCACAGGATCACGCCCTGGCTGATCGTGAACTCGTCGCGGTCCCGGCCGGCCTCGGCCAGTGCGGCGTCCACCCGGGGCAGGACGTCGTCGGTGAGGTAGCGCTCCGAGGTGAAGGGGTGGCCGAGCAGGCCGTCGGCGTGGGTCGCGGCGGCCTTCGTCATCAGCGGGCCGACCGCGGCCACGTACACGCGAGGCAACCGGCGGTCCGCTGCCCGGCCCCGCCCGCCCAGGCCCGGGCGCAGGACGCGGTAGATCTCGCCGTCGAAGGTGACGTCCTCGCCGCGCTCCATCCGCCAGGCGGTCTGCATGGCCTGCACGTACTCGGCCATCCGCTTCGCGGGCCGGTCGAAGTCGGCCGAGAACCGCTCCTCGATGATGCGCCTCACCTGGCTGCCGAGGCCCACGACGAAGCGGTCACCGGTCAGCTCGTTGAGGTCCCACGCCTCCATCGCGGTGACCACCGGCGAGCGCGGGAACGCCAGCGTGATGTTGGTGCCGATGTCGATGCGCTCGGTGGCCTGCGCGAGCACGGCGGCCTGGATCGTGGCGTTCTGGGTCGTCTCCGACACCCAGGCGGCGTCGAAGCCCTTGGCCTCCACCTGCCGCGCCAGCTCCGGCAGGAACGCGTAGGGCCCGCCCAGTGCCACGCCCTTGGTCGCCATGTCCGTCCCCTTCGCCGCTGGCGTCGACCACGTCCGGCGCACGGTAGTCGGCCTGCCGATGGGGACGTGAGGCGACGCGGGCGGAGCGGGACGCCCGACCGGCGTCCCGGCCGAGTGGTGACGGCCTCGTGGCGTCAGCCGGGCAGCGGCCCGGCGACCCGGTAGTCGATCTCCACCTCGATGCGGCCGTCGTCGAGTTCCACCTCGACCTCGACCCGGCGATCGCCGGCGACGAGGGTGAAGGAGAACTCGTCGCGCTCCTCCTCGCGCTCGGTGACCTCCCAGCCGGGTGGTGCCTCGATGCTCGTGAGCGTCAGCGCGTCGCCGCTCGCGTCGAAGACGAAACTGCCACCGTCAGGCAGGTCGTAGGCGCCGGGATCGGCGTTGCGCCGGTCGTAGTACACGTCGATCTCGAGGCGTCCGTCGTCGACCTCGACCTCGAAGTCCCAGCCCTCGTCGCCGCGGCGGAAGTCGACCTCGACCTCGTCGTCGCCCTCCTCGTCGACGGTGGCGTCCCAGCCCTCGCTCGGGGACACGTCGACCAGCACCAGGGCGCCGTCGCGCACGTCCCACGTGACCGTCCCGGCGTCGCCGACCGGCCACGTCCCGGGCACCGCCTGCGTCGTGTCGACCAGGTCCGCTGCCGCCTCGTCCTCATCGGCACCGGTGCCGGCGTCGGGGTCGCCCGCCGCGTCGTCGGCGGGGTCGTCGGCGGCATCGTCGTCGGCGGTGTCGTCGCCCGCGGCCGTGTCGGACGGATCCTCTTCGTCGGCCGGCTCGCCGGACGTGTCCCCGGTCTGCGGGGCCGCGTCCTCACCGAGGTCGACCGAGTCCACACCGCCCTCGTCCCCGGAGCAGCCGAGGAGGACGGCGGCGGCGACGCTCATCGCGAGCAGACGGCGGGGTGGTCGCATGGTCGAAGCACTCACGGTCGCGGGACGGCTGACCGCCGCGACGATACGGACCCCACCGGGTGGCGCGCCTGTCCGGAGGGCCTGGCTGAGGGATCTCTCATCCCGGATTCAGCCGGCCCTTCGCCGAGACGAACTTTCGGAGGCGGAACCGGGCACGCCGGACGCGCTCAGACGGTGAGGTGGTCGCGCACCGCGTCGGCGATCCGGTCCACGGCCAGCTGGGCGTCGTCGTGGGTCTCGGCCTCGGCCATGACCCGGACCAGCGCCTCCGTGCCCGACGGGCGCAGCAGCACGCGGCCACCGTCACCCAGACGCTCCTCCTCGGCGCGCACGACCTTCCAGATCGCGTCCGTGTCGGCCAGGCGGGACTTGTCCACGCCCTTGACGTTGACGAGCACCTGCGGCAGGCGCGACATCACGGTCGACAGCTCGCGCAGCGACGCGCCGGTCGAGCGCACCACCGACAGCAGGCGGATGGCCGACAGGATGCCGTCACCGGTGGTGGCGTGGTCGAGGTCGATGAGGTGGCCCGACTGCTCGCCGCCGAGGTTGAGATCCTGCTCGAGCATCGCCTCGAGCACGTAGCGGTCGCCGACCTTGGTCTCCACCACGTCGATGTGCAGCTCGGACATCGCCCGCTTGAAGCCGAGGTTGGTCATGACGGTGGTCGCGACGGCGTCCTGCTTGAGCACGCCGCGGTGCTTGGCGTCGCGGGCGAGGATGGCGAGGATCACATCGCCGTCGACCTCGGACCCCTCGTGGGTGGCCGCGATCAGCCGATCGGCGTCGCCGTCGTGGCTGATGCCCGCATCGGCGTTGTGGGCCACCACCGCCGCGGCGATCACGTCGGGGTACGTCGAGCCGCAGCCGTCGTTGATGTTCGCACCGTCGGGCTTGCAGTGGATGGTGACGACGTCGGCGCCGAGCTGCCGGTAGACCTGGGGCCCGACGTTGGAGGCGGCACCGTTGGCGCCGTCCACGACGATGCGCAGCCCGGTGAGGTCCACGTCGGCGATGGAGGCGAGGTACTCCACGTAGCGGGCCACGGCGGCGTGGTCGCGCAGGCGCCGCCCGATGGCGGTCGACAGCGGCCGGTCGCCGCCGTCGCGGGCGATCAGCTGCTCGAGGCGGTCCTCCTCGGCGTCGGTGAGCTTGTGGCCACCGGGACCGAAGAACTTGATGCCGTTGTCGCCGACGGGATTGTGGGAGGCGCTGATCATGGCGCCGGCGGCGGCGGCCGAGTTCGCGGTCAGGTGCGCGACGGCCGGCGTGGGCAGCACGCCGACGGACACGGCGTCGCCACCGGCGGAGGTGATCCCGGCGATCAGGGCGGATTCCAGCATCTCGCCCGACCAGCGCGGGTCGCGCCCGATCAGGATCGAGGGCCGCTTCGCGCCCTCCTCGCGCAGGACCGTGACCAGGGCACGCCCGAGGGCGAGCGCGAGTTCGGGCGTCAGGTCGGCGTTGGCCTTCCCGCGCACGCCGTCGGTGCCGAAGATCGAGCCCACGTTGTCGCGTCTCCTCGCGCTCAGGATGGCGCGGCAGCCTAGGAGCGTCTGCGGGGCCACACAGCCACCGGCCGGTGCCCGTCCGTCCCCGCGCCCGTCGGGAACCAAATCGATTCCGCGCCAGGAACGTCGATGCCGCCCACGTGGGGCGGCATCGACCTGGTGTATGGGCCGGTCAGCGCTTGGAGAACTGCGGCGCGCGACGGGCCTTCTTGAGCCCGTACTTCTTGCGCTCGACCTTGCGAGCGTCACGGGTGAGCAGGCCCGCCTGCTTGAGCGGGGTACGCCACTCCGGGCTGTCCTCGGCCAGGGCGCGGGCGATCGCCAGGCGCAGCGCGCCGGCCTGCCCGGTCGTGCCACCGCCGTGGATGCGGGCCTTGACGTCCCACTGTCCGGCCTGCTCGAGCACCGCGAAGGGCTCGAGCACGGCGGCCCGGAGCTTCTCCGTGGTGAAGTAGTCCTCGAGCGGGCGGCCGTTCAGCGTGAACTGCCCGGAACCGCGGGTGACGCGGGCGCGGGCGACGGCCGACTTGCGACGTCCGGTGAAGATCTTGGTGTCCGCCATGATGCAGTCGGTCCTCAGACGTGGTCGGGCAGCGGCTTGGGCTGCTGAGCGGCGTGCGGGTGGTCGGCACCGGCGTAGACCTTGAGCTTGCGGCCCATGGCGTTGCCGAGCTTGTTCTTGGGCAGCATGCCCTTCACGGCCTTCTCGACGACGTCGGTCGGCTTCTTCTCCAGCATCGTGGCGAAGGGCACCGAGCGCAGACCGCCGGGGTAGCCGGAGTGGGCGTGGTAGACCTTCTGCTCGGCCTTCGTGCCCGACAGGACGACCTTGTCCGCGTTGATCACGATGACGTGGTCACCCATGTCCAGGTGCGGGGTGTAGGTCGGCTTGTGCTTGCCGCGCAGGACGGTGGCGACGCGGGTCGCGAGCCGGCCGAGGGTCTGCCCCTCGGCGTCGACCACGTACCAGTCGCGCGTGATGTCCTTGGCGCTGGGCGAGTAGGTGCGCATGTCGTCCTCGGTGGCCACGGGTTGCTCGTCGCGAGGCGAGAAGCGGTGGGTCGGTGCGTGGCGGTTGCTCGGTCGGTGCTGCTCGTGCTGCGGGCGACGACGCCGCCCACACGACGCGGTGGTCGGGTCGTCGAAGGTGGTCCGGCTGCCCTCGTCGTCCGACGGGAGGCGCTGGGCCGCCGAGGCTCGGGCCGAACCGACGGGCCGGGTTCCGGCGCGCGAGCACGAACGTGCGGTCCACAGGGGACCGCGGCGGGCAAGAGTACCCCCGACCCCGTGGACCGGTCAACCGGCCCCGTAGCGGGTCAACGGCGCGGGAGCAACGACCGCACCCCGTTGTGCTCGCCGATGCGGGTGGGCGTGTCGAACCGGTTGGCGTCGCGGACCGCGCGGAGGTCGACGCCGCCGGTGTGGTCGTGCACGTAGGCGTGCGCGACCTCGTGGAACTCGCCGTCGGCGACCACCACGTCGGTGTCGCCGAGGCTGAGGCCGACGTCGAGCCGCTCGTAGTGCGTGCCGAGCGAGACCAGGCTGCTGCCCGGCCACAGCTCCAAGCCGGTCTGTGCGAAGGCCAGGGTCGCGTCGACCAGCAGCGCGTCACCGTCGGCGAGGTGCACCCCCACGACACCGTCGCCGGCGTTGGCCTGGAGCATCACGAGGAAGGCGCCGCGGTCGAGGCTGATCGCCGTGCCGCGGTTGAAGACGAAGCTCTGGTGGACGCCGACCGCGCCGCCGTCGGGCACGTCCAGCCCGACCCCGTCGGGACCGGCCTGGTCCCGGTTGCGCGTGTGGATCGCCAGGTGCGCGAGGTCCAGTTCGGTCGACGCACCTCGCACGGTGAACGAGCCGTACATCGGCGTGTAGCCGTAGGTCTCGTCCTCGGCGTCGCCGACGACGGCCAGGTGGAGGCCCGAGGGGATCACGACGTCCTCGTCGTAGAACCTGCTCACCTCGTCCGTGCTGTTGTTGACGACCTGCAGCACCGGATACGCGTCCGAGTGGCGCGCGGCGGCGTGGTCGACAGCGGCCTGGATCGTGCAGAACGCCCGCCGGGACGTCCCGTCGGCGCGGTGGCCGACGCAGTCGACGTTGTCGACCCACAGCGGCACGACCAGATCCGGTGGCACGCCCAACGACTCGTCGACGACGACGTCCTGCAGCCGCATCTGGAACGCCGCCATCTGCCCGCGCGTGACGTCCGCTCCGGGGTCGAACCGGCCGCCGCTGCGCCCGGCCGCGACGCCCAGCTCGCACAGCAGGTGGACGTTGTCGCGATGGGCAGCGGCGATCGCCGCGTCATCCGTGAACCGGCACGCGCCCCGTTCGAGGGTCGCGCCCTTGACCCGTGCCACGCCTTGCGCCACCCGCGCCAGGAAGGACCCCATCTGGGCGCGCGTCACGCGGTCGTTGGGCCGGAACCGACCATCGGTCCCGCCGGCGACGACCGACGTGCCGAACAGGCTGCGCACCTGCGGCGAGGCCAGGACCGCGATCTCCTGGGCTCCGGCCGCCGTGGCGGGAACGTCCGGGAACGGCGACTCGCCGTCCCACCGCGGCAACACCACGTTGTGGTCGAGCAGGCGGTACAGGAACTGCGCCATCTGGCGGCGGGTCACGGTGTCGCCCGGCGCGAACGTCGTGCGCGTGCGGCCCTGCGTGACGCCGTACCAGGCCAGGCAGTCGACCTCGCGGACGAACGCCGAGCCGGCCAGGTCGCGGAACCCCGCGGCGGGCACCCGACCGGCGGGGCAGGCCGCGTCCAGCGTCCGCAGCGCCGGCGCGGACGTCGCCGCGGTCGCTTCCCCGCCACCGGTCGCCCGTGCGGCGCCGGCCCCTTCCGAGGCGGTGTCAGCTCCGGCTTCGGCGCGGGTGGTGAGCGTTCCGGGCTCCAGCCGGGGCGTCACGAGTTCGTCCGCCGACGCCGATGCCAGCCCGGCCAGCACCATGCTGGCGGTCAGCGCGCCGACCAGACCCGCTCGCAGCCGATGCACCGCTCGCACCCTGAGACCCATCCACCTGCCCCTGCCCCGCTGTCCGACGGCCCGCGCCCGGGACGCCGCACGTCCCGCGGGACGCGGTGGACAGTGGACCGTACGGCGACCGCCGCCGCCACCGGTTTGCCGCTGGCACGGTGGAGAACGCACGGCTGCCGCCGAGGTGCGACCGGGGCATCGGACGCCCACTTTGCCCCTCACCGACGAGCGGTCAGCCCTCAGAGCCCCGTGTGGACCGTCGCCGGCGGGGCGCTGGGCCATCGGCGGCCGTAGCCGACACCTTCCAGCACCAGGCCGTCCGGCGGCGCCACGCGACCGGCCCGCTGACGGTCAGCGGACGCCAGGACCTCGGCGATCCAGGCCGGGTCGCGGCGGCCCCGTCCCACCTCGACGAGACTGCCGACCAGGGCACGCACCTGGTTGTGGCAGAACGCGTTGCCGACCAACCGGAAGTGCAGCAGGCCGTCCTCCGCACGCCGGATCGTGCACGTGTCCAACCGGCGGACCGAGGTGCGGCCCGGGACCTTCCTGCAGAACGCGGCGAAGTCGTGCTCGCCGACGACGTGGCGGGCAGCCGCGCGCATGGCTGTCAGCGACAGTGGCTCGCGCACGTGCCAGCAGGCGTGGCGCAGCAGCGGCGAGAGCGCCGGCGTGTCGGCCACCCGGTAGCGGTAGCGGCGCCAGGTGGCGGAGAAGCGGGCGTCGAAGGCGTCGGGTACCGCTCGCGCCTGCCAGATCGTGATGGCCGCACCGACGAGGCGGTCGAGACGGTCACGGAACGCCTCGAGGTCCTGCAGGGCACGCCGGGTGCGCTCCAGCGTCGGATCGGCGTCGAAATGGACGACCTGCGCCAGCGCGTGGACCCCTCGGTCCGTGCGCCCGGCGCAGGTCGTCTCGATCGGCTGCCCGAGGATCCGTGCGGCCGCACCTTCGAGCGTGCCCTGCACGGTGGTCTGGTCGGGCTGGCGGGCGAACCCGGCGAACGGTGCGCCGTCGTAGGCGAGGTCGAGCCGCAGCCTCACGCTCGGGCGCGCACCGTCCGACACGGGTGCGTCCTACTTTTCCTCGTCGTCGTCGGTCTCGGCGTCCTCCGGCGAGTCCACCGACTCCGGCGAGTCCACCGACTCCGGCGAGTCCACCGACTCCGGGGACTCGGGCGACTCGGGCGATTCCGGGGACGCCTCCTCGACGCCCTCGTCCTCGGCCGCGAGGTCGTAGTCGAGGACGGCGGTCCCGGCCGCGGCCTCGGCGGTGCGGCGGCGACGGCGGCCGAACAGGCCACGCGAGCGGCTGACCTTGGCCTCCTCGATGACGTCCTCGCCGGACTGCTGGCCCAGCTCGACCAGCTCGACCAGCGCCATGGGGGCGTTGTCGCCCTTGCGCGGACCGAGCTTCAGCAGGCGGGTGTAGCCGCCGTTGCGGTCGGCGAACCGCGGTGCGACCTCCTCGAAGAGGTAGGCCACGACGTCGCGGTCGTTGAGCTTGGCCAGCACTTGGCGGCGGGCGTGCAGGTCGCCCTGCTTCGCCTTGGTGATCAGGCGCTCGGCGTACGGACGCAGCGCACGGGCCTTGGCCTCGGTCGTCTTGATGCGACCGTGACGGAACAGGTCCTTGGCCAGGTTGGCCAACAGGTGCCGCTGGTGCGCCGGGCTACCACCGAGCCGGGGGCCACGCTTCGGGGTCGGCATGATGTGCTCTCTTTCAACTCTTCTCGTGGGGGCGCGGACGGCGCTCCCACCACGCCTGGTGGCGTGGGGGACGACGACGCGCGCCCTCCCCCACGGGGCCGGTCACTCGCGCAGTGCGACGCCCAGCTCGGCCAGCTTGTCCTTGACCTCGTCCACGGACTTGGAGCCGAAGTTGCGGATCTCGAGCAGGTCCTGCTCGGTCTTCTCCATCAGCTCGCCGACCGTGGCGACGCCCTCACGCTTGAGGCAGTTGTAGGACCGCACCGACAGGTCGAGGTCCTCGATCGCCATCTGCTTGATCGGGTCGGACCCGATCGAGGCCAGCGCCTCCTCCGGGGAGACCACGATGCCGCCGGGGCCGGAGGTCTCGAAGCCCGCGAACTGCTCGAAGAGGCCCTTGAGGGTCTCACCGGCCGACGACAGCGCCTGCGCCGGCGTGAGCGACCCGTCGGTCTCCACGTCGAGGACGAGCTTGTCGTAGTTGGTCATCTGCTCGACGCGGGTGGACTCCACCCGGTACGCGACGCGCCGGATCGGGCTGAACACCGAGTCGATCGCGATGACGCCGATCGGGTCGTTGGACCGCTTGTTGGCGTCGGCGGTGCGGTAGCCGCGACCCCGCTCGACGGTCAGGTACATCTCGAGGTGACCGTTGGCGTTCAGGGTGGCGATGTGCAGGTCCTCGTTGACGACCTCGACCTGCGAGGGCGCGAAGATGTTCTCCGCGGTCAGGACACCCGGGCCGTCACCGCCGAGGAAGATCTCCACCGGCTCGTCGGAGTCCGAGCGGACCACGAGGTCCTTGATGTTGAGGATGATGTCGGTCACGTCCTCCTTGACGCCCTCGATGGCCGAGAACTCGTGGAGGACCGAGCCGCCCTCGGGGCCGGCGGCCTGGGCGGAGGTGAACCGGATGCGGGTGACCGCGGCGCCGGGCACCGAGCTCAGCAGGGTGCGACGCAGCGAGTTGCCGATGGTGTAGCCGAAGCCCGGCTCGAGCGGGTCGATCGTGAACCGCGAGCGGGTGCCCTCCTCGACGGGCTGTTCCTCGAGGCGTGGGCGGTAGGCGATGAACGGCGAGCCCGAGGCGGTCTCGCCAAGACTCATCACGCCGTCCTCGTCGTAGAAACCGAAGTCCGACACAGGTGCTCCTCTGATCCTTCTGCGCCCCGTACACGAGGCGGCTGTTCGGCGGGGACGTCCCCCCGCCACGCACCGCCCTCGATCCCGGGGCCATCGGCGGTGCGTTCGTCGGACCGCGGGCCGGTGATCCCGGGCCGGTCCGCGGGTCGCCGCACGGGTCGTGGCGGCGACGGTGTTGTGGACGCGCGTGGGCGGCGCGACCGCTTCCCGCCGGGTGGGACGGGACGGTCGCGCCGCCGGACACGCCTACTTCGAGTAGAGCTCGACGATGGCCTGCTCGTTCACCGGGGCGTCGATCTGGGCACGCACCGGGACGTCGACCACGTGGATCTTGAACTGGTTCGGGTCGGACTGCAGCCAGCCCGGCACCTCGCGCGAACCGAAGACCTCCAGCGAACCGATGACCGCCTGGGACTCGCGGGCACGCTGCCGGATCTCGATCACGTCGCCCGGCTTGACCCGGTACGACGGGATGTTGGTCGCACGGTTGTTGACCATCACGTGCTTGTGGCTGGCCAGCTGGCGCGACTCCGCGCGGGTACGGCCGAAACCGCCGCGGTAGAGCACGTTGTCGAGGCGCAGCTCGAGCAGGATCAGCAGGTTCTCGCCGGTCAGGCCCTCCTTGCGGGTGGCCTCCTCGTAGTAGCGACGGAACTGCTTCTCCAGCACGCCGTAGTAGTAGCGGGCCTTCTGCTTCTCGCGCATCTGGAGCAGGTACTCCGACTCCTTGATGCGGCCGCGGCCGTGCTCACCCGGCGGGTAGGGGCGCTTCTCGAAGTTCTTGTCGTTGCCCTTGAGGTCGACGCCGAGGCGGCGTGACTTCTTCGTCATCGGGCCGGTGTAACGAGCCATCTTGTCGTGTTCCTTCTTTCCTCGGTCACCCCGAGCACGTCTCGAGGTGCCACGGGAGCGCGCCGGGCCGGCCCGAGGGCCGGCGCGACGACACGCGCTCCTCGCCGCGTCCGACGGGTGTCAGGTGCGGCGGCGCTTCGGGGGGCGGCAGCCGTTGTGCGGCACGGGGGTGATGTCCTTGATGGACAGCACCTCGATGCCGGCGGCGGCCAGGGTCCGGATCGCGGTCTCACGACCGGCGCCCGGGCCCTTGCAGAGCACGTCGACCTTGCGCACGCCGTTGTCGATGGCCGCCTTGGTGGCGGACTCGGCGGCGACCTGGGCGGCGAACGGCGTGGACTTGCGCGAGCCCTTGAAGCCCGCGTTGCCACCCGTCGACCACGCCAGCACGTTGCCCTGCTGGTCGGTGAAGGTGATGATCGTGTTGTTGAAGGTCGCCTTGATGTGGCACTGGGCGTGCATCACGTTCTTGCGCTCGCGCCGGCGACCGCGCTGCTTCTTCTGTGCTGCCATGTTCAGCTACCTCGGTCGCTGGATCAGTGCTTGCGCGTCGGCTTGCGGATGCCGCCGACGGTGCGCTTCGGGCCCTTGCGGCTGCGCGCGTTGGTGTGCGTGCGCTGACCGCGGACCGGCAGGCCCAGGCGGTGCCGGATGCCCTGGTAGGACCCGATCTCGATCTTGCGCTTGATGTTGTTCGCGACCTCGCGTCGCAGGTCACCCTCGACGCGGTACTCGTTCTCGATGTGGGCGCGCAGGCGGCCCACCTCGTCGTCGGTCAGGTCACGGACACGGGTGTCCGGGTCGATCTCGGCCGCGGCCAGGGTGGCCTGGGCGCGGGACTTGCCGACCCCGTAGATGTAGGTGAGGGCGATGACCACGCGCTTCTCGCGCGGGACGTCGACGCCAGCGATACGTGCCATGTTCGATCAGCCTCCCGTCAGCCCTGGCGCTGCTTGTGGCGCGGGTTCTCGCAGATCACACGCACGCTGCCGCGACGACGGATGATCTTGCACTTGTCGCACTGCTTCTTCACGGAAGGATGGACCTTCACGTTGCTCTCCTTCGGCTGGTCCGACGACCCGGCTGGTCGTCGGCGGCGCGGGGCCTGCCTGCCTCGCACCGGGGCCGCGTCCGGACCCGGTGCGGGTGGACGCTCGTCGTCGCCTGTGCACGGACCCCATGGGGCCGTGGTCGGCGACGGCCGGCCGATCTGTGGCGCACACCCGGGACCGGGCGGCACGTTGTCACTCGACCGGGGCGGTGGTCACGTCGTGGCAGCGACGCGCGCCCTGCGTGGCCGAGCGTGGTGTCTCACTTGTAGCGGTAGGTGATCCGCCCGCGGGACAGGTCGTAGGGAGAGAGCTCCACGACCACCTTGTCGCCCGGCAGGATCCGGATGTAGTGCATCCGCATCTTGCCGCTGATGTGGGCGAGCACGCTGTGGCCGTTCTCCAGCTCCACACGGAACTGCGTGTTCGGGAGGGCCTCCGTGACGGTGCCCTCCACCTGGATGGACTCTTCCTTCTCTGCCACGCCGTCTCCGGGTCGGTTCGTGGTGGTGCCCGGACCGCCAGGCGGCGGATCCGGTGGTCGCCCGCGCACCGCGAGCACGGGCAGGCCCGTGGATCGAGGAGGCGGAAGGTCCGAGCGCGTGGCGGTTCGAGGTCTCGAGTTGCCGGCACGCCGGACGGAACGAATCGTTGCCCCACAGTAGAGGCACGCCCTGCGCAGGCAGGACGAGGGCACAGGGTACCCAGGCGGTCCGGTGTGGGGCAACTGGACGCTGGCGCCGGTGCTACCAGGTCGGGATCGCGGCTTCCAGCAGGTTCGACGGCTCGTCGCTGCGCGCCGTCAGCACGACCGGGCCGTCGGCCGTCACCGCGATCGTGTGCTCCCAGTGCGCCGACACCGCACCGTCGGCCGTGACGACCGTCCACCCGTCGTCGAGGGTCTCGGTCTCCTCGGTGCCCAGGTTGAACATCGGCTCGACGGCGATCACCCACCCACGGGTCAGCTTCATCCCGCGGCCGGGCTGGCCGTAGTTGGGCACCGACGGGTCCTCGTGCAGCGCCCGCCCGATGCCGTGGCCGACGTACTCGCGCACGACCCCGTAGCCGTGCTCGTCGGCGACCGCCTCGATCGCGGCGCCCACGTCTCCCAACCGGTTGCCGTCACGCACCTGGCCCAGTCCGCGCCACAGGGCGTTGCGGGTTTCGCGGACCAGCGCCGCCACCGCCGGGTCGACCGCCTGCTCGCCCCCGACGATCAGCGTCGTGGCCGAGTCGCCGTGGAAGCCGTCCACGATCGCGCCGGCGTCGATCGAGATGACGTCGCCCTCCTCGAGGACCACGTCCTTCGACGGGATGCCGTGGACGATCTCGTGGTTCTTCGACGTGCAGAGGGTGGCGGGGAAACCGCGGTAGCCCTTGAACGAGGGCACCGCACCCTCGGCGGTCACGATCTTCTCCGCGATGCGGTCGAGATCCAGCGTCGTCATGCCCGGTTCGAGCGCCGCCATGAGCTCCTCGTGGACCTTGGCCACCACGGCCCCGGCCCGCGCCATCCGGGCGATCTCGTCCCTCGACTTCTTGATGATCATGTTCGATCCCGCCCGCCAGCCCCGGTCGTCTTGCTCGCTGACGCTCGCTCGTTGCCTCGCCTAGGCGAAGTCCCGGAGGATGGCGTCCATGCGGGCGGCGACGTCGTCAACGGTGCCGACCGCCTCCACGTCACGCAGCAGGCCGCGGCCCCAGTAGAACTCCTCGAGCGGCTCGGTCGAGCGCCGGTACACCTCGAGGCGGTTGAGCACCACGTCCTCGGCGTCGTCGGGCCGCTGCACGAGCTGACCGCCGCACCGGTCGCACACCCCGTCGACCGCCGGCGGGTCGTAGACCATGTGCTTCACGGCCCCGCAGTTGCTGCAGGTACGCCGGCCCGTGAGCCGCTGCACGATCTCCTTGGTGTCCACGAGCATCCGCAGCACGGCGTCCAGCGGCTGCTCGCGCTCGATCAGCAGCTGCTCGAGCGCCTCGGCCTGCGGGACCGTGCGCGGGAAGCCGTCGAACAGGAAGCCGTCCTTCGCGTCGGGCTCCGCGAGCCGGTCGCCGACCATGCCGAGGATCACGTCGTCGGGCACCAGCTCGCCGGCGTCCATGAAACCCTTCGCCTGCTGCCCGAGCGGCGTCCCCTCGCGCACGTTCGCACGCAGGATGTCTCCCGTGGAGATGTGCGGGATGTCGAAGGCCTGCGCGATGCGGCCGGCCTGCGTCCCCTTCCCGGCGCCCGGGGGTCCCAACAGGATCACGCGCACGTGGTCGTCCTCTCGTGGATGCGTCGCCACCGCGGGGCGTCGACGTCCGCGGCGGACCGGGTCGATCCGCCGGCGTGGCGGGTCAGCGCAGGAAGCCCTCGTAGTTGCGCTGCATGAGCTGGCTCTCGATCTGCTGCATCGTCTGCAGGGCGACGCCCACCATGATCAGCAGGCTGACGCCACCGAGCGGGAACGCGGTCACGTTGCCGACCGCCAGCAGGATGAACGGCAGCACCGCCACGACCGCGAGGTAGAGCGAGCCCGGCAGCGTGATCCGGGTCAGGACGCGGTCGAGGTACTCGGCCGTCTGACGGCCCGGACGGATGCCCGGGATGAACCCGCCGTAGCGCTTCATGTTGTCCGCGACCTCGACCGGGTTGAAGGCGATCGCGGTGTAGAAGTAGGCGAAGAAGATCGTCAGCGCGGCGAAGGTCAGGATGTAGAACCAGTTGCTGGCGTCCGCCAGGTAGGTCTCCGTCCAGACCCGCATCCGCTCGCTGCCGGAGATGTTGGCGATCAGGCCCGGCAGGTACATCAGCGACGAGGCGAAGATGACCGGGATGACGCCGGACTGGTTGACCTTCAGCGGGATGTAGGTGGACTGGCCGCCGTAGCTGCGCCGGCCGACCTGACGGCGGGCGTACTGCACGGGGATGCGGCGCTGGCCCATCTCCATGAACACCACGGCCACGGTCAGGAAGATGCCCATCAGCAGCACGCCGGCCACCCACTCCCAGCCCTGGAAGGGGGACTCGAGCTGCTTCTCCGCCTGCAGCGCGTACAGCTGCGAGGGGAACTGGCTGATGATGGACACGTAGATCAGCAGCGACATGCCGTTGCCGACACCGCGCTGGGTGATGAGCTCACCGAGCCACATGATCAGGCCCGTGCCGGCGGTCAACGTCAGGACCATCAGCACGATCGTGCCGGTCCCCGCCTGCGGCATCACGTCGACGCCGAACGCCACCCCGTTGCGGGCCAACGTCACCAGCGTGGTCGACTGCAGCAGCGCCAGGCCGATGGTGATGTAGCGCGTGTACTGCGTGATCTTCTTGCGGCCCTGCTCGCCCTCGCGCTGCAGCGCTTCGAGCTTGGGGATCACGACGGCCAGCAACTGCATGATGATGCTGGCGGTGATGTAGGGCATGATGCCGAGCGCGAACACCGCCATCTGCTGCAGGGCGCCGCCGGCGAACAGGTTGATGATGCCGACGATGCCACCGGCGCCGGCGCCCGCGACGGCGTCGCGGAGCAGGTCGACCTCGACACCCGGCACCGGGATCCAGCCCCCGAGGCGGTAGATGGCGATGATCCCCAGCGTGAACAGCAGCTTGCGCCGCAGGTCGGGGATCTTGAAGGCGTTGACGAACGCTCGGAGCATGGGGTCCTCGGGGCTATTTCACGGCCCGGGGCACTAGGCCTGCTCGCGACGTCGGCGTCGCTCCCCCGGGCGCCACGCGACGGACACGGTCGCGGGCCATGATGCTATCGGTTCGAACGGACACCGCCCTTCGTGAAAAGCCGCCGGTGGCCGCGAGGCGCGCGAGTGGCATCGAGCCGACCCGGGCGCACCCGCCGCCGCCGGCGGCCGTGACGCTCACGAAGGGCGTGGGGCGTGTCAGTCGCGGACGGTCCCGCCGGCCGCGGTGATCTTCTCACGCGCGGTGGCGGTCAGCGCGTCGACGTCGACGGTGAGCGCCTTGGACAGCTCACCGTGACCGAGCACCTTGACCGGACGCTTCTTCTTGACCAGGCCCTTGGCGGTCAGTGTCGCCACCGTGACCTCGTCGCCGGCCTCGAAGGCCTCCTCGAGTCGCGAGACGTTGATGACCGCGTAGTCGATCTTGTTCGGGTTGTTGAAGCCGGGCTGCTTGGGCTGGCGACGGATGAGGGGCATCTGGCCGCCCTCGAACCCGGCCGGCACGGTGCCGCGCGCGCCCGTGCCCTTGGTGCCACGACCGGCGGTCTTGCCGCCACGGCCACGGTCACCACGGGCGACCCGCTTCTTGTCGGTCTTCGCGCCCTCGGCGGGCTTCAGGTGGTGAAGCTTGATGGTCATCTCAGGCCTCCACTTCAGGCCGCGTGTTCGGCTTCGCCGCGTCCACGACTTCCCACTCGACGAGGTGCGGGACCTTGCGGAGCATCCCACGGATCTCCGGGCGGTCCGGCTGCTCGACGGTGTGACGGATGCGCTTGAGGCCCAGGGACCGCACGGTGTCGCGCTGGTCCTGGGTGCGGCCGATGACCGACCGCGTCTGGGTGATGCGCAGCAGCTTGTCAGCCATCACTTCCCACCCTGTCGCATCGTCTCCAGCATCTTCTTGGGGGCCACGTCCTCGACCGCCTTGTCCCGGAGGGTGGCGATCTCGTGGGCGGAGCGCTGGCTCTTCAGCCCGGCCACCGTCGCGTGCACGACGTTGATCGGGTTGGCGGTGCCCAGCGACTTCGCGAGCAGGTCGTGGATACCGGCGGCCTCGATGACGGCGCGGACCGGACCACCGGCGATGACCCCGGTACCCGGGGCGGCCGGCTTGAGCATGACCTGACCGGCGCCGGCGCGACCCACGACGGGGTGCACGATGGTGTTGCCGACCATCGGGACCTTGAAGAAGTTCTTCTTGGCCTCTTCGACGCCCTTCTGGATGGCCGACTGCACTTCCTTGGCCTTGCCGTGGCCGATGCCCACCATGCCCTTGCCGTCACCGACGACGACGAGCGCGGTGAACTGGAAGCGGCGACCACCCTTCACGACCTTGGCGACGCGGTTGATCGCGACGACGCGCTCGTCGTACTGCTCGCGCTCCTGCTCGCGACCCCGCCCGCGACGGTCGTCCCGGCCGCGACCGCGACCCGGACCCCCGCCTCCACGGTTGTTGGCTGCCATGGGTTACTCCTTTGTGCCCCGGCAAGTGCCGGGGAGACCTCTCTAGAACTCGAGCCCCGCCTCGCGCGCGCCCTCGGCGAGGGCCGCGACCCGGCCGGCGTAGCGGTTGCCGCCGCGGTCGAAGACGCAGGTCGAGATGCCGGCGTCCTTGGCGCGCTGGCCGACGAGGGTGCCGACCTGCTTGGCGACGCCGACCTTGCCGTCGTCGCCCTTGGCCACCCCGGTCTCCAGCGAGGACGCCGCGGCCACCGTGTGGCCGCTCACGTCGTCGATGAGCTGGGCGTAGATGTGGGTGTTGCTGCGGTACACGGACAGGCGCGGCTTGACGGCCGTGCCACGCACGTGCTTGCGGATGCGCTTCTGCCGCCGCTGGCGGGCGAGGCGCTTCTTGCTCGCGTCCATGAAGGTCTTCTCCTCCTCGTGCAGCCGCCCGGACCGGGTGCGGTCGAGAGGGCGGCCACGAGCCCGTCGCGAGGGGCCTCGCTCGGGGCGGCGGCACCGCGGCTGGGAAGCCCGCGGCACCGCTGGCGGTTGGTTGTCGTTGCGGTACGCCGGGTGGGCGGCAGGCCTAGCGGCCCGCGGCCTTGCCGGCCTTGCGGCGGATGCGCTCGCCCTCGTACTTGATGCCCTTGCCCTTGTAGGGCTCCGGCGGACGCACCTTGCGGATGTTGGCGGCGACCTGGCCGACGAGCACCTTGTCGATGCCGCTGACCTCGATCCGCGTCGGGGCCGGCACGTTGAGGGTGATGCCGTCGGGCGCCTCGATCAGTACCGGGTGGCTGTAGCCGACCTGCAGTTCGACGTCCGAGCCCTTGGCGGCAGCGCGGTACCCGACGCCGACCAGCTCGAGCGCCTTGCGGTAGCCGTCGGTGACGCCGACGATCATGTTGCTGATCAGGGTGCGCACCAGGCCGTGACGCGACCGCTCGGTCCGCGTCTCGCCGTTGCGGGTGACCACGACGGCGCCGTCCTCGTCACGCGACAGGGTGACGCCCTCGGGCATGGTGCGGGTCAACTCGCCCTTGGGCCCCTTCACGGTGACCGTCAGGCCATCGATCGTGACGTCGACGCCGTCCGGCACGGGAACCGGGAGCTTGCCAATGCGGGACATGGTTTCTCCTACCAGACGTAGGCGACGACTTCGCCGCCGCGGCCTTCCTGGCGCGCGGTGCGGTCGGTCATCAGGCCGGCGTTGGTGGACAGGATCGCGACGCCGAGGCCACCCAGCACGCGGGGGATCTCGTCCTTCTTCACGTAGACGCGCAGGCCCGGCTTGGAGATGCGGCGCAGACCGGTGATCACGCGCTCGCGGTTGGGGCCGTACTTCATCCGGATGGTCAGGTTCGGCTGCGGCGTGGCGTCGTCGACCGACCAGCCGGTGATGTAGCCCTCCTGCTCGAGGATCCGGGCGATGTTCACCTTGATCTTCGAGGACGGCATGGTGGTCGTGTCGTGGTATGCGATCGACGCGTTCCGGACACGCGTCAGCATGTCCGCCACGGGGTCGGTCATCGTCATGTTCGGTGCTCCTCGGGGTTCCCGGGACGCATCCCGGCACTTCCCGTGTCAGTCACCCGCGCAGCGGGTGATGTCCTTGACCTGGCTCTTGCATTTGCCCTTGCCCTTGGCCCTTGACCTTGGCCCTTGACCTTGGGGGGGCCTGCGGGGGGGCGCAGCCCCACCCGCATCCGTTACCAGGAGGCCTTCTTGATGCCCGGCAGCTCGCCGGCGTGTGCCATCTCGCGGAAGCAGACCCGGCACAGCTTGAAGCGCTTGAACACGGCGCGCGGACGACCACACCGGTCGCAGCGCGTGTAGTTCTGCACGCCGTACTTCATGCCGCGGCGCTGCTGGGCGATCTTTGACTTCTTCGCCACGTCTCTTCCTTAACCTTGGGTGTCGCGGACGAACGGGAAGCCGTAGGCGTCCAGGAACGCGCGGGCATGCTCGTCGTCGTCCGCGGTGGTGACGATGGTGATGTCCATGCCACGCACGGCGTCGATCTGGTCGTAGTCGATCTCCGGGAACACCAGCTGCTCGGTGAGCCCGAACGTGTAGTTGCCGTTGCCGTCGAAGGAGGTCGCCTTCAGGCCACGGAAGTCACGGATGCGGGGGAAGGCGACCGACAGCAGCCGGTCGAAGAACTCCCACGCCCGGTCGCCGCGCAGCGTCACCTTCGCGCCGATCGGCATGCCCTCGCGCAGCTTGAACCCGGCGATGGACTTGCGGGCCCGGTTCACGCGCGGCTTCTGGCCGGTGATCGTCTGCAGGTCGCGGATCGCGCCCTCGAGCGCGCGCGAGTCGTTGACCGCCTCGCCGAGACCGACGTTGACGACGATCTTCTCGAGCTTGGGGATGCGCATCGCGTTGACGCCGAGCTGCTCGAGCAGCTGCGGGCGAACCTCGTCCAGGTAGCGCTGCTTTAGGCGCGGCACGACCCGGTCGGTGCCGCCCGTCGGGGCGGTGGTGGTCTCGGTGTCGCTCATGGGAAGCGTCTTCCTCGTTCGTCGCGGCCGACTCGGCCGCACCGCTCGCGTCGGGCGGTGTGGCGCCGATCCCGCTGCCTGTCACAGGCCGGGCCGGCTCGCGGTGTGGGGTCGTTGGTGTCGGCGGCGGCTCAGAAGGTGCTGTCGCACTTCTTGCAGACGCGGACCTTGCTGCGACGGTCGCCCTCGTTCTCGTAGCGGTAGCCGACGCGGGTCGGGGCATCGCACGAGGGGCAGATCGGCATCAGGTTGGAGATGTGGATCGGGGCCTCGGTCTCGATGATGCCGCCCTCCTGGGCGCCACCACGCTGGGCCTGGATCCGCTCGTGCTTCTTGACGTAGTTGCGACCCTCGACCAGCACGCGGTCGCGGTCGGTGAACACCTTGATGACGCGGCCGGAGCGGCCCGCGTCCTTGCCGGCGATCACCTGGACCTGGTCGTCCTTGCGAATGCGACGCATGGTCTACAGCACCTCCGGCGCGAGCGAGATGATCCGCATGAACTTGTTGTCGCGCAGCTCGCGAGCGACGGGCCCGAAGATGCGGGTCCCGCGCGGGCTGCCGTCCGGGCGGATGATCACGCACGCGTTGTCGTCGAACTTGACGTAGGAACCGTCCGGCCGCCGGCGCTCCTTGGCGGTGCGCACGACCACGCAGCGGACGACCTCGCCCTTCTTGACGTTGGACTGGGGGATCGCGTTCTTGACGGTGCCGACGAACACGTCACCGACGGACGCGTAGCGCCGTCCGGACCCGCCGAGCACCCGGATGCACAGCACTTCGCGTGCCCCCGAGTTGTCCGCGACCTTCAGCCGCGATTCCTGCTGGATCATCGTTGATCGTCTCTCTGCTTCGTTCGTCGGGGCGCGGTGCCTCGTGGCGTGTCACACGCCGGCCGGGGCACCCGTCCGGACGGGTGATTACTTCGCGCGCTCGACGATTTCGGCCAGGCGCCAGCGCTTGAGCTTCGACAGCGGACGGGTCTCGACGATGCGGACCGTGTCGCCGACGTTGGCGTCGTTGGTCTCGTCGTGGACGTGGTACTTCTTCGACGACTTCATCGTCTTGCCGTACAGCGGGTGGGTCGTCCGCCGGTCGACGCGCACGACGATGGTCTTGTCCTGCACGTCGGACACGACGACGCCCTGGCGCTCCTTGCGGGTGGTGCTGCGCTCGGTGGTCTCTGCCATGGGTATCAGGCCTCGGTGTCACGTGCGGCGGCGATCTCGCGCTCCCGCATCACGGTCAGGATGCGCGCGATCTCGCGCTTGACGGTCTTGATTCGACGGGGGTCGTCGAGCTGCCCGGTCACGACCTGGAAGCGGAGGTTGAACAGCTCCTCCTTGCTCTCGGTCAGCGCCTGACGCAGCTCGTCGTCGGGAAGCTCACGCAGCTCGGTCGCGGTGCTCACTCGCCGCCCTCCTCGCGCTTGACGAACTTGGTCTTGACGGGGAGCTTGTGCGACGCCTTGCGCATGGCCTCGCGGGCCAGCTCCTCGGGGACGCCGGACAGCTCGAACATGATCCGGCCGGGCTTGACCGCCGCGACCCAGTGGTCCGGCGAGCCCTTGCCGGAACCCATCCGGGTCTCCAGCGGCTTCTTGGTGATGGAACGGTCCGGGAAGATCGTGATGCGCACCTTCCCGCCACGCTTGATGGCACGCGTGATGGAGATACGGGCGGCCTCGATCTGCCGTGCGGTGATCCAGCCCGGCGTGGTCGCCATCAGGCCGTAGTCACCCACGTAGACCTGGGTGTGGCCCTTGGACAGGCCCTTCAGCGGGCGCGGCCGGTGCTGCTTGCGGTGCTTGACGCGCTTGGGAGCGAGCATCAGCTCTCCCCTTCCTCGGCGTCGCCCTCCGTGCCGGCAGCGGGGGCGTCCCCGGACTGCTCGACGTCGGTGACGGCGGTGGACGGCTTGTCGGTGTCGGCCTCGGCGTTCGCGCCCTCGGGCGAGCCGGCCGGGACGGCGTCGGTCGGCGCCGACTCCTCGCCCGGCGTCACGTCGGCCTCGGTCACGGCGCTGACGTCCATCGGGCCCGACTGCGGCGGCAGGGACTCGGTGGTGGCCTGCTCGACGTCGGTCTTGGGGGTCTGGCCCGGCTCGGTCACCGAGGTGGGCACCGTGTGGCCGGGGCCACCCGGCGTCGCCGGCGAGCCGGCGGTGTCCGAGGTGTCGGCTGGGGCGGCCTCGGCAGGGGCGGTCTTGGCGGGCTGCTGCCGCGAGCCGACGCCGGTGACCTTCTTGGCCACGCTGGCGGCCTTGCGGGCCGACTTGCGGCGCGGACGGTCGTCGACCGGGCGGCCCTCGGCCAGCGCCTTGGCACGGTCCATCGCGCGCTGGGCCTCGGCCTCCTCGCCGGTGCCGATCTGCTCACCGGTGTAGACCCACACCTTGACGCCGATGCGGCCGTAGGTGGTCCGGGCCTCGTCGAAGCCGTAGTCGACCTTGGCGCGCAGCGTGTGCAGCGGGACGCGACCCTCGCGGTACCACTCGGTCCGGCTCATCTCCGCACCGCCGAGGCGGCCCGAGACCTGGATCCGGATGCCCTTGGCGCCGGCCTTCATGGCCGACTGCACCGCGCGGCGCATGGCGCGACGGAACGAGACCCGGCCACGCAGCTGCTCGGCGACGTTGAACGCCACGACCTGCGCGTCGAGCTCGGGGTTCTTGATCTCGATGATGTTGAGCTTGACCTTCTTCGAGGTCAGCTTCTCGAGATCCGCCCGGATCGCGTCGGCCTCGGCACCACGGCGACCGATGACGATGCCGGGACGCGCCGCCTGGACGCTGACCTCGACGTTGTCACGGGTGCGGGTGATGTCGATGCGGCTGATGCCGGCGTGACGCACGCGCTGACGCACGTACTTGCGCACGCGGTCGTCCTCGTGGAGGTACGCGGCGTATTCCTTCTTGTCCGCGATCCACTTGGACTTCCAGTCCGTGGTGACGCCGAGACGGAAGCCGTACGGGTTGACCTTCTGACCCATGTCAGTTCTCCTCCGCGGGCGAGACCACCACGGTGATGTGGCTCGTCCGCTTGCGGATGCGGTAGGCGCGACCGAGGGCGCGCGGCTGGTAGCGCTTGAGGGTGGGGCCCTCGTCGGCGTAGGCGGTGTGGACGATCAGCTCGTCGGGGTCGAGCCCGTCGTTGTTCTCCGCGTTCGCGATCGCCGAGTTCAGGACCTTGAGCAGCGGCGCGGCAGCGGCCTTCTTGTCCGTGAAGGACAGGATGCGCTGCGCCTCGGCCACCGACTGCCCCACGATGAGCGGGGTCAGCTGGCGGACCTTGTACGGCGAGACGCGCACGTACTTCGCGGTCGCCTTGACCTTGGTGATCATGTGCAAGTCCTTCTCGCGCCCCTGTGGAGGCGAATCCTTCTCGCGCCCCGAGGGGGCGACTTCCCTATCGGCGCTTCTTCTGGGCCTGCTTCTCGCCAGCCCCGCCCCACTTGATGGCGCGGGTGGGAGCGAACTCGCCCAGCTTGTGGCCGACCATGGACTCGGAGATGAAGACCGGCACGTGCTTGCGACCGTCGTGGACCGCGATCGTGTGACCGACCATCTCCGGGAAGATCGTCGATCGCCGCGACCAGGTCTTGATGACGCGCTTCTCGCCGGCCTCGTTCTGTGCGTCCACCTTCTTCATGAGGTGGTCGTCGACGAACGGACCCTTCTTCAGGCTGCGGGGCATGTGTCAGCGCCTCCGGTTCTTGCCGCGACGGCGGATGATGTACTGGTCGGAGGCCTTCTTGCCCCGACGGGTGCGGCGCTCGGGGTTGCCCCACGGGTCGACCGGGTGGCGGCCGCCGGAGGACTTGCCCTCACCACCGCCGAGCGGGTGGTCGACCGGGTTCATGGCGACACCGCGGGTCTGCGGACGCTGGCCGCGCCAGCGGGTCGCACCGGCCTTGCCGTGGTTGAGGAGCTCGTGCTCCTCGTTGCCGACGGCGCCGATGGTGGCGCGGCAGCGGTTCTCGACCAGGCGGATCTCACCGGAGGGCAGCCGCAGCGCGGCCATCTTGCCTTCCTTGGCGAGCAGCTGGATCGAGGTGCCGGCCGAGCGGCCCAGCTTGGCGCCACCGCCCGGCCGCAGTTCCACGGCGTGGACGGTGGTACCGACCGGGATGTTCACCAGCGGCAGGGCGTTGCCGACCTTGATGTCGGCGCCGGGGCCCGACTCCACGACCGCGCCGACGACGAGGTTCTTCGGCGCCAGGATGTAGCGCTTCTCGCCGTCGTGGTAGTGCAGCAGCGCGATCCGCGCCGAGCGGTTGGGGTCGTACTCGACCGCCGCGACCGTGGCGGGCACGCCGTCCTTGTTGCGACGGAAGTCGATGACGCGGTACTTGCGCTTGTGCCCACCGCCGCGGTGGCGGCTGGTGATACGGCCGTGGGTGTTGCGACCGGCCTTCTTGGACAGGGGCGCCAGCAGCGAGCGCTCGGGCGTCGACTTCGTGACGGTGCCGAAGTCGTTGACCGAAGCGCCACGCCGCCCGGGCGACGTCGGCTTGAACTTGCGAATGGCCATGGTGGGAACCTCTGGGAGGTCGCTCGGGCGGGCTTAGAGCCCGGCCTCGAAGAGTTCGATCTCGTCACCCGGCGCCAGGGTCACGATGGCGCGCTTGGTGTCGGGACGCTTGCCGACGATCCACCCGCGGCGCTTGCGCTTCCCGGGCCGGTTCATCGTGTTCACGCTGACGACCTTGACGTCGAAGATCTTCTCGATCGCCTGCTTGATCTCGGTCTTGTTGCTGCGCGGGTCCACGATGAACGTGTACTTGTTCTCGTCGAGCAGCCCGTAGGTCTTCTCGGAGATCACCGGGCGCCGGATGATGTCGCGGGGGTCCTTCACTGGGAGACCTCCTCGGTGTCCTGGCTCGCGAGGCGACCGGTGCCGATCAGGGCGATGGCGGCCTCGTCGAACACCACGACGTCACTGTCGAGCACGTCGTAGGTGTTGAGCTGGTCGACGGTCAGGGTGTGCACCCGCGGCAGGTTGCGCAGTGAGAGCAGCGTCTCCTGGTGACGGTCGGCGAGCACGACCAGGACCTTGCCCTCGGCCAGGCCGAGTGCCGCCAGGGCGGCGACCGCGTCCTTGGTCTTCGGGGTGGCGAACTGCAGGCCGCGGACGACGTTGACCAGCCCGTTGTTGGCGCGGTCGGTCAGCGCGGAGCGCAGCGCGGAGCGCTTCACCTTCTTGTTGACCCGCACCGACCAGTCGCTGGGGGTGCGGCCGTGGGCGACGCCACCGCCGACCCACTGCGGGGCGCGGATCGAGCCCTGGCGGGCGCGACCGGTGCCCTTCTGGCGCCACGGCTTGGCGCCACCGCCGGCGACCTCGCCGCGGGTCTTGGTCTTGTGGGTCCCCTGGCGGGCGGCGGCGAGCTGCGCGGTCACGACCTGGTGCATCACGTGCACCTTGACCTCGCCCTCGAACCACGCCGCGGGCAGGTCGATCGTGTCGACCGTCGTGCCCTGCAGGTCCTTCACGTCTACCTGGGTCATCAGGCTTCACCGCCCTTCCGGGCCTTGACCGCCGACTTGAGGAACACCACGCCGCCGTCCGCGCCGGGCAGGGCGCCCTTGACGAGGATGAGGTTGTGCTCGGTGTCGACGTCAACGACCTCGAGGTTCTGCACGGTGACGCGCTCGCCACCCATGCGACCCGCCATGCGCTGGCCCTTGAAGGTGCGCCCCGGGGTGGAGGCGTTGCCGACCGAGCCGGGGTGACGGTTCTTCTTCTTGACACCGTGGCCGTCGCCCATGCCGCGGAAGTTGTGCCGCTTCATGACGCCGGCGTGGCCCTTGCCCTTGCTGGTGCCGGTGACGTCGATGACGTCACCCTTGGCGAACGTCTCCACGGAGACGTTGCTTCCCACCTCGGGCAGCTCGTCGCCGTTGTCGAGGCGCAACTCGGCCAGCACGCGAGCGCTGTCGACGTTGGCCTTGGCGAGGTGTCCCGCCAGCGGCTTGGTGGTGTGCTTGCGCGTGCCGTAGGCGAGCTGGACCGCGACGTAGCCGTCGGTCTCGGTCGTCTTGACCTGGGTCACGGTGTTGGGCTCGGCCTGGACCACGGTGACGGGGACGATGCGGTTGTCCTCGTCGAAGACCTGGGTCATGCCGAGCTTGGTCCCCAAGATGCCCTTGGAAGCCATCGGTGGCGTCTCCTACCAGTTGGCCGTCATGCGGCCTCGTGCGAGCTGTGGTGGTGTGGGCGTCGCGGCGAGGTCCGTAGCGGACGGCGGGTGTTCGTGCGGGGAGGTTCCCCTGCTCCGACCGGTCGGTCAGAGCTTGATCTCGATGTCCACGCCGGCCGGCAGCGAGAGACCCATCAGCTTGTCGATGGTCTTCTGCGTCGGCTGGTGGATGTCGATGAGGCGCTTGTGGGTGCGCATCTCGAAGTGCTCGCGCGAGTCCTTGTACTTGTGCGGCGAGCGGATGACGGCCCACACGTTGCGCTCGGTCGGCAACGGGACCGGCCCGGTGACGTGCGCCCCGGTCGCCTCGACCGTGTCCACGATCTCGCGCGCGGAACGGTCCAGGACCTCGTGGTCGTACGCCTTGAGGCGAATCCGAATCTTCTGATCAGCAGCCATGTCTCGTCTTCTTCGTCTCCACCTGCGAGCGCTGAGCCGTGAGATGCCCAGCGACCCCGGTGGTTCGGCTGGCGTTTGTCAAGCGTTGCGACGTTCTCGTGCCGGGCCCCTCGGAGAGCGCCGAGGGGCCCCGCACGGG